>CAYGAN010000009.1:0-7991 GCA_964347585.1 uncultured Planctomycetales bacterium | reverse complement strand
ATTGTCGAAGGTCTTCTCCTTCGTGCCTTCGATCGTATGCTTCGTCAGGTAAAACAGGCCTCGGATGCTGGTCGTTTTCCCCGCGTCAACAAGCTGCTTGCACCCCGAGGCGATCAGTACGGTCTGCATGAATTTGCGCGCCTGACCGAGGGAGAAGAACTGGCGCCGCTGTTTGGCACGACCCATCTCGATAATACGGCGCCGCTCGTTGTAGCTTACGTTGCTCAACGTCCGCGTCGGGATGTCCACGAAAGGGTCGCTGCGCGCGCGGGATTGCTTGATGATCGTCTCGGCCATCGCGACGAGCTTCTTGCCCGTGTCACCTCGCCGGTCGCGCCGTGGGCGGCGCGTCGTCGTTGCCCGCTTCCTGGCCATCGCAGGTCCCTACTCCCGAGAGTTCGTCTCCCCGCATCGCGCTATAACGCGATCGAACCTCCAATCACGACACATGACGCATGCTTCATGACGCTCGTCGGCGTCTTCGTTTCGCGTTGCGTGGCCGCCGGGCAGCTGCGGGCCTGGCTGGCTCCTCGGCGTCCGCTCGGCCGCCAAAGAGGTCTTGCTGAGGCGACTGGGCTTCGTCGCGATGGACGATGATGGTGTCTTCGCCGAGCGAATCGGCATCGTCGGGCGTTTTCTTCTTGATCCGCTTGCCGGATTCGTCAAGCTCGACGTCCGCCTCCGCGGTCCGGCGGCGCGCGACAGCCATCAGATCTCTGCGGAGCCGCTGCTTATTGGTCGGCGTGATCGTATCGACGGCGTTGACCACCTCGCCGATGTATCTGGCGAAGACGCTGCGCCGCTCGCCTTCGCGGCGCTGGCGCTGGCGACGCCTCAGGTAGGCCGACAGCTTCCGGCCGCACTCTTGCAGGCCCAGCTTGATGTCCTTGCGAATCTCGTCGTAGTCTGCGATGGCCTCCTTCGACTCGCTGGTGAACGGGACCCACACGCTGGCCATGTGAACCATGATAATCAGTGGCCCGAAGGGCGGAGACCCCCGGCCCTGCTGGAGCCCGTAGGAGCGCCAGTTCGTCTCAACCACGCTCTTGAAGATCGTGCAATGCGACTGCTGATACAGCAGAGGCACGCGGTTGGCGAACCGGATGACTTTGGCAGACTCCTCTGCGGACAGCTTCCCGCCGTAGGCCAAACCCACCTCGATCTGGAACGGATTACCGCGATAGACGCTCGGAGCACGTGTGGCCGCGGTGAAGAACTCCGCCTTCAACTCCTTGAGCAATCCCGCCAAGATCTGTTGCACACCGATCGGGGCCAAACAGTCCGTCGGCGGGGCCATGATCCGCGTGGTCTGGATTGCACGGTATAGCGCCTCGGCTTCCCCCGGGCCGATCTGCTTGACCCACGTTTTGGGGGTCAGGCCGGCCTTCTCGGCGATCTGTCTGGCAACCCTGGCGGTGACCCGGCTGAACTCCTGCTTGAGAAACGTGCCCAACTTCGTGGACCGCGTGTTCTTGAGCATCTTCATCAATAGCCCGAGCTCGATCCCGTAGGGGTGAGGTTTGATCTCGCGAGGTTGAGCCGGAATGACCTCAGTGGCCCGGGGGAATTCAATTCGCTTACCGAGCGGCGAGTGATAGACGATCTGCGCGTGCGGGTTGGCGATGGCCGTCTGCTCGAGGTATTCGTCAACCGATTGTCGGCCCTTGCCGTAGCTGGCCTCCAGTTCGATCTCCACGTGCGTGCCATGCGGAAAGGCCGCCTCGGTGGGCTCGTCCAGGATGATCTCGGGCTTGTTCTTATTGGTATCGATAGCGATCTCGTAGTGATGGGCCTCCTTGCGAGGACCCGTCCGCGAGATGATGCGGATGGGCTTGCCGGTGGTCAGCAGCCCGTACATGCCCGCAGCGCTCACGCCGATGCCTTGCTGACCTCGCGACATCTTCAGCCGGTGAAACTTCGACCCATACAGCAACTTGCCGAAAATGTTGGGGATCTGCTGTCTGACGATGCCTGGGCCGTTGTCTTTGACGACGATCCGGAATCGATCTTCCCCGTTCTGTTTCACCATCACGTCGATATCGGGCAGGACGCCGGCCTCCTCACAGGCATCCAGGCTGTTGTCCATCATCTCCTTGACGCTGGTCAATAGCGCCTTGCGCTTGTTGTCAAAGCCCAGCAGATGCCTGTTCTTGGCGAAGAACTCCGAGACGGAGATCTCTCGCTGGTGTTGGGCAAGCACCTCAGCCGTCCGGTGGTCAACGACTGTGGCGCCCTTTGGGCCAGGAGCGGACGATGGCTGTCGGCTTCGGCGACGGCGTGCCCCCGCGTGCCGCCCGCCCGCGTTCTTTGCCCTCGTTCTTGGCCCGGCCGACCTCCCGCCGCCGAAGGTCAGCGTCAATTGTCCCTTGGAGGATCGATTCGAGCGTCTGGCAGTCATGGCAGGCTAGGCCATCCTGGCTGACGTGGCTCCCAGGGTCCGTCCCATAGCCGGATAATATCACGATCGCGCCCAGAAGCAAGTGGCCTTGAGCTGATTTGATCGAATGGCCCGCAGCGACCTGGTCGATATATGGACTGCGCGCGGCAGCGCGCCTGCCGAGGCGAGTCCGATATGACCCCGAGGATCAACGTCTGCCTATACAGCGCCGACCTGACTGCCTCCGACGAACTGCAGAAGCTGGTCAGATCCATCGCGAACGTTAAGGTGGTCTCGGTGGAGGCAGATGCTCGGGGGCTGGCCAACACCTTGCGGCGTGTGCCGGTCGGTTTGATCGCCGCTCATCTCGATCCGGACGTCAAACAGGGTATTGCCATCATCGACCAGATCGCCTCGCAATTCCCGGACGTGGGCATCTTGGGCATCAGCGCGCGAACAGACCCCGACACGATCATCAGCGCCATGCGCTCGGGGTGCCAACAATTCGTGTGCAAACCGGTCGATCCGGACGATCTTGCCCGCGCGGTGCAGCGCATCGCCGCTGGACGGGCACCTCTCGCCTCGATGGGACGGCGCGTTGCGGTTATCGGCGCCAGCGGCGGCGTCGGCGCCACGACGCTTGCCTGCAACCTTGCGCTGGAGACGGCCCGGCAGACGGGACAACGTACCGCCATTGTTGACCTGCACATGGAGTTCGGCGACGTGGCCAGCGCCTTCGACTGTTCACCTCGGCATACGTTGGCGGACGTGTGCGGGGCAGCCGACGAACTCGATGCTACCTTGTTGGAGACCGCGCTCACCGGCATTGCGGATAACGTCTCGGTCCTGCCTCGGCCCAGTACTATCGGTGAAGCCGCTGCCGTCTCGACCGAATCGGTCAGCCGCGCGCTTCAGATCCTCCCAAGCATTTGTGAGAATATCTTCATAGACGCGCCACGAGCTTTCAATGAGCTCGGGATGGCCGTGGTGGAGCAAAGCGACCTCGTCCTGCTGGTCGTTCAACTGACCGTGCCGAGCGTACGGAACGGCATCCGCCTTTGCGGCGCTCTCGCGTGTGCGGGTCTTAGCCAAGAACAGATCAAAATCGTCGTGAACCGCTACAAGCGCAACATCGCCCGGGTGCAAGTTGAAGATCTCGAGAAGCAGTTTAGTCAACCGCCCTTCGCCCAGATCCCGAACGACTACGGCCTTGCGGCTGCCGCGCTGGACTACGGACGCCCGATAATGGCCGACCGCCGTAGCGATCCGGTTCGGACGGCCATCGCAGACCTAGCCAGACGATTACTGGCCTGCGGAGAGTCCGCCGCTCCATCCCGAATGGGCAACGGCAGCCTGTTTGGGAAGCTGCTTGGTGGAAGCAAGTAGCGCCAGGCGCTGCCGCCGCACCGCGGCGTCGCTCGGCCCCACCGGTCCCGCCACAATGTCTTGTCCGGAATCGTCCCACTGTTTGACCGACCCACGTTTATATCTTACGTTGGCTCTGCGGCAGCCGGCGGGTTAGCAGCCCACCGAGCTGTCGGCTGCCCGCCCGGACGGCTCTGGTAGGGGGGACATCGAGCGATCGTGTCTGTCCCGCCGCCGCGATGGCTATGCAGGGACGGCGCGATGACTTCTCCGCGCGCGGGGAGTTCTCTAATCCTGGGCCGCTCGTTACGGGAAGCAGGGCCCTTGGCCGAACATCATGGTTTTGCATTCTGCATTCTGCGCCACGGATGCGGTGCTTTCCGGTTCTTGGGGGGAAGTATGGCAAGCCATGCGAGCGGCCGCGACGGACGCGAGCCGCTCGTTGGCGTTGTGCCGCTCGCGGTCCGTTCGGCCATGAGCCGCCTCAGGTTGTCACCCGGAACTTCACGTTCACAGCATCGCCGCCCCGCCTACGCCCTTGTGCCCCTGTGTGCTATAGTGGGCCGAGCCCGCAGGTGTTGGAGCGGCCCTGATGCGTCCCAAAGACCGCGTCCTAGCAGCGATCAATCATCAACCGACTGATCGCGTGCCCGTTAACTTCGCCGCCACGGCCGAAATCATCCAACAACTGACTGCCCATCTCGAGCTATCCACCTACGAGGGATTGTTGGAGCGTTTGGGCGTTGACCTTCGCAGCGTCGCCCCGCGCTACACAGGCCCGGACCGCGGCTTCGCGCCCGACGGGAGCAAGCTCGACGTGTGGGGCGTAGGGTATTCCAGCGTCGAGTTCGCGACGGGTCGGTACTCCGAGGCGACGTACCTGCCCTTCGCTGAATTCGAAGCCCTTGAAGATGTCGAAAGCTACCCGTGGCCGTCACCGGATTGGTACGACTACAGCGACCTCGCCGAGCAGTGCCGCCGGGCCGGCAACTACGCCGCCGTCCTCGGCAGTCCGGGGGTCATGGACCTGATCAACGGGACAGCTCGCGGGCGTGGCGTCGAGCAGACCCTCCTGGATATCGGATTGGAGGATCCGATCGGCTTGGCCTGCATGCAGAAGCGACAGGACTTCTATTTGGAACTCATGACCCGCAGCCTCGAAGCCGCGGATGGTCTGATTGATATCCTTTTCGTCGGCGACGATTACGGCTCTCAACGGTCGCTGCTGATGAGTCGTCAGTGCTGGCGAAAGCTCTTTCAGCCCAAGCTCAGACAGTTCGCCGAGCTCGCCGCCAGCGCCGGCATCCCTCTGATGCTGCATTCCTGCGGATCGAATAGATTGATCATGGCCGATCTGATCGAGACCGGCGTCTCAATCTACGACACGGTCCAGCCCGAAGCAGCCGGCATGGCCCCCGCCGAGCTCAAAGCCCTCTTCGGTGACCGAATGGCTTGGCACGGAACGGTCAGCACTCAGCAAACGCTTCCGTTCGGCTCGGCCGCCGATGTCGAGGCCGAAGTTCACCAGCGCATCGAGATCGTCGGTCGCCACGGCGGGCTTATCCTCGCCCCCGCCCATAACATCCAACCCGACACGCCGCTGGAGAACGTCCTAACCATGTACCGCGCCGCCGGCTCGTTCGCGGCGTGTTCCCTTGAGGGATGATCCCTCCGTCCCGCGGCTCGGCCGGACTGGCCGTCTGGCGCCGCCGCCCCCCGTCGCGACCGACCATCACGAGCCCCGCAATGCCACCAAGTCAGGCGGCATTGCTGCGATCGGACAAGATGGCTGGGGCATGGCTGGCAAGCGCGTGGCTGACAACGGGTTCCGCGGGCAAGCCCGCGCGAACGATGCGGCGCACGTGACGGCGATGAAGCTTGGCAAAGCCGATCGTCGAACTGCCGCTCGGATCTTCGTGCAGCAGTGAGCAGCCGTCCTGTTCGCACAGCAAGCGGACCATGCGTTCGAGACACTCATCCCGGTAATCGCCCAGAAGCTGCCGGCATAAGCCGCGCCGCGACCTGCGTTGCCATAGGTGCACTGTACGCTGCCAGCCGTCGCGGCAAAACAGGAGGTTCACTTGGCTGAACAGTCGCCGGTTGACGTCGAACGGCAGGAGCGTCTCCGTGAGGCGATCGGCCAGCAGCTCTTCGTGGTCGGCGAAGCGACGCTGCATCATCCGCCGCAGCTGAAGCCAATACCCGGCCTCGACGACCGCGTCCGCCCGCAGCTCCCAGTAGAAGTGTCCGAAGTGAATCGTCGAGCCGGTAGCAGTCATCTGACGCGGGAGGTACTTGTTGTGGGCGACGCTATCCGCTGCTAGATGAGCCAGGTACCCGAAGGCAAACGCCCGGCTCCGATCAGTAGAGGAGCTTTCAAGCAGCGAGAAGCCGGTCGTCCAGTGATGACACAACAATCGAATGCGGCTGAGCCGCTTTGCGAACACCACGTCCGCGGCCACGTTGCCGTAAATGAAATCGACCGCGTACCGGCCGAGCAGAGCAGCCGCCGTTACGGGCAGCAGCGATAGCCGGTCCAATAGATCGCAGGCAAGCTTGACATGGGTGGCCGGTCCCCACGCCAGCGCCGTGTCCGCGCCACAGAAGACAAACGCTACAGCGGCACCGATCACAACAAACAGACGATTGCAACGCACAAGCCAAGTCCCCGGAGTGATTATGGCGAGGAGGTCACTGCGGTGAACGATTCAACAACGCGACTCGATTAGTCTATCCCGCAGCCCGCGACGGGTCAAAGGCGAATCGAGCCGCAGCTCCCGCCGTTTCAGGCCCTGGCTGACCGGAGGCAAGTCTGATGAACACTAGGCGGAAGATCTTCCTGCCCTCGCGCTGGTACTTGACCTCATAGTTGGTCTCGGGGGCTCGTTGGCAGTCGGAGGAGCCGTCGACGGCGAAGTCCACAGGACGTAGCTCCGGCCGAGCCCGCAGGAGCGCGCAGATCAACCCGAAGTACTCGGCATGATCGGTTTGGATGGCCCACTTGGCCCCGGGTTGCAGCGATCGGACAGCCGCCGCGACGAACTCCGGCTGGAAGAGCCGACGTTTGTGATGCCGCTTCTTCGGCCAGGGATCAGGATGGTATATGTGCAGGGCAGCCAATGACTCGCTGGGCACCTGGTGAATCATGAAATAACGAGCGTCGGTCCGCATGAGACGAACGTTCTGCACGCCCCAGCGGACGATCCTGTCTGAAGCGTATCTGTAGTATTTGTTCGCCCACTCGATCCCGAAGTAATTGCGGTGCGGATTTTCCCGGGCTTGGCGGAGTAAGAATCCGCCCTTCCCGCAGCCGATCTCCAGCTCGACCGGCCGCTCGTTGCCGAATACCTCGGCGAACCGGATGAGCTGCCCAGGCAGGGGCGCCCGAAGCATAACATGTTCCGGCACATCCATGACTTCAATCTTGGTGTTCGGGGCGGGGCGAGTCAAGTAACTGGGCCCGACGTTACCGGCCAGAAAACCGGGATTTGTGTTTGAGATTCGGCCGATATGTGTGGTATATTGTGCGATTCTTATTAGCTACGCGGGACGACCGCCGCGGGTTGTGAGTTGCTTGATCGTCATGGCGACGGCATGCCGACTACATAGGGCTCGGACTCGTCCTCGTGCCGGGCGCTAGGCGGTGGTACTCAGCTGATCGGCATGCGGCTTGCTATGAATGAGGGATGCAAACGCCAATGCTGCTCAGGTCGGATTCCACCGATGTGAGCCCTGGAATAGAGGAGTTCCCTGATGGTTGTCGAAGTTGTTGCTCCAGACACCGAGAAACGCGATCAGTTGTTGGCCGCAGCGGAAGAGGCTTCTCGTCGATTAGGCTTGCTGCCCGAGTTCCGCGATCGCAGGCCGACAGATGATGCAGTGACAATGGCCCTGGTTATCAACGGACATGCTCACAGTACCAGAGGGGTACCAAAGATCAGCCAGATCGAGCGCTGGATGGTTGACGAGGAACCCGAAGTCCAAGAGTTGCTTGACTGATCCCCCGCCCCCGCCCGGATGAGCCGGCCCAAGTCGCCTTCCCCGGGCTGGCCATAACGAGTGCTGCGCCTGGACGAGCCCCCGTCGGACTTGTCTAACCCGGATTATTCATGAGAGTTCGTCTCTCCTCCGGGCGAGATGGCGATGACGGCTTGGTCAGGTCGGTGGGAGCCGCCAGGCCGGGCGCGGCGCAGAAGGCCCCCTTACCCCCACATGGGATCCGGGTTGTAGAGCGGTTACGGACCGGCCG
>CAYGAN010000008.1:36472-57339 GCA_964347585.1 uncultured Planctomycetales bacterium | reverse complement strand
CCGCCAGGCTCATTCTCCTCCTCGCTCGCCGCTGGACTCCGCTTCCGCCGTAGCGGGCGCTGTCGCCGGTGCGGCCAAGGCGCGTAACAGATCGGCGAGCACCTCGATGGTCTTGATAGGCAGAACGAGTTCGCCGCGCACGCGGCTCTTGTCAAGGCAGCACGCCCAGCCTAACGGCGCGACAGTCGGCGTAGCCATCTCTGGAGGCGCCTGGCCGCCCATAATCGACATCATCATCCCCTGGATCGCGGTCACACACCGAGCGGGATCCACCAGGACGACGATGTCGGCGGCATTGGGTAGCTGGCCCAAGGTCTCGGCCACATGCTTTGCGTCGCGCAGCTTGTTCTTGCCGGCAAACAGGGCTTCCATCTGTTGCCTGGCGACCTGGTCGTCGGCGAAGCTCATCGCTAGTGCGTGTTTTGAGCGCGGCGCCAGATAGAAGCGCGGGTTCTGGCCATAGATTTTCTTCATCATCTGCTGCTGCATCATGACCAAGGGATTGTCTTGGGCGGGCGCCGTCGTGGTGATCTCGTATTTGTACACGTCCACATCGACGCCGCCGATCTTCACCGGTTCGGGCAGCTTTTCCATGCCCGCCTGCATGCCGAGCACGGCGACCTTCGCCGAGGCAAACTTCATCATCCCTTCCATCGCGTGACGGGCGGCCTTCGCGTCAGTCACTAGATAATGCCCAGCGAAGGACATCCCCGGGCCCGGCACGCCGAAGTTAACCAGGGCGTTGAACCCGGTCAGGTTTCGGTAGAGCTGTTTGGTCGCCCTGTCCAAGGCTGTCCGATCTTCCTCCGAGAGCTGCTCTTTGATCGGAGCCAGCTCCATCATTTGGCGGACCATTGTCTCCATTAGGCCCGGCCTTTCCGGATCGACGGCTTCGAATTCGCCGGCAAAAGCCACGAGGAAAGGCATGTCTGGCAGTCCGCGCAGGATGTCGCGGCCGGCATGCTTAACGGCACTGAGGTGCCCGGCCACCTTGCCGTCCGGCTTGAAGCCGTGCACGTGCAGCAGCCGCAGGTACTCAGGCTCGATACGCGCTGCGAGGTCCACGGTCTCGGCTTCGGCGATAATCGTCTGAAGCCCGCTGAGGAAACATTCGACCACGGCCAGGCCCGCCTCGTCCAGGCCGGTGGCGCCCGGAAACTCCATCGTCGACTGCTTGAGCGTCTCGGAAAGCTCGAGCACACCGGCCAGAAGCTGCTCGCGAAGTGGGGCCATGTTGATGTGGACGTAAACGTCTCCCCTACCAGCCGCGATTAGCCCGCCGGGCGACAGAGCGCCACTCAGTGCCCGCTCGGACGCCAGGCACCTCTTCAGCGAGTTCTCGTGGGTGGAGACCAGCGTCATGCCCTCGATAGTGGCAGAGAATTGCTCGTTGCCATCCACGTCCAGTTTGTTGATGCCACCCTCTGTCTTCTGCGGCGAGTAGGCTTTCTTCCAAGCGTCAGCATCATCGACGGTGAAAGCCCAGACCGCTTCGGAGTCAGCATCAAGGATGATCACGCCGAAGTCCTTGGCGACATCAATCCCTTCGCTCAGCCCGGTCAGGACCTCGAGCCTCTGTTGAATGGTCTGGTCTTTGGCCGACTCTTCGAAGATGGCGATGACGCGTAGCGCGCGGTCGAAGAAGTCGCTGGGCTTGTGCGCCACGGCAACCATGGCGGCATCCGCCGGGGCCACGTCGAGCACGCCCTTGGTGGCGCTGCTAGCGCTGTCAGTCGCCGCAAGACAAACGGCCGCCACGCAGGCCGCAGCCGCTAGGTTTCGAAGGTTCCCTGCCATGAGTTCACTCTCCTATCCGTGTGCAGTCAACCAGGCGCCGCACCGCCGGGACAGCAGAGCGGCACATCCGATGCATACCATGCCCCACATTGCGGGCAGGCGATTATACGGGTTCCGCAAATCTCGAACCATCACAGAATTCTGGCTCGACGGGTCGCGGCGAGGGCAGGCCCCTGGGCAATCAGCCGCTGTGACGGCGCCGCTCCGGCTGGTAACAACTGCACCGGAATCTGGACCGTGCTGAGCAAAGCGAATCTGCCCGCTGGTGATGCGCCGACCAGCGGTGGAAAATGACGGCCCGCGCCAAACCGGATCAGCCAAGAATCCCGTACACGGCCCACAGACCCACGCCGACCAGGTACACGCCCGCCACGATGGTCACCCACAGGGCAAGCGCGGCGAGCGGCACCTGGCGCAGCTCGGTACACTTGGTAGTCTTGTAAACGATGCTGATGCTCAGACACAAGGGCAGCAGAAGGAGCGTCTGCTGCCACCGCTGAATGTGGATCGGCTCGGTGAAGATGGCGGCTAGCAACGTACTCACCCTGACAGCCTCCCAGGGGGAGAACGCGTGTGCGCCTGAGGAGCGCCGGCCCTCTCGGCACGAACCAGTACGTCAAAGATGACCAGCAGGTTCAGCATGCCGGCCACTCCGGTATAGACCACGGCAACGTCGTCAGCCGGCCAGACCGCCCGGTAAGGCGACGGCTCTTCGCGAGAGAGCTCGGGCAAAGACCTGCCCCAGCTCCACGCCGCCAAGGCATGCGACCCGGCGCACATCTGGGCCATCAGCCACCAGCGGCGCTGTCCCACAGTCGATTTGACCCCGCCGATCGCGATCCCGCCCCAGAAGGTAGCCGTGATCACCACAAGGAAAATGAGGCCTCGAGCGTGCAAACCGATACAAAGATGCCCTAGCCCAGGCACCAGCCAGGCCAGCAGACCAGCAATGGGCACCCGTGCACTCGAAGAGCTGGTTGGCGACTGACTCATCGGTGTCAACTGCGGGGTATCTGCAACGGGCATGTGCCGCCACGCTCGCCGCACTGTCGGCAATCCGCGGGTACGACCTCGGCGGCAGAACATGGCGGCGCCGAGTCAGACCCACGGGCGGCAAATACGCTAAGCTTACGCTCCACTTGGCGACTGCCGCAGCTCGGACACATTGTCCGCACCGGACGCGACGCACCTTTAAGCAGGACGTCGAACTCATACTGACAACTGCGGCAACGATATTCGTAAACCGGCATAATCGATCCTTGCACACTTCGCCCGACGGGAAGTATAGGCCTTGGTGACGGGAGCGGCAACTCCCAGCCGACTCCCGGCTGTGTCGCGTGCGAAACGATTGCATCCTGCAGGAAAAGCTTGACATCCGCCGGGCAAGGCCAAAGAAGCAGGATTCTCACGAAGTCAAGGCGGAGATTATCGGTCACCAACCGGGGTGCCGGCCGGCGCCCGATCGAAATTGTTGACAAACCGGTGAGCGTAGTGATACTCTCCTCCACCGGACGCGGCAGGCGCGTGCCGTTGGTCGGTGTGTCATGCGCCAACGGCCATTTCGCTGGTCGATAATAAGGAGCTGAACAGTGGCAAAGATATCACAGATGGTGCTGGCGAGCGCGTCGTTGTTGATCCTTGCCGGGTGCCATCATTTCCTCACCGGCACCTGGACAAAAGAGAGCGTATCGCCGCCCAAGGTCCAAGACTTCGACATCCGGACTCTCAGTTTCAAGGCCGGCAAGAGCTACCAAGCCAACATGGTCCTGGACGGCAAGCCCGAGGAGCAGAGCGGCTCGTACGAGTTCAACGGATTCCAACTGATGCTAACCCCCAAGCCCGGCACCGGCAAGAAGCAGGCGTACGACGCAACGCTCATGATGGGCAAGCTGAAGGTCAGCCACAAGGACTCTGCCGGCAAGTCGGTGACCGTCACATTGACGAAGGTCAAGTAGCGGCCTTGCGAGGGGACCGCACACATGAGCGGCGGCGCAGGCGAGGGGTGACGTGGCGGGGGCATGAGGTTCTATCGGGTTCCGGCGGGCGCGACGCTTGCTGTCAATTCGACGTAGGCAGTGGCGGTCAACTTTCGTCGCTAACATCCCTAGAGGCAAAGCGTGACCCGGACGGCACGCGAGCGTGTGCGGGCGGCGTTCGAACACCGTGAGCCAGACCGCACGCCCATTGGTGAGACCACTCTTCAGCCACCTACCACGGACGTGGTCCTCGGGCGCGAGGTCGTGTTCGGCTGGCTTCCCCGGCAGCTCGAAATGTTGCGCACCGACGGCCGGGACGCACTGATCGCGCGAGAAGCCATTGACGCGGTGGATCTGTACGAGGCCCTGCAACTCGACCTGATTCCCGCGCATCTGACCTTTACGCACGGTCAGCCGATCCCCGAACGCCTCGGCAGCAACCTGTGGCACGTCGGTCGGACGATCTATGAGCATTTCCCCGACACGGGGGTAACACGCGTGCGTTCGGAGCGCGGCCAGTCGAACGATCTGGAAACATTCCTCAGGAGCATTGATGAGCTACGTCCAACGCGCCCTCCGCCTGAGACATTCAATCTGATTGACGGGATCCGCGACGAAATGGCTCGGCGCCACCTGGATTTGCCCTTGTACGCAGGCGTGTACACGCTGGGCGTGTGGGATCGCCAGCCACTCATGGAGGCGATGTTGCTGGAGCCCGACGCAGCAGCTCGGTACTTCCAATTACAGGCTGAGCAGTGCATGATCACCATCGAGGCCTGCCACGAACACGGTGTGACCATCTTCGGGATCGGTGGCGACTTCGGTGCCAACCGAGGCCCGATCATCTCGCCCGAATGCTATAGACGGTTCATCGTGGGCCATTTGAGGCGGATCTCGGACTTCGTGCACCACCGCGGCGGATGGACGGTCAACGCCAGCGATGGAAACCTATGGCCGGTGATCGACGATTTCCTGATCCGCTCGGGGGTTGACGGGTACAAGGAGATTGATTCCCGAGCCGGTATGGAGCTGCGCCGGCTGAAGGATCGCTTCGGCCGTAGAATATGTCTGATGGGTAACGTGGATTGTGCGGATCTGCTCTGCTTTTCGTCGCCCCAAGACGTCCGCCGCGCTACGATCCAATGCATCGAGGACGGCCTCGGAAACGGAGGGCACATCCTGATGACCAGCAACTGCGTGCACGCTGGCGTTCGCCCGGAGAACTATCTGGCCATGGTCCAGGCGCATCGCGACTACTTCGGTTACTAGATGGACGCGAGGTATGATGTTATGCGAGGCTGGAGATGCACACGAAGTCAGCTCCGGCCGGGGCAAGGCAAACGGGAGGGTGACCATCACAATGTCCGGAAGGGAATTGACAAAGCTAAGTCCTCGGCCAATGCGAGGCTAGGATTCCCTGGGGGGTGCCCATGACTTTTCCCGCGACAAACACTCGTGAAGGCCTGATTAACCTGAACAAGCCCGTCGGAATCAGCTCGGCCAAGGCGCTGTACCGCGTGCGCAAGATCACGGGTGTGCGCAAGAGCGGGCACACGGGGGCGCTCGATCCAGCGGCCAGCGGGGTGCTGGTGGTCTGCCTGGGGCGAGCGACCAAGCTGACCGAGCAAATCATGGATCAGCCGAAGGTCTATCGGGCTGCAGCTCTTCTCGACGTGACGAGCGAAACGTTCGACTCGGAGAAGCCCCTCCTGCCAGTCCAGATCGAGCGGGTACCCGACGAGGCAGAGGTCCGGTCAGCCGCCCGGGGCCTGGAGGGACGAGTCCTGCAAACGCCCCCGGCCTATAGCGCGCTCAAGATCGGCGGGCGGCCGGCATACAAGCTAGCAGCCAGACGGCAGCCAGTGGAGCTCAAGCCGCGTGAGGTGACCATCTACTGGATTCACGTGCACACGTTCAGTTGGCCGCGCCTGGACTTCGAGGTGTGCTGCGGGCGCGGTACGTACGTGCGGGCGCTCATTCGTGATTGGGGCCGGCAGCTCGGCGTGGGTGGGTGTCTGACAGCGCTGGCCCGCACAGCCGTCGGGCCGTTCACGATCGATCGAGCGGTCCGGCTGGCGGACCTGCCTGACCGCGGTCCCAGCGAGTACCTCACGCCCATCCAGACGGCTGTCGAGATCCTGAGGCGTGACAGAGTTCCGCCGCCGTCGCCTCCTCTGTAGTCCTGTGTCAGGGCTCCATCAGACCGACGAGCCGCGATCGCATGCACGAATGACATTTGGCCTGCGACGCATCAGCCCACTTTCCGGTAACCACGACCGTGGACCGCTCTCTTTACAGCGGCACCGTCACGCCCCGCTGTTGCGTGAGTCTGATCGGCCGGCCGGCGACGGTAAGATCCAACGGCCTACCATCGAGGGAGAGCCAGACGTTCTTCTTCGTAGCATGGATGGCGATCCGCCGGCCGTGGTAACCGATGCTGAACCGCATCGACCGCCACGGTATTGGCAGCCTGGGATTGACGGTGAGCCGCCCGTCGCGAACCGCAACGCCGCCAAAGCCGAAGACGGCACACTGCCACGCCCCTCCCGTGTTGGCTGCGTGCAAGCCTCCGCCGGTGTCCCCTCGGAGGTTCGCCACATCAAGTAGAGCGGCACACATGAAATAGTTGTAGGCCATCTCGTCAATGCCCAACTTCAGCCCGCCCATGCAGTAGCCCGAGGCCGACAGCGACGAGCCGTGGCACGTCCGCGCCTCATAGTAGCGGTAACTGGCGCGTTTGACCTTGTCCGTGAACTCATCCTCGAACAGAGCATGCAAAAGGACCACGTCGGCCTGCTTGAGGATCTGGCATTGCTGCACCGGCACGTCGGGGAACAGCGGCCGGCCGTATTCCGCACGACGCATCATCGGCACGTCACGGAGCTTGAAGAAACCGGCATGTTGCTCGCAGACGCTATTCTTGAGCGACGGAAAGTGCATGTTATCGGCCACTTTCGCCAGCAACTTCTCGTCAGCTCGGGTCCAATTAATCTTCCTGGTCAGACACCGGTAGCGGCGCGGCGAGGTCTGCTTCAGGTCGTGCAGCAGGCCAAGTGCCTGGCGCATGTTCCAGACGGCCAGGAAGTTCGTCGCGTAGTTGTCGTCCACCTCCTCGTGGAACTCATCCGGGCCTATGACGCGTCGAAGGTGGTACTTGCCTTTCCTATCGCGCTCCGCCTTCGTGGCGAAGAACCTGGCTGTCTCGATCGTGACCTCGATGCCATATCGGCGAAAGAAGCCGACATCATTTGTCCACTTCAGATAGTTGGCAAATCCAAGGGCAACATCTGCGGAGATGTGAACCTCGTATAGCCCGGTGTTAGCCCATGTCGGGGTTACTTCCGAACCGTCACGCGCGCTTTCCCACGGAAACCGGGCGCCTCGGTATCCGTCTTTGGCAGCGTTTCGCCGAGCTGCGTCAAGTCGTCGATACCGGTAGAGCAGGTTCATCCGGGCGACCTGGGGAAGCTGGACCTGGTAGAAGGGCAGCATGAACAGCTCGGTGTCCCAGAACACGTGGCCGGCGTAGCCCAGTCCGTGCAGTCCCTTGGCTGCGGGTGAGTTGTCGGGATCACGAGGGTTGGCCAGTTGAATCAGCTGAAGAATGCACCATCGCAAGCCCCGTTGGGCCTCCCTGTCCGCACCAATCTCGACATCGGCCAGATGCCAGTGACAAGTCATCGCCGCGACATGCTCATCCAACAGTTGCGCGAAGCCCCTACGCCTGCAGCGGGCCAAGTGTTTGAGAGCGTCGGACCTCGGTGTACGCGTATCGCGCTCGGTAAAGAACGTCACCAGTCTGTCAAAGGCCAGCGGCTTTGACCTGTCGAGTCGGACCCTCGCGACCTCGTCAGTCCGTTTGACCCCGCGCTCGATGCTAATCCTGCCCGGCGCAGCCGTATGCGCCGCCAGCCCGATTCGGATGCGCGTGCCCGTAGTGCGCACTTCAAGGAAAGCGTTGTCCCCGCGCCAGCCGGCTTCGAGTAATGCGCACTGCTGAAAGAATTGCCCGTGGATCCGAGGATGCTTGGCAAGCGTCTCGGCGTCGAGCAGGAACCGCACGACGGCATCCGCACGATAGTTCTCAGCTTCGACCTCTGTGCGCATCAACGACAAGTGGTCGTCAGAGCGGCAGACAACGCGCAAAGTCCGAACGGTCGTGATCCGTCCCCGTCGATCGCGAAGCCGCATAGCAGAAAGCAACAGACCCCGTTTCATGTCGAGAACGCGTCGGTAGGAGACGACTTCGGCGTTAAGTGGGTTTACGGGCTCGCCGCCGATGATCAGATCCACCCATGTCCAAGTCGGCGCGACTGCCAGGCGGGGGTTGCCCTGGTCTTCGCGAACGTCGAACACCCCGGCAAAGTATGTCCCCGGCGTGCCCGCGTCGGTGACGAATTCCATCGAGCCCTCGACACCCACATAGCCGTTCGCGAGAGTGAATACCGTCTCGTAGTGCTCCTCGAGTCTCGGATCGTAGCGCCGCTGCACAACGGCCCATGAGTCCTGCACTTGTCGGATCAAACGACTTATGCGTCTTTCCATGAATCACTCCAAACATGCACAGCTAGCAGCCCGCCGGGCATGATAGGCCAAAGGAGCTAGCGGTCACAACTGCGGTGTTCGCTGGGCGGCAGTTCCGCGCCCCGTCACGTCCGGTTATGCTGGTGCGCGTGGGTCCGCCGCTCGATGACTCGCGGCAGCGTGCGGGACGTAGAGCATTCAGAGAAAACCAGCCTTTTCAAGGGAGTATGACGATGAAGCAGGGTAATGAAGGGCATGGCTGTCTCAGTAACTGGACTATTGGCATGGGCCTCATTGGAGCACTATTGCTGTCCAATGTAGCCTTGGCGCCGCCGCCTGGGGGTCCGAAGCCCGGACCCAGGCCTAAGCCGCCAAAGCCGGCCCCGCGCGCCGCAGGCCCGAAACGCCCTGGCCCCAAGCCCAGGCCTGCTCGCCCAACGCCACGTCTGCCCAAAGCACCGCGCAAGCTCCATCGCCGCGCTTGGCGATACTGGCATCCCAGGTACGTCGGACCCCGCATCAAGCCCGTCTGGCAGCATACGGGGTACAAGTATTACATCGGGGGGACGGGCTACGTCGTGGTGCCGCAACCCGGTGCGTCTGAAACCGAGGTCGCGGCGCTCAGTGGCGAGCCCTCCGAGTCAGATGTGCAGATCGGCGAGCGGCTCGTCCAGCTCCAGCAGCTCACGGAGCTGATCCACGAATGGCGAACGTTGAATGAGTCGCCCGCGTTCCACGAACGCGTTCGTACTGCCGAGGCAACCGCTTCCGACGAGACGAAGGCGACGCTCAATTCGATCCGGCACGACAATCGGGACTTTGACAGTACGGTACGGGCAGCCATGCAGCAGTTGGTGAAGGGAGAATCGGCCGAGAAGCACGTGGATGATGCGCGAGATGCGCTGGAGAGGTTAATGGACCTAGCGGACAAGCTGCCCGCCCCCTCGGCGAGCGATAGTCCGCCGACCGAGGGTAGGCCCTAGTGGGTTTGGCCGCCCGGCTGCGTCGCGGCCGTCGTCGGGCCAGTGGTCGGTGCTGAAGCGGGTACGGACGTCGTCGCAGCCGCCGTGGCCGGAGGGCGTGACGGCGCGATCGCCAGGAGCGGGACAACCGTCCCGAGTCGGAACACAGTCGGTCTTTGATCAGGCGGCTCTCGCGTTGGAAACTGGTTGGTGCGGATCGCCGCAATGAGCCGCTGAGTATCGGCAGCTTCACGAACATGACCCTCCTGGGTCAGCTTCTCGACCCGCCGGTGACACAGCTCGATTTGGATCAGCGCCGCCGCTCGACGTGCGTCAGCTGTCGTGGCTTGATCCTTGAACCATTCGCCACACTGATGCCCGATCCGAATCGCCGAAGCGATCGGGGCCACGTACATCTCCTCCGCCGCGACGGCCCGACAGCGCTCGAGTCTCGAGAAGAAATCGTAGCGCGGGGCCCGAAGCGGTGATAATGCGGGCGCCAGGACTTTGAGTGCGCGATCAGCCCGCCCGCCGAGCCGCAGCGCCACTGCCTGCCAGAGCCTTGCAGCGGCAGCCACTTCCGCGCGCGGGTCTTCGAGTGCCGCGGCCAAGTCCGACGCAGCGCCCAGCCACTGATGTTTGAGCTCGTCGGCGGGGGCGCCCTGCTCGTCAGCCTCCGCGAGTGCCGCCATTATCTTGGCCACGGGAGCTAGAATGGACAGTGTTCGCTCCCAGTCAGCCATCGTCTCTGCAGGCACGAGCGCCGCTGGCGCGGCCTCGAGTTGCTTGAGCAGCTCGCGGGCCACCTGTATGTCGCTGACAGCACTACGCGACAGCTGAGCCAGTCGTGTGCGGTCGCGTCTGCTGGCGATATCGAGCAGCAGCCTCGATGCAAAAGGCTCGGCTTGACGGGCCAGTTTCCAGTTGCACAAGGCCAAGAGCAGCTCGACGCGTCGAGACAGAGTAGATTGCGATTCGAGCCGCCGGGCGATCTTGTCGGCCTGATCCTCAAGATAGCTGCCATAGGCAGCCTCGTCCGTGATCCCCTCGGGATATTGGCTCCCAGTCAGGAGGACCGAGCGTCTGAGCGATTCGGGCCCGGCGGCGGCCGTGGCTGGGAACGTACTGGGAAGCGACGTCGCGGCCGGCTCAATCGACGCCAACTGAACCGATCGGCAACAGCAAACTATCATCATCGGACCAAGCAGCATGGCGCCGGCCTCGCATTCAACACCAAAATGAGCCGCACGCGGCCATCCCGCTCTGCGGTAGCAAGATAGTACTAGACAACCTCCTCGCCGTGTAGGACTATTCCCGAGCGCGCACGTGCGGCAGAGGTCGCCGGTCATGAGCGTTAATGACGAGTCGGAGTCGCCCAGCGGGGCCGAAATCATGGGAGAGGGATGTCCTAGCGCGCCCCTTGCCGCCCGGAGCACCTCTCGCGCCGGGCTACGTGATCCCCGCAGGCGGACAACTCGATTCGGCCATTCAAGCTTCAGGTGGATCCCTTATGCCGTCTCCCTGTTGTTCCACGTCGGCCTGCTGCTGGTGCTGCTACTGATCCGCGCGGCCGGACCGCTGGCAGCGGAGGAACGCGTCGTACCCACGGCCGAGTTGATTGCTGCCCCAGGAGGCAAGATCTACCCCGAGCTGGAACAACCGAAACTCCACTTCAACGAGGAACCCGAGCCCGTCCTGACGGCGAGTCCGCAGCATGAACCGTCCGTCAACCTGCTGTCCGAGATCGCCACGAGAAGCTCAACGAATACGCCAGTCATTGGGATGGGCATAACGAGTGCCGGGCCGCTCGACGAATACGGGCTGAAGGCGGGCAGTCTGGGCGCGGGGCCGAAGTCCGAGTTCTTTGGCCACGGCGGCAGCGCCTACAAGGTGATTTACGTGGTGGATCGATCCGGGTCGATGATTGATACCTTCGACGGGCTCAAGCGGGAGCTCAAGCGGTCGATCGAGAAGTTGTCGCACTTGCAGAGCTTTCACATCATTTTCTTCAGCGGTGGGACGCCCACGGAGAAGCCGCCGAAACGGTTGGTAAGGGCAATCGAGGTCCGCAAGAAGGAGGCGTTCGGCTTTCTCGATGCTACCGTGCCGGTCAGCGAAGGTGGCACCGACCCCGCGCTGGCAATGCGCCGAGCGATCGAGATGCAACCGGACTTGATCTACTTGCTCAGCGACGGCGGATTCAGCGCCGACCTGCTGGTCAAGCTTCGCCGGTGGAACGAGGGCAAGAAAACCCGGATCTACACGATTGGGTATGTTTTCGAGTTGGAGCCCGGTCTGCTGCGAAGGATCGCCGAGGAACACGGTGGCGAATACAGGTTTGTCTCCGAGGACGAGCTACGTTAGAGAGCCCCCATGATTTGACTGCAGCAGATCTGGCTATCCAAGATCAGGCGCTGTGGTCCGGTCTGTGGAAGCGGCAGACGATGATCGGCATCGAGTGAGGACCCCGATGATGCGCGGACGTTTGACGTTGGCTTGGGTGGCGGCGGCCGTATTGATCCTGGCCGCCACGGTAAGCAATGGCTTGGCCCAGGAGCCGGCCGCCCGCGGGAACCACGAGGTAAGCTTGTTCAAATTCCTCGTCAAGGACGGCGGCCCGATCACGTGGTTCATCCTGATGCCACTATCCGTGGTGATGCTGGCCTTGATCGTGGAACACTGCATCTCGATCCGCCGGGCCACTATCCTGCCGCCGGCGACATGGCAGCAGATCGACAGCTTGGTCAAGCGGCGGCGATATCGAGACGCGGTGACCTTTGCCGGTGACGGGCCCAGCACTCTCAGTTACGTCGTCCACGCAGCACTGGCCGAGGCCCCGCGCGGATATGCGGCCATGGAACGCGCCGTCGGGGAGGCCGTTGAAACGCGCGCCGCCAACATGCTGCGTAAGATCGAGTACCTGCATGTGATCGGCAGTGTCAGTCCGATGATCGGGCTGTTCGGGACGGTCCTGGGAATGATGCTCGCATTTGACAAGTTGGTCGAACAGTCTGCCGGTGGGAGCGTCAACCCGGGCCAACTAGCCTATGGGATCCGCACTGCGCTGGTGACGACGTTCTGGGGACTGCTGATCGCTATTCCAGCTTTGGCGGCCTCTGCGATCTTCCGGAATCGAATCGACCGGCTATCAGCAGAGTGCGTGATGGCAGTGAAGAGCCTATTAACGGCTTTCAGGTCGGATGCCGCGCAGCCGCTTCGTTGATCCTCGGGTGGGCTAGCAAGCCGTACTGTGAAGGCATCAACGTGCTTTCCGGGAGTGGTCGGCTCGGCCCAGCGCGGTTAGGGGCGCAACCCCGGGGCCAGGGACAAGTGGCTCGAGGTGGATTGATGGCGCAGCCAACCTATAGCCGCCGTCATCGCGAACGCCTGGGATTCAACATGACCCCCATGATTGACATCGTTCTGCTATTGATCATCTTTTTCATGATCGTCAGCCGGTTCGCATCAGCCGAGCACGCCACGTTGGACCTGCCCCACCCGGATCACAGCAAGGCCGAAACAGCGAGGCTGCCGGAGAAAGTGACGATCAACGTCGCGTACTCGGGCGAAGACAGCCCGCCCGCTGTAACCCTTGGGCCTATTCTTCTCGGGCCGATCAACGACGCTTCGCTTCAGGACCTCTCGGCGAGGCTGGCCCGTGAAAGGGCGCGCTCCCCCGGCCTGCAGGCGCTACTGCGGGTGGATCGCCGAGTCAAGTACGGCTTTGTACGCCGCGTGATGAAAACAATCGCCGACAACCGGATCGAACTGATGAACATGGCCGCGCGCCACGATCCCAAATAGCCGGACCGGTAAGCCATTGCCGCAAGGACCGAATGGACGCCGAGGAGCGCCCCATGCCGAGCTACTTTCGCGATTCGCACGTGCCGTCTCAATCACTTTCGAGCGCGCCGGCGCCGGATCAGACACCAGCAGACGCGCGCCGCGGTCCGCTCGCGCGGCCGAGGCGACCACACCGAGCCATGACGATGTCCCTGAGTCTTACGCCGATGATCGACATTACCTTCAATCTGCTGATCTTCTTCCTGGTGGCCACGTCATTCCGGCCCGCGGAAGGGGTCTTGCGTGGCAAGCTACCGCGCGCTGCTGAGCCAGCTAGGCTCCAGGCAGTACCCATCAGCTCCGTGTACGTGCGGATCGAGCAAGT
This sequence comes from uncultured Planctomycetales bacterium, assembly GCA_964347585.1. Classification (GTDB taxonomy): domain Bacteria; phylum Planctomycetota; class Phycisphaerae; order UBA1845; family CAYGAN01; genus CAYGAN01. The sequence goes on along the minus strand of CAYGAN010000008.1, from coordinate 43,912 downwards.
CGGCCCCAATTTCGATGAGTGCCAACTGCTTATCGAGAACACCGGCTGGCACTCCGGGAGCTTCGCCAAGTTGGCCGACGCACTCGCCGCGGTCCTCCAGCTGCCGGGGTATGACGAGCAGGTGCCTGTCGTGATCGCGGCCTCCGGAAACGTTGCCTGGGACCACGTAGTCAACGCCTACAACGCCGCCGTGCGCGCGGGTTTTAAGAACATCGGCTTCGGGTCGAGGTGAGCCGAGTGTCCGCCGGCCAGCTGCGCCGGCACGGATCGCCGCTCCAGAATGGCGCCACGATGATAGCTGACTGTCTCTGCATCAGTTGTGCGATGTTAGGTCTCGTCGGTGGCCAGCCTGAGCCCACGACCAGGCCGTCGCTTGGCGACCGCGTCGAGGCAGCACTTGCTGACCGGCGAGCAATGCTCGCCGTGTACAACGATTCAACCCGTGACGCTCAGACCAGGATCGATGCGCTCGCAGCCGCCGTCACGATACTCGAGGAACTTGTCCGACGTTTCCCTGACCACCCGGACAGTCTCGAATGGCAGCTTCAGCTCGGCCTCGATCTGATCGACAGGCAGGCTGAGCCCCACTACAGCAACATTCTTTTCGACGATGGCAGTGAGGATGACCGTCAGGCACTGCAAACGATTGCGGCCAAAGCCGACGCGATCTTCGAGCAACTGCGCAAGGCCATTTGGCGCGTCGAGGATCGCCTTGAACAGCTCAGCCCGGTCGAGTACGAGAAGCGCGATCGCCAAGGAGTCGTCCGGCGGATCGTAAGGCTACGTTCACAATCTGAATACCATCACGCCTGGGCACGATTCCTTCACGCGCTGGCGTTGTCTGAATCGAATCCGCGGCGGACGCAACTGCTCACCAAGGCGATTCACTACGTAGTTCACCAGAAGAAGCTTACGCTCCGAGATCACGCCGAGACCGGGGTGCAGCATCAGTCGCTGCTCTTGGCGGGGATGGCCTCACGCCTGCTGGGCCGCTTGACCGACGCGACCAAGCATCTCGGCCAGGCGATTGCGTTGGTCTCGGCGCTCGATCAGCCTCCATCGGACCACCGGATGACATGGTTGGCAGGTCTGGCGCGCCTTGAGCGGATTCGCGCCCTTCGCGACGCAGACCAATTCGACGAGGCCTACGCCGCCATCGGCGAGTGTCGCGAGTGGCTCCAACAGAAGGCGCCGGACAGCTTTCGGCTCGAGCTGGCCGTTGCTCTCGTTGAGGCCGACACTTATCGACGACAGGCGGCCGCGGCGCGCGATCCCGATGTTGCTGGCGACCTGATGGCTCTAGCCAGACGGCCCCTGGTTCAACTCGCCCGCCGCACCCCGCAGCGGCGCGAGCTGATCTACGAACGGCTTCATCCGTTTCTGCGGGGCGCTGAGCCAATGTCGTTGCCGCCTTTCGAGAGGAACGTGTACGTCATCCGGCTGCTTCGCGAGGCGGCAGCCACACACGCCAGGATTGAGGCGATGCAGAAAGCCGGCCCCGCCGAACGCGAAATCGAGATGCTGACCGGCAAGCGCGAGCAGGCAATCCAGCAGGCCGTCACGCTCATCCAATCGCTGTTGCAGGACCCATCGCCGGAGGCCGCCGAGGTGCGGGCTGAGGCGTTGTTCAACCTCGCTGTGTGCTATCAGCAGCGAGGCGACGAGGAAAGGGCTGTTGAGCAGCTGCTCGACCTTGTTCGCGACTATCCTCGGTTTGAGCAGCGTCGGACCGCCGCTCAGTACGCTGCCGCCATCGCCGCCCAGTTCTATCACGACCCCGCGCAGGGATCGACCCGCCACGTCCAGGAAAAACTCAAGGAGGCCCTAGGAGTCTTGATCACCGCCTTTCCGAACTCGAAGCAGGCACAAGATGTGCGCCTCCTTCTGGGCGAGGTGCTCGATCGGCTCGGGGAGCATGCTCGGGCGGCAGCAGAATACGGGCGTGTCTCGCCCACTCACGCCAAGTATCTCGACGCCGGATTCCTCCGACTGAGATCCATGTCGCGCGATCATCGGACGCGGGCTGCGCTCGCTAATTCGAACCAATCGCAACTTGCCAGCGAGGCGGTCGAGATCGCGCGGGCCTCGCGCGAGTACGCACGGCTGGCGTTGGCGGCAGCGGATCGTATCGCTGACCCCGAGCGGAAAGCTCAGGTGCAGCGATTCGCCGCCAAGAGCATTCTGATCGGCGCCGAACTTTTGGCCGATCCAACGATTGGGCGCGCCGAAAGCGCCCTCGACATGCTGGCCGACTTCGAGCCACGCTTCGCTAGTTACCCAGACCTCGCAGGCCAAGCCCTGCGTACCCGCATCGTCGCGCATCAGTTTCTCGGCCAACTTCAAGATGCCGCCAGCCTCGTGGAGGTTTATCTCGCCGGACAGCCGCGCGCTGCCGGCGCCGTGTTGCAGGGACTGATGAGGGCCATGAGTGCCGAGCTCGACAGTGCCCGCGCCGGTGGGCGCCGCGACAAAGCGCACTGGCTTGCCGAGCAGCGCGCCGCGCTCGCCCAACAGCTCTACACTTGGGCGCAAAGCCACGCCCAGCAACTTGGACCGAATGGTTTGCTTCCCTTCAGGCTTCAATTGGCTGAGGCCCACCTTGAGGCCGGGAAGCTTCAGGCCGCGTTCCAGCTCTTCGCCACTTGCCTTGAAGAGGACGCAGCCACGCATGCCGACGGCCGCCCGCGCAACGCAGCCGCCATCTACGGCAAAGCTGAGGCGCTTTATCGGCTCAGGCAGTATCCCAACGCTGAGCCGCTCTTCCACGACTTGTGGACGCGTACCGAACGGTACACCCCCTTCTGGTGGCGAGCCCTGCTGCGGAGCCTGCAATGCCACACCCGGATGGGCAGCGATCCGCGCCGGATCGTTCAAGCGATCGAGCAGCAGCGCGCCACTCGTCCCGACCTCGGAGGCCCGAGACTCAAGACTCAGTTCGACGACCTCGAGCGAATCAACCGACGAAGGCAAGAGCACGCAGACACGTCGCGCCCCTCGTCATGATTTGCGGCCGGCGAGGGGGTCATCTACAATAGAAGGCGCTGCTGCCTGTCCCCGCACTGCTGATGAGCATTAAGACCGTCTATTTGGAGACCATCGGCTGCCAGATGAACGTGCTCGACAGCGAGCTCGTGCTGGGCATGTTGCGCGCAGATGAGTATGTGCCGATCAATAAGGCGGAGCAAGCCGATCTGGTCCTGATCAACACGTGCAGCGTTCGTCAACACGCTGAGGAGAAGGCCTACGCACATCTCGGCTCGCTCAGGCAAGCCAAGCAACATCGGGCCGGCATGATCATCGGGGTGATCGGGTGTACGGCAGAACGGGACCCCGAGCGAATCCTCGAACGGTGCCCTCATGTGGATCTCCTCTGTGGACCCAACGAGCTGCACAAGCTGCCTGATCTTATAGCTGAGGTACGGGAACATCCCAACCGACGTGCAACGGCTCTATCAGGGGGCCGGACCCGCCGAACACCGCCCTTCAATCGTGCGGACGAGCACGATGACCTCGAAAAGTTGGCGATGTATCGGCCTGCGCGCGAAGGACAGAGCGCGGTTCAAGCCTACGTGCGCGTTCAGCGCGGGTGCGATAAGCTCTGCGCATTCTGCGTGGTGCCATTCACTCGCGGCCGGGAGCGATGTCGCCCCGCCCTGCATATCATCGATGAGGTCAAGCGCCTGGCCGATGGCGGCGTCCGGCAGGTGACGCTGCTCGGGCAAACCGTCAATAGCTACGGGTGTCAGGAAGACGGCCACCGTCTTGGCCTGGCCGACCTGCTCGCTCGCGCGCAAGACGTGTCCGGGATTGAGCGGATCCGATTCATCACGAGCTATCCCGGCGACTTCGACGACGAGATCTTTGACGCGATGCGCTGCATGCCGAAGGTCTGCGAGTACCTGCACATCCCGGCGCAGAGCGGCTCGAACGAGGTGCTGCGTCGCATGCGACGTCGCTATACGGCTGAGGCCTATCTCGAACTGATCGATCGCGCTCGCGATCGCGTGCCGGGCATCACGCTGGCAGGTGATTTCATCGTCGGCTTTCCCGGCGAGACGGATGACGACTTCGCCCAGACTGTCGAGATCGTTCGACGCGTTGAGTACAAGAACATCTTCTGTTTCAAGTATTCGCCGCGGCCCGGGACAGCAGCGAGTCGCCGCTTCCGCGACGACGTGCCCGAGCAGATCAAGCGACGGAGAAACGTCGAGCTACTTCGCGTCCAAGAGAAAATCTCACTGCGCAACAACCAGCGGCACGTCGGCCAGATCGTCGACGTGCTCGTGGAAGGCTACAGCAAGGCTGCCCTGAAAGCTCAGCAGCGCGATGCCCGCGCCGGCAAGGCAGCTTGCGGTTCTCCGCGAGGCCAGTGGCAGAAACCTGAGCAGCTTACCGGCCGAAGCCGCGGTGACCAGATCGTCGTTTTCGAGGGCCCGGCCTGCCTAGTCGGGCAACTTGTGCCAATCCAGATCACCTCTGCTACGGCCCTGACCCTGCATGGGCGCCCCGCTGCCGACCTGTGAAAAAACGCAACCCAGAGGCCCTGATGCCCTGAGGAAGGCCCCGACTGGCCGGCCGAGAGCAGCCCGCGCACGTTGCGATCCCTCACCGATGTTCATCGGCGACATCGCCTGCGTTGAAATCCGGCAACATTTCACTTGACAGGGCGGCCTGTTGAATCGTATCCATTTAAACGACAGAGAGTTGTAGTTGGTGTCGTTTTCAGGCATCGTGCGGATCTGGATACGCTTGCTTGCGGGCAACTGCCATTGCCCGCGAGAGTTACGAGAGAGCTGCTCTTCGCCCAGCATCGGTTTTGACGAGCCTGTTTGCGGTAGCTCGAAGCTCCGGGACGACCGGCCGCGCCAACGTATCACGGCTGAGACAGCGGGGCGTTCCCGGCGGAGGGGCAACTGTGGCAGACAGTTCAACATCCGGGCAAGCAGATTCCGTGCCGTCCCACGGGGGGTGCGACCAGAGAGCTCTGAATCTGTGGACCCGGCCGATCGCTGAGAGCCTTTGCCACAGTATTCCGTTGCCGTTAGTCGTCTTTGATCGGCATCTTCAGATCGTGCATCGAAATCAAGCTGCCCAGGCGCTCCTGCCCGACGGCGGCCAAGTCGATCAGGTTCTGGCGGCCGGATCGATCGAGCGCAGCTACCGCAACTGGGGCGCCGAGCTGCAAGAGGTCATGGAGACGCGTCGCCCGGCTCACTTCGATCACATTAGCTATCGCTCAGCCGGTCAGGACAAACTGTTGAACATGTACTCCACCCCGCTGGCCGACCCGGAAGCGGGTGAGGTGGTCGGCGGGGTCCTGACCGTTGAGGACGTTACCGCGCAGATCACGCTTGAGAAGCGTTTGGCCGTCTCCGAGCGACTGGCGGCGCTGGGGAAACTGGCGGCCCGCGTGGCACACGAACTCAACAATCCTCTCGACGGGATTCTTCGCTATATCAACCTGGCCCTGCGGATGGCGGGCGAGCGCGCAACGGACAACGTGACACGCTACCTGACCGAATCGCGCAAGGGCCTGACGCGAATGGCTGAGATCATCAGCGAACTGCTGGAGTTCTCCCGCAGCACGTACACCGCCTTCGACAACGCGAACATCAACGACTTCGTCGAGGACGCGATCAAGACGCTGGAGGACAAGGCCGTCGAGCAGGGAGTAAAGATCGTTAGCAGCTACGAGCAACAGATGCCTATCGTCCGACAGGCCAGTCTGTATCAGGTGTTCTGTAATCTGATCAAGAACGCGATTGACGCGATGCCGGACGGCGGAACCCTGACGATCAGCACGGAGATCGCGGACCGGGATATCGTGGTGAGGTTCGAGGACACCGGCGTCGGGTTGCCCGAGGAGGCTGACCGCATCTTCGAGCCCTTCTTCACCACGAAGGCCACGGGCAAGGGCCAGGGACTGGGCTTGGCGATCTGCAAGGACATTGTCGAGAAGCAGCACGGGCAGATCGAGGCGCACCGTAGGCCGCGGGGCGGCTCCGTCTTTATCCTGCGCATTCCGTTCGAAAGCGGTCATCCGGCCGACGCGAATCAGACCGAAGCGCGCAGGTCCGGGATTCAGGACTTGGGAGGGTAGCATGGCTGATACAAAGGCGAGAATCCTTATTGTGGATGATGATCGGATCATCTTGGGATCGCTGGGGGAGTTCCTCCGCCTGGAGGGCTATGCCGTTGAGCAGGCGGTCAACTGCACCGAAGCCCTGCGGGCCGTCGAGAAGCAACCTTTCAACCTTGTCCTAACGGACATTAATATGCCTGACTCTGACGGCTTCGAACTGCTGAGGACCATCAGGCAGCAGCATCCGGACGTCGCCGTGGTGATCATCACCGGCTATGGCACCATCGAGAGCGCCGTCGAAGCGATCAAGATGGGGGCGTACGACTATCTGACTAAGCCGATCATTGATGATGAGATTCGGCTGGTGGTCGAGCGGGCCATCGCCCAGCAATCGCTCATCCAGGAGAATCGCACGCTGCGCGAGCAACTCGACGAGCGGTTCAGCCTGGGCAGCATCATCGGCCATGACTATCGGATGCTGAAAGTCTTTGATCTGATCGAGACAGTGGCCGACTCGAGAACGAACATATTGATTCAGGGAGACTCGGGCACCGGCAAGTCGCTGGTGGCCCGGGTTATCCACCAGCACAGTCAACGGCGGAACGGGCCGTTCGTGGAGGTCAGTTGCGGGGCGCTGCCCGAGAGCCTGCTGGAGAGCGAGCTTTTCGGGCACGTCAAGGGTGCCTTCACCGGCGCGCTGGTCGATAAGCAGGGGAAGTTCAAGGCAGCAGACCAGGGGACCATCTTCCTGGATGAGATTTCCAGTGCGTCCCCGGCCCTTCAGGTCAAACTCCTGCGGGTCCTGCAGGAGCGTCGATTTGAGCCGGTCGGCAGCAACAAGACCGAAACGGTGGATGTCCGGGTGATCCTGGCCAGCAACGCGAACCTAGCCAAGGAGGTGCAGGCCGGAACATTCCGTCAGGACCTCTACTACCGGATCAACGTCGTGACAATCCAGCTGCCAGCCCTAGCCGAGCGCATTAGTGATATCCCGCTGCTGGCCAAGCACTTCCTCGAAGTGTACTGCCAGCAATTACACAAGCCCGTGCTGGGGCTGACGGATGAAGCTATGGAATGTTTGCAGCGCCATCGTTGGCCGGGCAACGTGAGGGAACTGGAAAACGTGGTGGAACGAGCGGTCGTTCTTACCAGGAACCGACACATCTGCACTGAGGACCTGCCGCCCGAGTTGGTCGCGGGCTCGGCTGATGCGGAAGCAGCGGAAGGTTACAGACCGATGCCGCTCAAGAGGGCACTCGAAGAGCCCGAGAAACGTATCATCGAAGCGGCTCTATCTGCGAGTGGCTGGAATCGGCAGGAGACTGCCCGCTTATTGGAGATCAATCGCACCACTCTAT
>CAYGAN010000008.1:32072-36428 GCA_964347585.1 uncultured Planctomycetales bacterium | reverse complement strand
CAAGAAGATGAAGCGGTACGGTTTGGAGGCCGATCCCGGCAGCGTTGTACGCGGATAAGCCCTGCTGTCCGAGCCCGGCTTGCGGGGGTGCCATCGTGCCACAGGTCGCAACTGCCGCGGAGAAGAGGAGTCCGGCGGGCCGATCGAGAGGCGTTCTAGTATGATAGCTTGAGCGGCTCGCGAAAGCGGGCGGCAACGCCGAGGCGCTGCCCGCCGGGCCGCGCGGAGACTTCACGGGCAAGGGGACGGGCCCGTAAGACTTCGGCTACGCTGCTCACACGGCTGACGTAGGGGAAGTGTCCGTCGCCAGGCGGAACGGTTAGCTCCAACTCCAGAAGTGTGCCGGGCCCGATGTCCTGTGAATCCGTCTCGAAGTACAGCCCGCCAGTGCTGACGTTGAGCGTGACGGTGCGATAGGCGCAGGCACCTTCGGCGGCTGGGCGGTATTCCAGCGGCAAACGGATTTCCAAACGGCGATGTTCCCTTCGTTCCGTGCCAGGCATGTATGATCGCTCAGAAACAGCGGCGTCCTGTGGGACGAATCTGGCCTCTCCGTCTAGCACGACTCCTCTGCAAACATGGTGCCACGGATTGAATGCGGGCGATCCGCTCGCCCGCGAGAGTGCAACCTGTTGTCGGCGTGCAGCTTGTGTCACCGTCCGCAGCGCCACGGCCCCGCGGGCGGCAGCAACTGAGGCCTGCAACGTTGACATCTGTCAACACATGACCAATGCGCGTCGCTTGTTATCGCTGCTAATGGTTTACGCTAACGTAGCTTGCAGACGCTGTTGAGGACGTGCAACGGAGCGTTCAGCGCGCGAAACACCCATGCGCATCAGTCCATGAGCCGGGCGTTGTACTGCCGCGGCGTGTGCTGATACCTGTGATACGCCGACTCGTTCAAGGGTGGGGGAGTGTAGATGTACACGGCCGATGAGTACGGGTCGTACAAGACGACTTCCTCGCGTGTATCACCGCACACATCGGCGGGGAAGCAATGATACCAGCCCTGATTCCCGCCGGATGGCGGCGGCAAGCCGGGCAATGTCGCCACGGTGCGGCCATACCCGTCAAGCAGTATCGCCGGGGCGTAGACGCATGCAGGCTGGTCGGGGCCGTTCCAATAGACAAGCTCGATGCCTGTTTCGTTGGGTGAACGTGGGATGTCGAAAGCTTGTAAGACCTTGCCAGCTCGGCTGACCGCCTTCAGGTGCGGCGTGTGGCCGTTGTACCGAACGATCAGCTCCGGACCTGTAGAGTCGCTCCGCACGTGGCCGCATCGGATCTCCTGGCCGTGAGGCACCTCCTCAGGGCCGAGCCTGAGCAATACTTGGCCGCGCTCGTCAACCACCTGGCCGTAAGCGGACAGAATCGCACGGACGCGGCCATCATCCCACGGTTGAATCAGCACAGAATCCATGTTGTCGCCCATGTACGCTTCCCACATCGGCTTGCCGTCGTGGTCCAGGACGAAGTGCCCGCCGTTGACCTCGTCGCGCCCGTCGCGGTCCACATCACCGACGCTCGGAATGTAAGCCGCGTGCTTGGGGTAGCGGTTCCACTTGCTCCGATAGCTCCACAGCAGCTTGAACCGGTCGTCAAAGGCGAAGATGGTTCTACCAACCTTCAGGATGATGTCGCGCGGCGTGGACGTGCCGCGGAGGTTGGCGATCAGCAATCGCTGATGCACGTAGTTAGGTTTCATCAGCTTTCCATCAATGAAGCCGTCAGCTTGACGGAGGGGATCGGGTGCCGCTTGATGTTTGATCTTTCCGGTCTTGCCGTCGATCAGCACGAGACTGACGCCATCCATGCGCCACCTACTGGTGCGTTTGACTTGCGGGTCCAGGAGGACGGCAATGACCTCGGTCTTGCCATCGTCGTCGAGATCTGCCACTGCCACCGGCCCGGGGCGCAGCGGCGGTTGCGTGGTAAGCTGACCGTCTGAGTCGGCATCTTTGACGGTTCGGTGCCTATCGCCGAGCGACCACAGCACTCGGCCAGCCATGTCGAACGCCCCAATGAAGGACGGCTTCATCCCGCCGATCGACTTAAAGACAAGCAAGTCCATCTCGCCGTCGTTGTCCAAGTCGCCTATGCGGACATCGCCGCCGCACAGCCGCTCGTCTTGTCCCGGCCCGACGGGGCTCCGGAAGGAATCAGGAACCCGGACCTTTCGGTAGAGAATCGCTTCTGTACTCACGTCGTTTGCCTTCTGGGTGGGCGCGCGACTGGCCGGTGCCTCAAAAAGCGAGCCAACCAGAAGCGCCACGACCGCAGTCCGAGCACCCAGAATCACCATTGTGGCTCCTCACCCGTGCTTGCTACGTTCCAGAGCCCGGGTCATCCAGCGCTGCGGCGCGCGAAGAGCGCCAAATGGCGTTGCGTCGCGCAGGCCGGCCGGGGCGCCAGATCGCTGATCGGTCTGACTCAACATCCGCCGCGGGCATAGGCGGCGAAATCGCTCATGAGCTGTTTCGTGATCGGGCCTGGGCGGCCGTCACCGACCTTTCGCCCGGCAATCTCGGTGACAGCAATGACCTCCGCTGCCGTGCCGGTCAGGAAGCACTCGTCGGCAACGTAAAGGTCGTGGCGGGTGAGCTGCTTTTCCTCCAGGTCGATATTGCGACGTTTGGCCAGTCGGATGACCACGTCGCGCGTAATGCCCTCGAGTATTCCCGCGCTGGTCGGCGGCGTCTGTAGCTGGCCGTCACGCACGATGAAGATGTTGTCACCGGTGCACTCGGCGACGAGACCTTCGTGGTTGAACATGATCGCTTCGGGCATGCCGGCGTCGTCGGCCTCGATCTTGGCGAGGATGTTGTTCAGATAGTTCAGCGACTTGATCCGGGGCGAGAGGGCCATCGGATGGTTGCGCATGACGCTGCATGTCATGACAGCCATGCCCTTCTCGTACATCTCCGGCGGGTACAGCTCGATCTGATCGGTGATGATAAACACCGAGGGATTGGCCGTCTTGTTGGGACTCAGCCCCAGGTATCCTTCCCCGCGGGTGACGACCACACGAATGTAGGCGTCCTTGAGCTTGTTGGCGGCGAGCGTATCGTGGATGGCTTGCTTCATCTCGTCGGGCGTGATGGGGATCTGGAGCCGGATCGCCCTGGCCGAGTCGTACAGGCGGCGCACGTGAGCGTCCAGCTCGAACACTCTGCCGTTGTAGCTGCGAATCCCCTCGAACACGCCGTCGCCATACAGCAGGCCGTGGTCGAATACACTGATCTTGGCCTCTGCGACGGGCACAAGCCGACCGTCGAGGTACACCTTCGCGTCCGGGTTCGAGCTGTAGGGGCTTGTGCTCATCGTCGGACAACCCGCAACTGCTTTTCCTGAGTCTTACTCACTTATCATCGACCAACTCCGTCGGTCGCTTTGGTTTGGGCGACGGGCGTCATCGGGATCGAACCTTGCCATCCGCGAGGTTGACGACGCGATGCGCGTAGCCGGCCACTTCGGGATCGTGGGTAACCATCACAATGGTCTGGCCTTTCTCGTTGAGCGCTGCGAGAACCGAGAGTATATCGCGCCCCGTCTCCACATCCAGGTTACCGGTTGGCTCGTCGGCGAGCAAGACCCTGGGGTGGTTGACCAGCGCGCGTGCGATGGCCACCCGTTGGCGCTCGCCCCCGGACAGTTCATTCGGCCGGTGCCTAACTCGCTCGGCCAGGCCGACCCGATCAAGTATCTGGATTGCGTCCTCGTGGGCGTCTGCACGGCGCTGCGGCCATCCCATTACCGGCGATCCCGCCATGCGCGGAAGTGCGACGTTTTCCAGCACGCTCAGCTCCGGCAGCAAATGGTAGAACTGGAAAACGAATCCGAAGGCCTCGTTGCGCAGCCGATGTTGCTCGGCGGAACGGACCCGCAGGAGGCTGATTCCCTCGAAGAAGATGTCTCCCTTATCCGGGGTGTCCAGCAGCCCGATGATGTGAAGCAGCGTGCTCTTGCCGCTGCCGCTGGCGCCCATAATCGCAACAAACTCGCCTGCGTCGGCCGCAAGCGACGCACCGCGCAGCACCCTCAACTCAGTGCGTCCGAGTTGGTAGGACTTATGAAGGCTTCTGGCTTCCAGCAGGGGCTTATTCATATCTCAGTGAGTCAACCGGGTTCATGCGGGCCGCCCGAATCGCGGGGATGACCGCGCCCAAGATGCAGCCCAGAATCGCCACCGCAACGATCACCACGACGTCCGTTATCTTGATGGTGTTGGGGATGTAGTCGAACACATACACTTCGCGACTCCAGACACGCAGGTTCGGATTCAGTGACGCCAGCCAATCCTGTATGCGGTTAATGTCGCGAACGAACAGCCAGCCGAACAACGTGCCGAGGACCGAG
>CAYGAN010000008.1:27822-32023 GCA_964347585.1 uncultured Planctomycetales bacterium | reverse complement strand
CATGTAGAAGATGCACAGGACCAAAAAGATGGCCACGATACTGATCACGCCGAACAGCACGGTGACGAGGACCTTTTCCTTTTCGACCGCCGCGATGAACACCCGCTGCTTCTGCTCCCACGTCTCGACCTCGACGGATCGCATCAGATGGGCGTCCACCGGGTGGGCGTGCTCGGCTTGACGCTCGGTGAAGCGGGTCCATCTGGCTTCTACGGCGTCTCGCGTCCGCCAGGGATCGGCGCCAGCAGCCAGCTTGATCTGAACCTGAGACGCGCGCGGCGGTGTGAGCCCGGTATCGTCGGCCAGTTCGACCTTGCCCATGGCGAGCACCTCCTGAAGGTACGCAAAGTCGCCATAGACGCACATGGAATCGATCTCATAGACGCCCGTGCGCGAGTCATCAACATATCGCATCAGTAGGGACAGCGGTTGCCCTCCGGCCAGTGCGCCCCTACGCGTGAACGGGGCGACCGTAAGCTGAACCTTTTGCCCCCGTGCGTAGAGGCGCAGATACTGACCCGACTCATCACGATCGCCGATGATGTCGCGTCCGATGATCAGCCCGGGAAGCTCCTGGCCGACGTAGCCGGGCACAACCATAGGGATGAGCCTTTCAATCACCGGTGCCAGTGCCAGACGGGCATCCTGTAGCTGATCGATGGGGGTCTCGGCTCGATCCCGGTCGAAAGAACCGTGAGCTTCTCGCAAGCTCGCCAGGGCCGATTGAATAAGACCGGCAAACGGTTCGGCCCAGTCCCGCCACTCCGGCCGCTCCGCCCGTTCGAGCAAGCTTGAGCCATGCCGAAGCAGAGTCTCCAGATCATGTTTGATCGCGGCTCTGAACTCTGGGGGCTGGGTGACCTCTTGATCCGGACTGATCGCCTCGGCGAGCGAGGCGGTTCTCTGGCTGAGCTCGTGCACTGCATTCAGGAACTCGTATCGTGGTGATTCATACCAGCCAGGCCCCGGAAAGGGCGTTCCCGCGACGCGCTCGAACCCAGTCGTGCTCTCGTGTGGTCCGGTCTGTGCCCGCGAGCGTACCAGGGCGGCCTCTAGCTCCTCCGGCAACCGCGGCATGGCTTGCTCGTCCCAACCCCACGCCGGTTGCTTCTGACGCTCAAGGCTGGTCGTGCCGGGATAGTGCTTCTCGTAGAACAGGCTATTGAGAAATTCATTGACCCGATACGTCTCCTGCAACCGAATGCCTACAATCCGCACAGGCTTGGTGACGCTCGTCTCCAAAAACCTCAACACGCCGTATGAGTAGATGACCGGCGTGGCTTCGGCGACGAGCAGACCTCCCTGCGGCGCTTGCATCCTCCTCAGTTCTCCGTCGATGAACTCCTGGTAGTAGGGGAAGCCCTGGAGGCTGTAGTTGTCCATCACCAGGTCGCCGAGCAGGCCTCGGGAGCGCTCGCGTACCATGTCGAGAAAGCCCCCCATCACGCTGATGACGATCAGTACCATGGCCGTACACAGCGTGACGGCGAAGATCGCAAAGAACGCAATTCGCCGCTGGGACAGGAATCGCAGCGAGAGGAACACCTGAAGCTGGCGTACAGCGATACGTCGCGAGCTGATGATCCATCCTGCCAGGACGCACCCGGCCAGAGCAATCAGCACTAGGACCGCCAAGAAGACGGCCTGGTCAAACGTTCGCCAGAAACGTCCTGCCGCGACCACGCCCAAACACAGAGCGATGCGGGCGGCATAGATTGACCATCGCCACCACGGACCCACTTGAACAATGCGATGCAGCGTCGGCAGCGTGAACAACAGGATCACCGACAACGCCAGCGCGCCCCACGAAGGGCAAAGCGGCAGGTGAGCCGGCAAGGGGCCCAAGCGCAGGTAGTCGGCAAACGTGTACCAGAGCACCGGGCCGAGCATGAATGCCTGGAAGACATACCAGAATCCCAGAAGCGGCAGCAGAGCCCAGCGCAGGAGGAACGCTCCGAGCAGGCCCCAGGCCGGCAGATGCTCAGGAAGGAAGGGCAGGCCGACCGGGCCGAACTTGGGCGACAGGCCTGCGAAGAGGGCAATTGCGGTGTCGGGCGTGGGTCTGCCGGCGGCGATCGAAGCGAACAGGAACAACCCGACGAGTGAGAGGACAAGTCCCCCGGCGAAGCACCCTTTGACGCTCTCGCTGCGCGTCTGCCAGCGTCCCAGCGCCGTGTGGAAGTACAACCAGAACTTGGCGTAGCCTGCCAGCGCCTGGCCCAGAAGAAACAGCGGACACAGGACGGTCAACGGAAGCCACGCCAGCACGAGTTGTGTCCGGGACAGCCGGATCGGCCGCCGCAGGACGCGCTCCAGCCCGCGATCGAGGACCAAGTAGTACGAAGCGCCTCCGATCGCCTCGAGAATCTTCAACGCGCACCACACCGGCAGCCATAAAGGCGAGACGACGATCCGAATCAGGAGCGCACGCGGGCGCGCCGCATCGCGCCTCCCCTCGTCGCCTGCGGTGATGAGATCCTTTGGCGTGGGGGTTATGAGATCACCTCCCGCGTCGGACGTGTCAGACCGGTCGCTGCAGCGGGAACAGTATTACATCGCGGATACAGGCCGAGTTGGTCAACAGCATCACCAGCCGATCGATCCCGACGCCGAGTCCGCCGGCCGGCGGCATGCCATACTCGAGTGCCGCCAGAAAATCCTCGTCGAGCACACGCATCGTTTCGGCTTCCTCACCGGCCAGCTGCTGTGCCAAGTTCTCGCGCTGAACGACAGGGTCATTCAACTCCGTGTACGCGTTGCCCAGTTCCATCGCGCAGGCAAATGGCTCGAATCGCAGCGCTACCGAGGCGTCGTCGGCCCGCGGGCGCGTCAGGGGGCACAGCTGAGCCGGAAAGTCCACCACGAACACCGGCTGGATCAGCTTGCCCTCCACGCATCGTTCGAACACCTTATTGATCACGATGGCGTCGGCCATGTTGCGGTGCTCAATACCCAGCTCCGCTGCCTTGGCGCGTATGCCGTCTATATCCGTTATGGCCACCCCGGCGTGTTGTTCGAGCAGCTGAGCGTACTGCCTCCTGGGCCAGGGGGGGGCAAAGTCGATCACATGCTCGCCGAACGGCCGCTTGAAGTCGCCGCCGGTAGCCTGGATCGCCGCCCCCGTCATCCCCTCCACCAGTTCCATCATGTCATTGTAATCGCCGTACGCCTGATACACCTCCAGCATGGTGAACTCGGGGTTGTGTTGCGTGCTGATCCCCTCGTTTCGGAAGTTGCGGTTGATCTCAAACACCCGTTCCATCCCGCCGACCAAGAGCCGCTTTAAATAGAGCTCGGGGCTGATCCGCAGGTACAAATCGATGTCCAATGTGTTGTGATGGGTCACGAAGGGCTGCGCCGCCGCGCCGCCGTACAAGCGCTGCAGCATCGGTGTCTCCACTTCGACGAAGTCCAGCTGGCGCAGGTACTGGCGGATCGCTTCAATGATGCGGCTGCGTGCTTGAAACACGGTACGGACTTCGGGGTTGGCGAACAGGTCCACGTGACGCTGCCTATATCGCAGGTCCACGTCTCGCAGCCCATGCCACTTCTCCGGCGGCGGGCGAAGGGCCTTGCAGAGCATTGTGAGCTTGTCCGCCCAGATGGTGATTTCCGCGGTTTTCGTCGAGCCGAGTCGCCCCTCGACCCCGATGATGTCGCCCAAATCCAACAGTTTGGCAAGATTCCACTGTTCCGGCATGAACCTCTTGTTCAGGGCCACCTGCATGTCGCCGGTGCCGTCCCGCATCGTCAGGAAGATCAGATTCCCGAATGGGCGGTACAGCATCACCCGCCCGGCGGCCCTTACGCGCTCGTCATCGAGGACCTGCTCGGGCCCGACGCCGAGCGCTTCTGCTCGCCCGCGGACAGCCCGGAGGGACATCACCTCGCCAAACCGCCCCCCGTACGGGTCGATTCCAAGCTCGCGGAGGCACTCGGCCTTCCGAAGCCGATCTTGCCGGTGCTTGTCACTCATGGCTTCAAACTGATTCCCAGGAACGGCAAACCCGGGCACATGCTAGCAGCAGCGCCGGGATTCTTCAACGAAGGGATGCTCACACGCCGCCACTTCCGACCGGCTCGCAGGTTGCCGTGGCGGCCGATCATTCGTTGGGAATACGAGCGCGGACAGTTCCGAGTAAGTGCTGAGAAACCGGGCCAGGAAAAGGATGCTCACCTGGAGCGCTACCAGGGCCTCCCA
>CAYGAN010000008.1:23080-27812 GCA_964347585.1 uncultured Planctomycetales bacterium | reverse complement strand
GCTGAAAAGCCAGGCCAAAAAAAATGGGACAGCAGACGCGGTGTTGCAGTCGGCTCTCGTTGCCGGCGGTGCCCTCGGCCCTTTGACTTTGTGAGCGCCCAGGCGTTACCGCATGTCCGGGGATATTCTTGAACGGTCTGCTCGCCGTGGCGAGTGAGCGCCATCTGCGTAGGTAAAAGCAGAGGAAACGACCATGCCCGTGCCGAAGCTTCGGCACGCCACGCGCCGCTCTAAGGTGGCTCGCCCAAGCACACTGGCCGGCAAGCTGCCGGTGCCACCACCAGGCAACCCGCTGGCCGCCTGAGAACTACCTACAATCCTGACGCCTGCCCCGCCGTGGTCGTAACGCGTCGGATTCGTTGACAGCGTCGATGCGGCTATCTATAGTGGCCGATTCTTGGATTGTTCGTCGATTCGCGTAGGAAGAGGCATTGCACCTGGCGCATGGCAGCAACCCGTGCGGGATAGGTCACCAAGCGATTGGAGATGAGCCCGATGGCGGCGACTCAGAAGTACGTGTATTCCTTTGGTGCAGGCAAAGCGGAAGGAAAGGGCACACAGCGCGAGCTGCTCGGCGGAAAAGGGGCGGGCCTGGCGGCGATGAGTAACATGGGTCTGCCGGTTCCGGCAGGCTTCACCATCACCACGCAATGCTGCGATCGCTACTTCAAGAGCGGCAACAAGTGGCCTGCCGGGCTTGACAAGCAGGTCAGAGCGGCTCTGGCGAAGCTCGAAAAGGTATGCGGCAAGAAGTTTGGCGATCCCGAGGATCCGCTATTGGTATCCGTGCGCTCGGGCGCGGCAGAGTCCATGCCGGGGATGATGGAGACGATCCTCAACATCGGGTTGAACGATGAATCGCTCAAGGGATTGGCGCGCGTCAGCAGCAATCGCCGTTTCGCCCTGGACGCCTATCGCCGGCTGATCATGATGTATGGCTCCACGGCGATGGGGGTGAGTCGGGACAAATTCGAGCAAGCCTTCGAGGGCCTGAAGCAGAACGTGACCCGCTTGAGAATCGGCAAGCCAGCCGACCAGAAGGTGATCGACATCGAAGTCAACGAGGACGAGCTCCAGCAGCTCGTGTCGCGATTCAAACAGATCTATTGTGAGAATACCGGCGAGGAATTCCCGCAACAGGCGTACGAACAACTTGTCGGGGCGATTAACGCGGTCTTCGGCAGTTGGATGGGCGAGAAAGCGGTCAAGTATCGCAAAGTCGAGAAGATCACGGGCATGACAGGGACGGCTGCCAACGTTCAACAGATGGTGTTTGGCAACCGCGGAGACGACAGCGGCACCGGTGTGTGCTTCACGCGGGATCCGAGCACGGGCGAAAACGTTTACTACGGCGACCTGCTGATCAATGCGCAGGGTGAAGACGTCGTGGCAGGGGTGCGAACGCCGGTGGAGCTGGCGCAACTGTCTCACCTCATGCCCGAGATATACGACCAGTTGTGCGCGGTTCGGGCGATCCTCGAAACCCACTACGGTGACATGCAAGATCTGGAATTCACCGTCGAGAGTGGCAAGCTGTACATGCTCCAGACGCGTCGCGGTAAGCGATCTCCGGCGGCGACGTTCAGGATCGCGGCGGAACAGGCGACAAAGCCGCTGTTGAGCAAGCGCGAGGCCAACCGTCTCGTCAAGAAGGGCTACCTGCCCAAGCGGGTGGCTGCTGCGGCCACCAAACCCATCATCACGAAGCAGCAGGCCATCGCCCGCATCAAGCCCGAGGACATCGAGCGGCTGTTCTACCCGGTCATCGATTCAAGTGTACCCTCGGATGAGTTGGAGCGTCGTTGCATGACCTCGGGGATCAACGCGGTGCCGGGGGCCGCCTGCGGTCAAGTCGTCTTCACCGCTCAAGAGGCAGAGCAGATGGCTGGCAGCGGCGCTGAAGTCATCCTTGTCCGGAAAGAGACGTCCCCCGAAGACGTCGGCGGGATGCACGCAGCCCAGGGCATCTTGACGGCGACCGGCGGGCCGACCAGCCACGCGGCCGTCGTCGCACGCGGATGGGGGAAGTGTTGCATCGTGGGCTGCGAGGCGCTGGACATCAACTACGAAGCAAAGCAGGTGTCGATCAACTCGCGCGTGATCAAACAGGGCGATTACACCACGCTGGACGGCAGCGAGGGACGGGTATATGAAGGCCGGCTTCCGCTGAGCGCACCCGAGCTGCCTGACGAATACCATACCCTGATGGGCTGGTGTGACAGGATGCGACGTCTGGGCGTCCGCACGAATGCCGATACCCCTTACGACGCCGCCAAGGCCATCGAGATGGGGGCTGAGGGCATCGGCTTGTGCCGGACCGAACATATGTTCTTTGATACCGAAGAGCGACGTCTGGCCATGCAGGAGATGATCGTCGCTGACACGGAGGAGGCCCGCCGCCGCGCGCTCGACAAGCTACTGCCCTTCCAGCGGGACGACTTTGCGGACATCTTCGGCGCAATGGTCGGCAAGCCGGTCATCATTCGCCTGATCGACCCCCCGCTGCACGAGTTTCTTCCGCACACCGATGAGGACCGGCGAAGACTGTCGGAGCGAACCGGCGTCCCGGTCGAGCAGATCGAGCATCGAGCCGAGCAACTCCACGAGGCCAACCCAATGCTCGGCCACCGGGGGTGCCGACTGTGCATTACGTATCCTGAGATACTCGATATGCAGGTTCGGGCGATTATGGAGGCGGCCGTCGATTGTAGGCGCCGCGGCATCAAGGTTCTGCCGGAAGTGATGATCCCGCTGGCGATCGACGCCAAGGAGCTAGCCATCCTGACTGAGCGAACCCGCGCTGTCGCGGACGCGGTTTTACGCGACGCTCGTGTCAAGCTGCGCTACATGGTCGGCACGATGATTGAAACCCCGCGAGCCGCTCTGCTGGCTGAAGACGTCGCGCAGGTGGCTGAGTTCTTCAGCTTCGGCACCAACGATCTGACACAGACGGTTATGGGCATCTCGCGTGACGATTCGGGCCGGTTTCTGCCCGAATACGTCGATGAGAATCGCGCCGCTGTTTTCAGGCAGGACCCGTTTCAGTCGCTGGATCAAGAAGGCGTCGGCATGCTGGTGGCGTGGGGTATCAAGCGGGGCCGCAAGGGACGGGCTGACCTCGAGGTCGGCATTTGCGGCGAGCACGGCGGGGAGGCGGAATCCGTCAAGTTCTGCCATCGGGTGGCCATGGATTACGTATCCTGCTCGCCGTACCGAGTACCCATCGCGCGACTGGCCGCGGCGCAGGCGGCCATCGAGGATACCACCAGGGGAACCCGGCCTGCCAGCCGAGCCGCTGCAAAACGCGCCGCGACACGAAAACGCAAACACCCGAGAACAGCAAAGAAGGCCAGGAAAGGCGCCAAGAAGAAAGCAAAGCGCCGATAGGGTACGCCTGAGAAGTCCCGTTCGGCACGCAGCGCACGGCTGCGAGTCCTCGCCCCGGGACCCGGGCACCGTCCATCACGGGCGGGTTGGTTCGGCACTGGCTCGTGGGAGATGTTCTCTTGGGCTTCGCGCATGCACCACGCACGCTGGGACTGGCCTGCGAGCGGAATTGAAAGAGCGATCGCTTCCGCGAAGACGAAGCCAGCGATCGGACATTTCCAGGCCGGTAATTTCGAGCCGCCCCACGAACTCCTGCTGTAACGCTGGTATAATGTTGGAGTAGAAGTGTCGCGAGGCCGATCCGGCCGGCTGCTGAGATGCCATGGCTTTGAGTCGAGCAATCACCGCGTCTTGCCTGCCGTTGCGTCGCCTGACGGCTGGGCTGCTTGGTGCCTGTGCTGTCGCGTCGGCATCAAGCATGCTGCTATCCGCTGACCCGATTGGGCGTATAAGGGACACTGACCGTGTTGTCACTCGCTCGTTGGCGGACGTGGCTGCTCCGCTGTGTGCGGTCGTACTCAACACGCCGATCGGCCAGGCCTGCGCTTCCCATCCCGTCGGGTTCTTTTGGGTTGGTCGCGTCTGCCTCGTGACGAGCGTCGCGACCGTACTCCTTGCCTTGTTAATGGCAGTCATCTCTGTCGGTGGGCGTCACGGCCCGTAGGCGCCAGGCCCCGTAACCGCGAAACGCATCCCTCCGATTTCATTCTCGAAAGGATTTGTCGTGACTGCATTGGAAGCGGTCGGAAGCGCCTTCAAGAAGGTATTCGGGTCGCGCAACGAGCGGCTGCTGAAAGGGTATGGGCGGATCGCCGAGCAGATCGAGGAGCTGGAGCCGCAGTATCGGGCCATGTCGCCCGAGGGGTTGCGGGCCAAGACCGACGAATTCCGCCGGCGTCTCGCTGCCGGCGAGACGCCGCTAGACATCCTGCCGGAAGCCTTTGCAGCCGTTCGTGAGGCCTCGCGCCGCGCGCAGGACCACAGGCACTTCCACTGCCAACTGATCGGCGGCCAGGTGCTGTACGAGGCCAAAGTGGCCGAGATGAGGACGGGCGAGGGCAAGACAATTGTTTGTCACTTGGCCATCTATCTGACGGTGCTCGGAGGCCAGAAAGCGCACCTGGTGACCACCAACGACTATCTGGTGAAGCGTGACGCCGAATTTGCCCGTCCGATCTTCGAGCTGCTGGGTTTGACGGTCGGGTACATTCAGTCCCAAGTGGATCCGGGCGGGCACGAGGGCCTGCGGCAGAAGGAGTACGCCTGTGACATCACCTATGGGACGAACAACGAGTTCGGCTTCGACTACCTGCGCGACAACATGGTGCTCGAGCTCGAGCGCAAG
>CAYGAN010000008.1:0-23058 GCA_964347585.1 uncultured Planctomycetales bacterium | reverse complement strand
CGCGACCTGGCCATCGTGGACGAGGTCGACTCGATCCTGATCGACGAGGCCCGCACCCCGTTGATCATCTCCGGCCCGGCCCAGGACGACGTCTCGCGGTACAAATGGGCCGACAACATTTCCCGCTTCCTTGTTCGCAAGCAGACTCAGGCGAACAACGAGACGGCTTCTCGACTCCAGAAGTGGGGTGACGATGTGCCTGAGCCTCACGCGGCTCATCCGAAGCTCGAGGAAGCCATGCAGCGTTTTCGTATTGACCCGAGCATGCTGGACGAGGATCAGGCCGAAGCCATCGGGCACAAACAGTACTACGTTGTTCAACGCGACCGCAAAGCTGTCAGCCTGGCCCACGAGGGTGTTGCGGCGGCTCAGGAAGAAGCGGGCGTCGGCAGTTTCTACGTGGGCGCCAATATGGAATGTCCCCATCTGATCGAAAATGCCCTGCGGGCTCACGTGGTGTACGAGAGAGACAAGGAGTACGTGGTCCAGAACCGCGAGGTAATCATCGTCGATGAATTCACCGGGCGTCTGATGTACGGGCGGCAGTGGTCCGACGGGCTGCACCAAGCCGTGGAGGCCAAGGAAGCTGTGCCCGTCAAGGAGGAAACTCAAACCCTGGCGACGATCACCATTCAGAACTTCTTCAAGCTTTATGGAAGAATGGCGGGGATGACCGGTACGGCCATGACCGAGAGCGAGGAATTCATGAAGATCTACAAGCTCGAGGTCGTGGCCATCCCGACGAATCGGCCGGTCAACCGCGTCGAGCATAATGACAAGATCTATCGCTCCGTGCCGGATAAGTACGGGGCGATCGTCGAGGAGATCCACGAGATCCACACGCGCGGCCGACCGAATGATCCGTTTCTGCTGGCTGATATCTTGGCGGCGACGCGCCGCCTTGAGGCCGATCAGGGCCACGATACGCAAGCAATCGATGAGGCACTCGAAGCGTTCAGGAGGGCTGATGAGGGCGACAAGAATGTCGTGGCACAGATGATGCAGGTGTATGACAAGCTCATGGGTGAGCTTGCGACGGGCCGTCCGATCCTCGTCGGCACCACCAGTGTTGAGAACTCCGAAAAGCTGTCGAACCAGCTGACCGGCAGCTACGGTATTGAGCACGAGGTCCTCAACGCGAAGTATCACGAGCGCGAGGCGGAGATCGTCGCGAAGGCTGGCTGTCGTCATCTGGCTTCGCGAGGCAAGGACAAGACCCCCCGGGGCAACGTGACGATCGCGACGAACATGGCTGGCCGGGGAGTCGATATCAAGCTTGAAAAGGGCGTGGTTTATGAGCAATGCATCGGTGATCTCGGCCCGGGCAGTGGCACCGAGCAGCAACGTGCCGCCCGGGGCTGGCAGGAAGAGGGGATTACAGGCACCAAGTGCTGCATCTACTGCCCGGACTACGAACCGGCCACCAACTGCGTTCACTGTTTCAAGCCGAAGCTTGATCCGCGGTTCCCGGTCCTGGGACGGACGGTTTGCGCACTGAACTCGCCGTGCGGGCTGCACATCGTTGGCACGGAGCGCCATGAGGCCAGGCGAATTGACAATCAGCTTCGCGGGCGATCCGGGCGCCAAGGCGATCCGGGGTCCAGTCGCTTCTTCCTGTCGCTCGAGGACGACTTGCTCAAGCTGTTCATGCCGGACTGGATGCTCCGGATGATGGAGCGGCTTGGCTTCGTTGAGGGCGTCAGCCTCGAAGATCGCCGCGTCACCCGAGGAATCGAGCGGGCCCAGAGGAAAGTCGAGGAGCGCAACTTCTCTACTCGTAAGCACTTGCTCGAATGGGATGAGCCGATGGACTATCAGCGAAAGGCCTACTACGGCGAGCGTCAGCGCATCCTGGAGGGTCGGGATCTGGCAGAACTGATCTGGCGAATGATCGACGGATCGATCGAGCAGGCTGTGGGACAGTATCTGGCTGCGGATTATGGCGCCCGGTGTATAGCCGACTGGTGCCGAAACAACCTCGAGTTGAACATTGATGCAGGCAGAGTGGAGGGCGACGACTTCGAATACGTCTCGAACGTCATCCGCGAGCGGGCCAGGGACGACGCTCGGGAGAACATCCGCACCACGATGGGCGAGTACATCGACCCGGAGGAGGAGCGGCGACACTGGGACCTGGGCGGCCTGCTAAGCTGGGCTCAACGGTCGTTCCGTGTTCAACTGACGCAGAATCAACTTCGAAAGATGTCGCCGGAGGAGATCGAGGAGGCCTTGCTTGAGGCCGCCGACGCGCATTTTGCCCAGGTTGATCTGAGCCCGATCCGCATCTACATGGATGCAGAGCATGGCCGGTCGGCCCTCGTCTCATGGGCTCGGAACAAGTTCGGCATCGAGATTGGGGCAGACGACCTGGCCGATGCTACTCCGGAACGCGCCACCGCGGCGCTCTACGGCAAGGTCCGCGCCGCTTACGAGCGACGGGAGATCGAATATCCGGTGGAGGTCATTGTGGATCGTGCCTTCAGCCAGGGCGGTGCCGACAGCGCGTACGCGGCTCAGCACATCGTGCAGTGGGCCAACAGCAAGTACAACGTCGAATGGTCACTGGATCACGTACAAGGACGCAGCGTTCAGGAGATCGTCCGGGAGCTGATCCAACTCAACGAAGAGCACATGACCAACGGCCGACTGGCGGCTCAGATCGACCAAGCCCTGTCCAGTCACCAAGGCGAGGAGATTCTTGATTGGGCCAGGCATCGGTTCGGCCATCTCTTCGACGAGCAGGGGTTTCGGCAGGCTCAAGACGGCGGGCGCGACGTGCTGATGCGCGCCGGCCGGGAAATGCTCCGGTGGGAGCTGACTCAGCTCGAGCGATACGTGCTTCTGCGAATCTACGATCAGGCGTGGAAGGATCATCTCTTGGAAATGGACCACCTCAAGCACGCAATCATGCAGAGGCCGCTCGGCGGCGATCAGACCCACCCGCAGAGCCAGTACGCGATCGAAGGTCGTGACTACTTCGATCAGATGTGGTCGCAGATCCGCGAGCGAGTGACCGATACTATTTTCAAAGTGCGCGTACTGGGCGAACCCGAGGCGATCGGATCGGTGTACCGACCGACCGAGGTACGACACGACGAGGCCGTCGGGGCGGGCTTCGCCGGCGCCGCCGCCGATCAGGAGGCCGCCATGCAGGCTCAGGGCCAGGCCGTCAAGGTCCAGACCATCCGTCGCGAGCAACCGCGTATCGGTCGTAATCAGCCTTGTCCTTGTGGGTCTGGCAAGAAGTACAAACAATGCTGCGGAAAGGGAGCCGGAGGGGCCGTGTAGGTCGCGGCGTTGGTCAATGAGTGCACCCGCCAGATCACGACGCGCCTGGTTTCACGCCGGCATCGAGGGAGCGCAGGCATGAGCAAGAGTGAAGGATTCTTTCGGGACCGCTTTCTGAAGAAGAAGCGCAAACAGGACGAGTACGGCAGGCAGTTGCCGACTGAGGAGGAGCCGACCCTTCCGCCGCCGGTCGAACCCATCAAGGGTCAGAGAGAGCCGGCCCGCAACGATCCGTGTCCTTGCGGATCCGGCAAGAAGTACAAGCATTGCTGCGCGAAAAAACGATAAGCCAAGAGCTGTCCGCAAGCGCGCGCTGCGACATCGTGCCGGAGTGCGCAGATTATTCTCCGGCGTAGGCGCGATCGTCTTGGTATCATGCCCGTATGCTTGTGGCGATAGATGTGCTCTACTTGCTCGGGGGCGCGTTGATCGCGCCGGTGCTCGCCTATGAGCGGCTCGTGCGCGGCAAGCGCCGTACCGGGTGGCGACAGCGATTCGGACACATCGAACGGCGCAGGAGACAAGGCCGACCATGTTTGTGGGTCCATGCCGTTTCCGTAGGCGAGGTCAACGCGACCCGTCAGCTCGTCGAGTGCCTGCGGAGCGAGCACCCTGACATTGAGGTCGTTGTCTCGGTCACAACAGATACCGGGCTGGCGCGGGCAAGCCAAGTCTATCCCGAGTTATTGGTCTTTCGCTATCCGCTTGATCTGAGCTGGATTGTAAGACGCGTTCTGGACCGCATCCGGCCGGACTGCATCGTGCTGGTGGAGCTCGAGGTCTGGCCGAACCTGGTTGCCGAAGCTCGACGCCGCGGCATACCCGTTGCGGTCGTCAACGGGCGAGTGACTGAGGAACGATCAATGCGGCGCTTCCGCCTGCCGATCGTGCGTCACGTCGCCTGTGCGACGTTTGCTCGACTGAGCTGGGTTGGCGCCCAGGATGAGGTGTACGCCGACCGGTTTCGTCAGCTCGGCGTGCCCGGCGGCCGCCTCGAGGTGACAGGATCGATGAAGTGGGACACGGCCGCAGTGGCGGACCATATTGAGGGCGACGAGCAGTTGGCGACCGCAATGGGGATCGACAGATCCCGCCAGCTGTGGGTCTGCGGAAGCACCGCGCCCGGCGAGGAGGAAATCATACTTGCCGCCTATAGCTCCCTGCGCGAGCAATGCCCCACAGTTCAGTTGGCGATCGTGCCGAGAAAGCCGGAACGGTTCAACGAGGTGGCTCGTCTGATCCAGGCGCACGGTTACGAGTGCATCCGCCGCAGCCGTTGTCTCGATGGGCCCCGGCCGTCCGGAGCTGATTTGCACAAGCCGAGCGCAGTGTGCGACGGCGGTGACCGTGCTGCAAAGCCCCGTCTTTTCCTGGGCGACACGATTGGCGAGTTGCGGAAGTTCTACGTTCTTGCCGACGTCATCTTCATCGGGCGAAGCCTGGTGCCCATGGGAGGTTCCGACCTAATAGAGGCAGCGGCCCTGGGCAAACCGATTGTCGTCGGCCCCCATATGGGCAACTTCGCCGATGCTGTTGCTCAGCTGCGTAGGGCCAACGCGGTCGTGAGCGTGCATGACGCGGAGACACTCGCTCAGGCGACGACGCAACTGATCCATGACCCTAAAGCGGCCAGGCGCACGGGGGCTGCGGCTAGAGACGTCGTGCTGAGTAATCAGGGCGTTACCCAGCGCACCGTCGCCCGGCTGGTGGAACTGTTGCCGCCGCGGGGCGGAGCAGGCATCCGGGTGCGAGACGCCGGGTGAGCCGAGCAGCGTTGCGCCGCCTCGAACTCGACGATTGGCTGACGATCGAGACTATGAAAGCCCCCAGACCGCGTCAGGAACTTCTTCGTACGGCCAAGAGGATCGTCGTCAAGATCGGCACGGCCGTACTGACCCGCTCAGACGGTACGCTGGACGAGCGGCTGGTTCGTCATCTCGGTAACCAGATAGCGGCGCTGTACGGTCGCGGCCTGGACGTAACGGTCGTCTCATCCGGGGCGATCGGCGCGGGCATGGCCACGCTGGACATCGCGGCGCGGCCGCGAACGGTGCCCATGCTGCAGGCGACCGCAGCAGTCGGCCAGCCACAGCTTATGCGATTGTTCGAGCAGGCCTTCGCCCGGCGTGGCCTGCGTGCTGCGCAGATGCTCTTGACCCGCAGCGATTTTGAGCATCGGGCCCGTTACCTCAACATCCGCAATACGATCGCCGCCGTGCGGGAGCTGCACGCGATTCTGATCATTAACGAGAACGACACGGTGGCGGTTGACGAGATACGTTTCGGTGACAACGACATCCTTGCAGCCCTTGTCACCAATCTGCTGCGCGCCGATTTGATGGTCATCCTGACCGTGGTGGACGGGCTAATCGATGATCGTGGTGAGGTTCTGGAGACCGTCGCACGTATCGACGGGCGGATCAGGAGCCTTGCGCGGACTCAGACTTCGCCCCTGGGCTCAGGGGGAATGGCGAGCAAGCTCGAGGCGGCTCACATCGTTACGGAGGCCGGCGAAGCCGCTCTTATTGCTTCCGGGCGACAAAGAGACGTTCTGCTGCGGCTGATGGCGGGGACGCGGCTGGGAACGCTTTTCCTGCCCGCGACACGCAAGCTCACCTCGCGCCAGCGGTGGATCGGGCTGACGGTTCGACCGGCAGGTAAGCTCGTGATCGACGAGGGGGCAGCTAGCGCGCTGCGGCGCGGCGGCAAGAGCCTGCTGGCCGGCGGCATTCTGGCGGTGTCCGGGGTTTTTCATCGCGGCGACGTGGTGCAAGTCATTGACGAACGGCGCCGAATGGTAGCACGCGGGCTGACCAACTACAGCTTTGAGGAGTTGGACCAGATCAAGGGTCTGCGTAGCTCGCAATTCGAGTCCGTCCTCGGCGAGAAGCCTTACGATGAGGTCATTCACCGCGACAACTTGGTGCTTGCCAAATAGGTTCGCTGAACTGGGCTTCGTCTGGGGCTGGCCCACAAGAAAAACATCGGACCGGCTTTTCCGAGCCGATCCGACATCGCTTCGCCCCTTCTGCTTGGCCTTCCCCTCACGTCAGGGCTTCTGCCTCCTCCGCTGCTCCGTCGATCGCCGGTTCGGGGACCAGCCGCGCACCTTTGGCCGCCACAAGTTTGCTTCCCCGCCCCGGGAGCTGCTTACAGCCGCTCGCCTGACCTAGCTATGGCAAGCCAATGGCGGATGCATACACAAAAACAGCGCCGAGCGAGCTCTTGGCTACCTACGCAAAATGGGCCGAGCGCACGAAGTCGCTCCTACTCAAGCAGCCGTCCCGGTCCGATGGTGACCCTTGCGCTGGCACCCTCGGAGGGGACCGCGCGGCGTCGCACCCATAAAGACAAGACACGATGAGACAGAGTCGTCCCAGCCTGCCACCATCTTCTCGCTCTGGGGCAGTGAGGGCCTGCGACGTGACTGGCCCCATACCCCTCCTCCCACACCTGAGAACTTACCCCACTGACTGGTCATTGCAAGCGCGAATCTGCCAGCTCCTTAGCAGCGCGGGCTTCGAGGGCCCGCGGCCGTGGCGCAACCAACGTGCTTTATTGGACTTAAAGTGCCTGCCGGGGGGGTGCTTGATCGGTCTTGGCCGATCATCGCGAGGAATCCGTCGGTGTGAACCCTACCTCGTGAGCCTCGCCTTGCCGAGCAGATCGACTGGATCACGCAGAGACGGACAGCTAGAGTGCGCTTGGAACGGTAGTTTAACTCCGCCAAGCTCGTTTTGGTTGCCAAGAGGGACCGACTGGCCTTTGGCAGTCTCTTGCATCATGGTTCATCCAGCGTCCGGTTCGCCTCAAAGTCGTGACCGCATCAGCGGGACCGATGCGCGTAGCCTCGCCCTGGAGGCCTTGGCCCTGGCCCGCGGGCGGCGCACATTCGTCCGGGACGTCCTCGACAGTTTGATCAGCCGGAAGGGCCTCAAGTCTCGCGACGCGGCTCTGGCGACAGAGCTGGCGATGGGCGTCATTCGACATCGACTGACGCTCGATCGCGTCCTTAGCCGGTTCTTGTCGGCCCCGCTGGGGCAGCTACGTCCCGGGCTGCCCGACGTGCTGCGGCTTGGCGCGTATCAACTGATCTGGCTGGATCGCGTTCCGAACTTTGCTGCTGTTAACGAAGGGGTAGCTCAAGCCAGTCGGCTCGGGGGCGAACGCGCTGGCAGCTTAGTCAACGCCGTGCTCCGGCAGGTCGTGCGACATCAGGGCGAGGCCCCTGTCGATATCGCGCAGGCGCAGCCCGATCGGGCTGTCTGCATCGACGCGAGACGAGCCCGTTTGTTCAATCTGCCCATCTTTCCCGATCCGGGCCGGCAGCCGATAGCCTATTTATCAGCCGCTACTTCCCATCCGGCCGAGGTGGTCGAAAGATGGGTACGGCAGTTCGGTCGCGACCGCGCTGAGCAGATTTGCTGGTATGGCGCATCGCGGCCGCCGCTGATCTTACGCCCCAACCGACTTCGCGTTGGGCTACCCGAGCTGTGCGACCGTCTGCGCGACGAGGGGGCCGCCGTGGCGTCGGACGCGGCCCGCGATGTGGTGTTCGTCCTCCGTGGCCCGCCGCTACGGGAGTTGACAGCCTTTCGAGCGGGTCTGTGTCAACCTCAAGATCCGACAGCGATGGCTGTGGTCCACCTGGCCAATCCCCAGCCTGGTGAGACCATCATCGACCTATGTGCCGCGCCGGGTACGAAAGCGACTTATGCGGCCGAGCGCATGCTAAACCGTGGTGTTGTCATCGCCTCTGACCTAGATCGTGAGAAACTGAGTGGCTTGGCCGAGAACTGCCGGCGACTGGGAATCCGCGTTGTCGAGACGGTTCTGGCCGACGATCTAGAGTCAGTCGCGGCACCGTGCAAGCGGATCGACTTGGTGCTGGTGGACGCACCTTGCAGCAACAGCGGGGTCCTGGCTAGGCGTCCGGAGGCGCGCTATCGGATAAACCGTCGCGCTCTACTCAGACTTTCAGCAGTTCAGCTTGGCCTGCTGGATCGCGCAGCCGGGCTGGCGCGAGCGGAGACGCGCATCGTCTATAGCACGTGTAGCATCGAGCCGGAGGAGAACGAGAGGGTCGTCCAGGCTTTCTGCGTCCGGCACGACGACTGGCACGTGACGCAGTCCCGGCTTGTCGTGCCTTGCGCTGCCCGGGACGTTTGTTCGTGGCGAGACGGCGGGTTCATGGCCGTACTGGTCCGAGAACACTAACCCGGCGAGCACGGTTGGACGGGCGCTCGGACGCACAGGCGGGGCCTTCGGCCTTGTGGAGAGCCCTGTCCGAGTCAACTTGGCCCTCAGTTCGAGCCGATGTATCAAGTAACCCGTAGGGAGCCCGCGCCAAGACGAAGCTCAGACGACCGAGGATCTTCGAGACCGGCAGGTGTGCAACATGGGTCCCTGGCAACTGTTGATGATCGCACTAGCGTGTACAACCGCGGTCGCCATCTTCTTGCGCTTGGTCGCAATGGAGAAGAATCGGCGCGAACAAGAAATAGAAACCCACGTAACCGGGCAATCGCGCGAGCAGCGGATCCGCGCGAACAAGGCTCGAATGGTAAACGGACCGGAGGCCAGCGGTTCTGGACCACCGACAGTTCTCTAGTGGCAACATCGGTGCATACTGATCGTTGACCGGCGCCCCATGTCGCTGTAGATTGTGGAGGGCGTACGCTGTAGAAGTGCGCTGCGGCTGTGCGGCGTGGCACGTGGGAAGAGCGACGTTCGGCGAACCGGCTGGATCGTTCGTGCGCGGCCTGCCGCCTCACGGCTCGAGGTGACCAATGGCCAACTCCCCATACCGATTTGGCTGGCCACGGGCGGTGGTCGGCTTTCTGGTCTGCCTGCTAGCTATAGGTGCGGCAGCACTGATTGGGTTCGGGATTTACGGCCTGTTCGTTGGAATACCTGGTGCGAAGGCCTACATCATCGTCGGTGCGGTAAGTCTGCTCTTCGCGCTGATGATTTACGTGGCCATCCGGGTCATCCTCAAGGTCGAGGCCAACACTTTTCGCATGTACGACGCCCTTCTCGAGGCGAGCGAGACCCTGAGCGCTCATTCCCGGGCGCTCGGGGTCATTGCCGAGAGCGTCCAGCTCTCGGACGCAGCCAAATCGATCGCCCACCGCGAGAAGGAGCGCGACGCACTCCGGAATGCCATCCGCGAAGACATTGTCAAGCAAGACTGGGAGGCGGCGTATCGGCTCATCGATGAGATGGAGCGGCGGTTCGGCTATCGCGAGGAGGCTGAGCGCTTCCGCGAGGAAGTCGATTCCTTCCGGCAAGATGCCATCAGGGCCAAGATCGACCAAGCGATGGCCCACATCGAGGACTTGTTTGCGCGTCGCGAGTGGGATCAAGCCCGCGGGGAATGCGCGCGCCTGATCCGGCTGTTTCCCAAGAACGAGCGCATCGTGCGCCTGCTCAAAGAGCTTGAGGAGCGCCGCGACGAGCGTAAGCGCGAGCTTCTAACCGAATGGAACGAGGCCGTTCAGAAGAACGAGATTGATCAAGGAATCGCGATTCTGCGGGAACTCGATCAGTACCTGACGCGCAACGAAGCAGCGGCGCTAGAGGAGTCCGCCCGGGGGGTCTTCAAGGCCAAACTTACCAGTCTCGGCGTTCGTTTCAGCCTGGCTGTCACCGAGAGCCGCTGGAAGGACGCGCTGGAGATCGGGCTGCAGATCGCTGAGGAGTTCCCTAACAGCCGCATGGCTCAGGAGGTCAAAGAAAGGATGGACGCACTGCGCCGACGGGCTGGTCTGGCCGATGCCGCTGAAACCGTCGAGCAGCGAGCGCCGGGAACGCCCACGTAACACCGCAGCCTTGCGGACGAGCCGCTCGCCTTGCCGTTGGTCGCCACATCCGTTCTCGATTCTGGCTTCTCTCGCCCCCCGAGTGCATTTTCTCTTGTGCGCCCGCGTTGTCATGAATCGGCCGGCGTGGTCTGCCGATAAGTACGAGGGGACCCTCCGGTTAGGCCAATTCGCGACAGTCCGGGGCCTAGCCGCTTTGGCGGCCTCAGCAAGGGGTACGACGGCGCGATGCAAGCACTGCGGGGCTCACTCCTGCTGATCCTGATGCTGGTCGGCTGCGTGGGCCGGGCAGACGCTCCCGAGCTTCGATCAGAGCACCCGCCGCTCGCCGCCGCCGATGAGACGAACTGCCCGGTCGAAGCATCCGAAGACGCGGCCACAACTCCTGCACCGCCAACGGTCCTACTGGTGTCCTTCGGGCTGCTCCTCTTGCTGCGGCCGCGTCGAAGGAACCCGCCCTGGCTTCGCCGGCCTCGTACTTGATGCAGCCGTCCAGCGCCGCCACGAAACATCCGGCCGTTCCCACCGGACGGGGCGCAAGGTGCATTACCGGCGACGAGTTCCTCGGGAGCGGTGCGCACGTTCGCTCGCGGACGTGTTCTTGCCGGCTATGGCCAGTCGAAACCCGAACGTCGCCCCGAACCTGACGACCTCGTGCGCTTCAAGGCCAAGCTTCAGTTCATGCGATCCCGGCTTCATTCGGGGCAATCTCAACGGCCCAAAAACACAATCCGAGAGGAACGGCACATCGACGGGCAGTGGGGCCTTGAGCGTGGGATTCCCGTCAATGATCAGCGCCAGCCAGACCGTCCCGCGTTCCGATTGTTCCGGCTGAGCCACTGCATTCGCAACGGGTCGGCTCAGCGCGTCCGTTCCGGCAGGGACAACGGGGGCAACCCATGTGGCTGGCCCGATGTTACCGGCGTGAACGCGCAGTTCCGCGACGCTTGACCGGGGCACGTGAAGGATGTGGTCGGGCTCGATCTTGTGCGGCTTGCCGCTCACGTTGATTCCGACTGCGGTGATTTCGGCGTTGAGGTGTTTCGGGGGGTTGTTCGCCGCCGCTGCGCCACCACCGATGGCTGGCTGGTACGGGTCGGTGGAACGGAGCTCGCCTTCGGCGAATGCCAGGGCAGGTGGCTGACCTTGCTTGAGCAAACGAAGGTATTCGTCGCGGTGCCGCAGCCACACGGCTGAATAGCCGCGCGGATGTTTGTCCCGGTCGATAACGATGACGGCGGTACTACGGACGGACGTCTCGGCCTGTAGGTCGCTTCGGGGATGAGGCTGCCCCAGTTTTCGCGCGTATCTGGCGAGCGTCTCGATCGCCGGCCTCGGGCGCCCGTCAGGGTCCACGACGCCGTAATCGCTCTTCTCGTCCACACGATAGCCGCCGGGAAACCACCAGCCGAACGCGCCGCTCGCGCCGGAGCGCCAGACCATCTCCATCATGTTACGATAGGTCGTGTCCTGCTCGGTCAGATACGATTCATGGCGATTGTGCGGCCAGATGTTCATGCCGAACTCGATCCACACCACGGGCTTACCGCCGCTGACCAGCCGAGCGTACTGGGTCGTGAAACCAGCCTGGAGGTAGTTGTCCAGTTCGCCTTTGAGTCCCCACCCTTCGGGGCATAGGAAGTCCAAATGCTTAGCCCCCGATCCGAGGTCCAGGGGGAAGTGAGGGTCGGGCCAGGGCTGGCCGGTGCCTCCGTAGCCGTTGCGAACCGTGATCAAGTGATTGGGGTCTGCGGCGCGAATCAGATGGCGGGCCTGGCGGTAGCGTTCGTTGACGAAGTCATCAACGAAGCGGCGATAGGCCGCCACCATCCTGCGCCAAGGACCCTGGTCAAGTAGTTGCTCGTCGCTGGGGGCCGTCGGCCGGCCTTCGTAGTGAGGCGGCTGGAGGTTCCAGGTGGATTCGGCGTTGGCGATGCTGCCGTACCGTTCGACGATCCACGCGCGCCAGTATGGATCGATGAGCCGTCTTCGTTGCTGCCGACCAAGATGTGCTTCCCAGGCCAACTCATAGCTGAATAGTGCCTCGGCCTGTGACAGCCGGGCAGACTTGATTAACTCAATGCCTGTCTGTGGTTTCCAGCCGACAGCATCAAAGCCAGGCAGGTACGTATGGACCTTGATTCCGTAGCGGTCGCACCGCCGTAGCAGATCGTTCAGCCCGTCAGCCTGATCAGGCCGGTGGTACTGAATGGCAATTGCATTCAGGCCGAGATCGGCCAGCAGCCTCAAGTCGCGCTCGACGACCAACGGATCGTATATGCCCTTAGAAAGCCAGTGTCTGCGGTACACCACGACGTTCTGGCCCGCGCTGTTCGACGGCCAGAAGTTCAGGCCCACTGGATACCACGGCCGACCATCCAGGACGAACCGGCCGTCTTGGACGCGCACGAGCTTGCCGGCTCGCGCTGGCCGGTCCGCCGCCACAGTGAAGGGATGCTCGATCAGGTCGATCAGTGTTCCCTTCCGGCCAGGTACGCGGAGCTCGGCCCGTGTCGTATAGAAGCCGGCGCGGAGCCTGGTCGAACCAAGCGGCTTCTGGACCGTCACGGTTGCCAAAGGTTTGAGCTCGACCCGTTCGTGTTGCTTGCCTACCACGTTGTTGCTCGCGTCAACAACCGTGATCTTCAGCGACGCGACGCGTTCCTGGCGGGCGAAGTTACAGATTACCGCGCCGGCCGCAGCCGACTCGTTCTCGAAGAAGCACTGCCGATCGGTCCCGGCGGCTCGCAACCAAATGCCACACTGCAGCCTCGCCAGCACCTGCCCGACGAGGTCGAATAGGGCTGGCCTGTTGCTTTCCAACCATCGCGGTTCGTTGATGCCGATCCACGTGAGGACCGAGCCAGCTCCGTCGTTGCCGAAATGGATTGTTGCCGATGCGACCGTGCCACGGACTTGGCCGGTTTGATCGACCGCGTCGAGCAGAGGGATCCATCGCGTGGGCAAATCAACTCGCAGCCCCAACCCCCGCGGCCGCCAAATGCCGGCTCCTGCCGGTGCGGCTGCTGGAAGCTCGGGGCAACGTCCGATGACGGCCTGATCCGGTCGCACCACGAGCCGCCAGACGTCCCGCAAGGCGAAGTGGTTGTGCGGCGGGCTGAGCCACTCTAGTTCGGGCGGCTTGAAGTCGAAGTGTTCAGAGGGTTTCGGACCGGTGCTGAGCTGGCCGATCCAGAATTCGTGTTCGCCGTTCGGCAGAGCCGCGTGACTCTGAGCCAACCCAACCGTGAATGTCACGGCCTGGTGCAAGCGCAGCTTATCTCCCAGCCCGCCGCGCCCCGAACTCGGATTGTCCTGCCAGTAGCTGAACTGTGAGTTCAGGAGGGCGTATGGTCGCCAGCTCGTGGTCAGCTCGACGGGTGCAATCCAGCGCGAGCCGTCCGCTTCCGTCCATTCCAACACGAGGTGCTTGGTACGCGGGCCGCCTTTAGCCCAGAAATAAGTGACTTGGTCTTGCTGCGGTATCGGCTTGGTCAACTTTGGGGCGCGAAACGTATCCCAGCCGGTCAGATTCGCGATGTGGACGTGTGCAGCGCGGCCTCGTGGCCAATCGGGTTCGAGTTCAAAGCGTATCGTCGCTTCTGAACCGACATTGCTGGTTGCCCGGCGCCACGCGGTAGCTGGCTGGGTATCGAAATCGAGCAAGCTGTTTGGCCCGCCTCTCTCGGCCAACTCAGCCTGGTACCGGACCAAGCTAAGCCAACGCCCCTCATGCTCAACCGTCGGGTCCTGGAACGGCCGATCCCCGAAGGCGATCATACTTGCCCCCGATCGCAGATACCTCAACAAGGGGTAGTGGCATCTCGCAGGCAGACGCGTCAAGTCCGGCACGATCAAGTCAGGCTTTTGATCGCGGGCAGCTCTGTTCGCCGGGCCGTCAAGTGACTGGAGGAACGCGTCCTCGCCCGACAGCCTGACGGGAACGCCGCGCTGACGCAGAGCGTGAGCCAAAGCTTCGGACCAATCGGCGAGGCCAGGGGAGGAACTAGGCCGGAGAATGACTGTCTCACGCGGCTCGGTAGCTCTTGCGGCAACCGACCCAATAACGAGCGCGACACAGGTCACTGCTATTGCCGACTGTAATGGTATGGTGGCGTCCGCCAGCACGATCGGACTCCTTTTTGCGGGGCAAGAACCGTTCGCTATCGGACGTGCATTCGGAGCTCAGGCAAATTCTAGCGGGTGAGCGACGGCTGACAACTCCTGTTGCTCAGGTGATTTGCCGACGCGGCGATCCGTATCGTATTGTTCAAGTGGCTGAACCGTTCGCTGGGGGCCACGCGATGAGCCAAGCTGGCAACCTGACCCAGAAGCAATGGCGGAGGAGGTCCTCGCCGGCGTCTATGCTAGGTAGCCTGCAGTGCAAGAGCACGGCGCTGCTGGCCTGCGTAGCTGTGGTGGCCGTCGTGACCGGGGGTGCGGTGTTTCTACACGTCGCCAGTCGAACCCTTTACAAAGCGGGCGCGAGCCACTGCGAGAGCTTCGCTGCTGCGCTCGCGGCAGCCATAGCCGAGCCGGTCGCAGAGGGTGATGCGGCCCAGCTGCGGTCGATTATCCAGAGTTGCGCGGCTGAGCCGTCCGTTCTATACCTGGCGGTCGTGGATTCCGCAGGTCGATCACTCGCTGCTGGCGGGAACCGCATGGACCTATTCCGGGCCGGGGATGACCTGCAACCAGCGGCGAGTATGAAGCATGTGTCACCAGCGGGAAAGACACCCCGTCCACCGAAGCTGGCAGCGGAGCCAAGGTCGCGTGCCTGTCGTGTGCGTGCCGGCAAGGGCGAAACTCCCCCTTACGTGGAAACGTCCGTTCCCGTCGTGCGCATCCGCTCCGGCAAGGAGGACGACTTGCCGAACCCGCAGGCGGTGTTCTCCGACGTCGTGGGCCGTGTCGAGCTGGGTCTGAGCTTGGCCGCAACAGAACGCCGGGTCGCTCGCGTTGCGAACCTCATTCTCGTGGTCGGCGCGGGTCTTGTGGTTCTGGTGGTCCCATTGGGCATGATAATCGTCCGGCGTGTCGTCTCGCCGATCAACCAGCTTGGTCAAGCGGCCAGGCACATTGCCCGCGGCAAGTTCGACGTGCGGGTGCCCGTGCATCGCCGCGACGAGATCGGTCAGCTGGCTGTTGCGTTCAACATTATGGCCGACGAGCTGTGTAGGTCCCAGAACAAGCTGCTCAAGTTGAACGCCGAGCTTGAGGATAGAATTCGGCGCCGTACGGGGCAGCTTCGCGAACTGGCGGCACGCGACCCACTCACGGGCCTGTACAACCGGCGCTCCTTCAATGAGGAGCTCACCCGGCGATTCGCTGAGGCGGGCCGCTACGGCAGCGACCTGAGTGTGGTCATGATGGACTTGGACGACCTCAAGCAGATCAACGACATGTCCGGCCACCGCAGCGGGGATCGACTCTTGATCCTGGCCGCGAACACGATCTCCGACGAGTTGCGAGCCTCCGACATGGCTGCTCGGTTCGGCGGGGATGAGTTCACAGTCCTGCTGCCTCGGACAGGCGCGGGCGAGGCGGCGCATCTGGCCAAACGGATCGGCACCCGCTTCCGTGAGAACTGCGCCCGACGAATGCCGGAAGCGACAGCAGGTCTGAGCGGTGGGGTGGCCAGTCTGGGAAAGACAGGAGCCGACGACCCGGAGGCGCTCCTGGCGGCGGCCGACCGGGCCCTGTACGAGGCCAAGGAGGCCGGCAAGAATCGCGTCGCCGAAGCCGGGCCGCCGGGCGAAGCGGCGATGCTTGCGTAACGGCCTTCGGTTCTGATCGAGCGGCCAAGGAACAGTTCTCTCGCTCGGCTGCCCGTATGATCGCTGCAGCGGTTTGTAATCGCCTCAGCCTTTGCTTCGTGCTACGATCCTGGACGGAAAGCAGCGAACCGTCCGTGACTGCGTGCGTCATGGAATAAGGACCGTAAGAGGTACGGGTTAGTGTTCGCAGGCCTCGCCAGGTTCGTCGGGGGCAAGGCCATCACGGCCGTGTCCGCCGTCACATCCGTGATGATCCTGGCATGGTACTGGCAGCTTCCGCCGGCGGATCAAGCCGCGGTCTGGACGACGATCCAGCGAGGCGTCCTTTGGATAGGCATCGTGGCAGTTTTGCCGTGGGCCCTGTTCTTCGTGCCACCCATGGTTGTGCGAACTGAGTCGAATGCCGTCAGCGCGCTCATGCTGATCGGCTACCTGCTGATCGATGTGGCCGCCGCGATGTGGCTGGCGGGCTGGCAGGTCGGAGGGGCACTGGGTTGGGCGGTGCTGGTGTTGGGCTTCCTCTGCGCTGGGGTTTATAATCTTGTGGTCTGCGAATATCTGGCATCCCGTGCCCAAGACGGTTTCTAGTCATTACGCTCATGAGGAACGGGATGTGGTTGGCACACGGTCAAGTCACCGCGTCAGCAACTACCTGCTCGATGAATGGATCGAAGTCCGTAGGTTCGGCCAGGTCTGGAAGGCCCGCCATCACGTATGCCAATCTACCGCCCGTGGTGAGGCAAGAGGGGCACGGGATGTCGCTAGGGCACATCATCAGCATGAATCCCGGGCACTGGCGATTCGGGCACCTGAGATTGTCTTTGGCGGCGTGCTTCAGGCGACCCACGGCGAGGCGCTGCAAGAGATGCGGGCCGGGGGATCGGATCGAGCAGGACGACAGTTTCCGCGTCCACTGCGCGAACCAGCCTGTGGCGCGTGTGCTGCAGGGCTCAGTGTGCGGCTGGGCTGGCCAGTGGACGGATCAATACCGGGTGGCCTCGGTGCGGAGTTGCGAGCAAAGCACGTATAGCCAGCGTGGATGGGATCGACTGCGATAATTCGGACGACGACTAACGCCGCCACGCCGGCCAGCGTACAATGAAGCTCTGATGAACGCGCATGCCCGGCGAGCCATTGAGGTCGAGACGGAGTTTCTAGCCGGTGCGGAGGCTAACTTCGAGCAGGCCAAAGGCCGGCAGCTACGCGGCACAAGCTTTCGCACCGTACGGCAGGACGAGACCGAACGTTTGCGGCAGCTGGCGCTCGGGCACGGGATTCACGACAGCGAACTGCTCCGGCGGCTGCCCCACAACGGCCGCATCATCATCCATGGGCACGATCGGCGATGGTGGCTGGGCAAACGTCGAGCGTGTGTGGCTGTTGCCTCGGTGATGGCGCCGTTGGAAGCGTACCTACCGGGCGAGGGTGGTCAGGTCATCGAGCCGACGCCGGTGGGTCTGCCCGAACTGGCGGAACATGCCAGACGCCTCATGGTGGACGAGGACGTGCCGCACTTGATCGGTGTGTGCAGTCCGAGCGGGTTCACCGAGCAGGCCAAGGCGTGTCGGCTGGACCTGCCGAACGTGACGCTGGTGCTCGTCGAGCAGCGCGATGAAGGGGACTGGGTGGTTCAGGTCCCCGGCGGGACGGCCGATGAGAACATAGTCCAGTTGTTCGACCCGAAGGCGGTCTCGCAGAAGCTCAGGCGCGTTCGGGAGCAGATCGATCAGCGCAGCGCAGACCTACTAACCGGCGGGCTGTCGGCTCGAGCGATCGGCACACGCTTGGCTCTGCCCGTGCGTGTGGTCGAAGATGCCTTTGCGCAGGCTGCGACGGCGGACCCCGAACTGCACGTCGCTCGTCGTGGCGGAGAAGTTTTCTTGTTCCGCGGCGCTCCCGTCGCCGAGGAGACGTCAACCATGTCCGTTGTGGATCGAATCCGACAATTGTTCAGCCGAGAAGGCGACGAGGCCAAGAAGATCAACCTCCTATCGGAACGCCGCGTGTCGTTGTCGAGTCGGCGCGATCGAATCTATGAAGATCTGGCCAAGCTTGAGGAGCGCGAGGCTTACCTGCTCGACCAGGGCCGACAGGCAAAATCCGACGTGGTCAAGCGTCGCCTCGCCGCACAACTCAAGCAGGTCCGGCATGACATTGCCCGACAGAATGCATCCGCGAACATGCTCAACGATCAGATCAACGTTGTCAGCACGCACATCCACAACCTGACGCTCATCCAGCAGGGCCAAATCGCGCAGGTCCCGCCGACCGAGCAGATCACCCTGGATGCCGTCAGGGCAGAAGAGATGCTGGAGCAGATCAGGGCGGATAGCGATCTGGCAAGCTCGTTGGAGGTGGGTGCGGACGAGTCACTGACGTCGGCTGAGGAACGGGAGATCCTCAAGGAATTCGAGCAGCCTTCCGAGCGAGTCCCGGAGGCGAAAGAGACGCCGCAAGTTGAATCACTCCCTCCGCAGCGCGAGCAGAGGCCTGAGGAGCCCGAGGCAACGTGACCGTCGCCCGGCGGGATGAGGCGAGGACCAAGCATGACTGCGTTCCTTGATTGGTTTACCAGGAAGCAGAAGCCTCTCTCCAGGATGACACGCCGCGAGCTGCGGCGGCAGGAGCTGATGCTGGAGAAAGAGCGCACGCAGCTACTCAATCGGGTTCAGAAGCTTGCTGCTCAAAAGCAGGAGGTCTTCGAGAAAGGGGCCGTGGCCAAGACGCCGGAGATCCGTCGGGTGCTGGCCCAAGAGTTTGAGATGAAGACAACTGAGCAATTGATGCTCGCGCGGCAATTGAACGTTCGCAGCAAAGAGATGCTCACCGTGTCCCGTATGCGCATGCTCCGCGAGAACGCCGAGCGGGCAAGACCTACTCGGGGCAGGCTCGGGCTGTTCAGTGAGAAGGACATGCTCCGATTGAGCAGACTGATCGAGAACGACGCGATCACCGCGGAGATGTATCAGGAACGGCTCGACCAGATGCTGGCGCTCGGCGCGAGTGTGGATGAGGGCGCAGTCGGCCTCTCGGAGGCCGGCCGGGAGGTCGTGAGGATCTGGGACAAGATGGACAGCGGCGTGCTGAAGGATTCCGCTGAAGCGTTTGATGAAGCTGACCGACGCGTGCGCGAGCAGCAGAGGGTCACAGCTGAGGACTAGCTCACGAGTTCGGCCATTTGTGGAGCGGATCATGGCTCTCTTCAAATCAGCCGAGGAACGAAGGATCGAACGCGACATCAAGATCCGCCAGGGCATACGGCGGATCGAGAAGGCGATCCGAGAGCAGGGCAAGTTTCAGGACGAGTTCATCGGAAACGCCCGGCGAGCCAAGCAGATCGGCGACGAGGCGCAATACCGATTCATACGCAACTCGCTGAGGAAGACCGCAGCGATCAAGAGAATGCTGGAGCGGCAGCTCTTGGCGGTCAAGAACGCCCTGCTAATCAAGCGCCAGGCCGAAGCCTCAGTCGATTTCACGAAGGCGATGGGCCTGATGGCGTCCGAGATCGGCAAGCTCTTCGGCGCCACCGATCTGGCCAAGACGCAGGCCGATTGGGAAAAGGCCATGGTCCAGTCTCAGACGATGGAGGAGCGCATGAGTATGTTCCTCGAGTCGCTCGAGGACATCGCCGCCCAGGACGTCGAAGCCGCCCCCGGTGAAGCGATTACCGACGAGGAGATCGACCGCATGATCGAGGCCGAAGCCGAGGCAGAGCACGCGACGGAAATGGCACGACTCACGGAGCTGCGCGGCGAGCTTGACGCCCTGAAAGGTCGAAGCGAGAAGGAGGCGAAGTAGCGGAGGGTCCGCGCGGGGCGACTTCGGCAAGGGTGGGACGGACACATGGCAACGTCTCTGGCAACATTCGAGCGACTCAAGGACAGGGGGCTGGCGGCGTACAAGAGGGAAGACTACGCGGCCGCAAGGAGCTACCTGCTTGAAGCAGCTGAGTGCATGATCGAACGAGCCGCATCGGCCAAGGGTCCGTCGGTCCGTCGTCAACACGAAGAGTACGCCCGCGAGTTGATCGAGCTTGCCAAGGAATGTAACCGGCTGACGGGTGCGGGTAAGACGGCTCGCACGGGGGTAACGGAACGTGAGGCCACGGCGACGAGCGCTTCCGACTGGATCATTCGGGAAAAGCCGGACGTGGGCTTTGACGACATTGCGGGTCTCGACGACGTCAAGGAAGAGATCCGCCTGAAGATGATCTACCCGTTCGCGCACCCTGAGCTCGCGCAACGGTACGGCATCTCCAGAGGCGGTGGCGTACTGTTGTACGGCCCGCCGGGCACGGGTAAGACCATGATCGCCAAGGCGACAGCAGCCGAGCTTGACGCGACGTTCTTCGTGGTCAGCTCGGCGGAAATCCTGAGCAAATGGGTCGGGGAGGCCGAACAGAACGTCCGAAGGCTTTTCGAGGCCGCCAAGCAAGAGCCACGCTCGATCATCTTCATGGACGAGGTCGAGGCGCTCGTGCCACGGAGGAAGTCAGACGGCTCGGCGGTCATGCAGCGCGTCGTCCCTCAGATCCTGCAGGAGCTTGAAGGTTTCGACCAGAAAACAGACCGTGCTCTTCTGTTCATGGGGGCTACAAACAAACCGTGGATGCTGGACGAGGCGATGCTGCGCCCGGGCCGCCTTGACGCGAGAATCTACGTCCCCCTGCCGGACGCGCCAGCACGGTACAGGATGCTGGAGATGTACTTGGGGTCGCGCCCCCTGGCCGAGGACGTTGACCTCGGCGATCTCTGCGACGTCCTGGACGGGTACACCGGCGCTGACATCCGCAATATTGCCGAACGCGCCGCTAGCAGACCGTTCATGGAGTCCGTCGCCGGCCGCCAAGCCCGGCCGATAGCCATGACCGACGTAATGGCGGTCATCAAGGCAACCCCGCCGTCCGTGAGAAAGCACGATCTGATTCTCTACGAAAGGTTCACATCGGTCGGTGTGTAGAAGAGGCTGCCCGGCGTGCGTCTCGCTCGGCGATCTGATTCGCTTTTTTTGTTCAGCGGAAACAAGTGCGCGCAGCTTTGCGAAAGCATGTGGCAGCTCACAGCGGCAGATGATCGGACACAATCGATCACCACGTTGACTGGCAGTCAGCCACTTGTCTTCGGTACGGCAGCTCGGCGCACCGCAGTCCCCCCTGTCGGTCTCACAACATCCCGTTGCCGACCATGTGCTGGACGTTGATCGGCACCTGGTTGAAGCACTCGACGCGCGTCCCGAACTTGCCCAGGGTGTTCTCTACGACCCAGAAGTCAAAGCCCGGGATGATCACGTCGTCCCAGCGGCTGCCTACTCCGCGCAGGGCTACGTCGAGCATAGTAACGATCTGATGCCCGAGTGGCTCGGAAGAGTCGAGCGTGATCGCGCCGTAGAACTCCTGGCACTCGGTGTAGCCCGCGTTGTGCGTGCCGGTGTAGGGCTTTTGCCGGGCCAAGTCGATTCTTCGCCCGACGCGTTTGGAGACTTCGTCGGCCCGCGAGACGAAATAGTCAACGAGGGCCTTTTCCTGCAGGTAAGCTGGCTTATTGTTGGCAGCCACATCGACGTACGCGTCGTACCCGACTTGGTAGGCCTGCTCGACCATGCTGGCCCAGTATCGCTGATCTTCGGTGACCTTCGAGGGCTCATCCACGGCGATCACGCTGCGCCGTAGGCAACTGTTCAGCCCGTCGCGTTTCGGTGCGACGCCCATGTGAACGTAGTCACCCTCGCGGATTTCGCGATTGAGGGCTTTGCCGATCAGCGTGCGGTTGGCTTCGTTTGCTCCGAGAAGCACGTCCCAGCCGTTCTCCTCGCTGCCGAGTTCCTTGGCGACGAGGTAGGCCCAACCAGCCACCTGGGTCTCCAACATCCCCGGCTTCAGCACG
Organism: uncultured Planctomycetales bacterium; assembly: GCA_964347585.1. Lineage (GTDB taxonomy): Bacteria > Planctomycetota > Phycisphaerae > UBA1845 > CAYGAN01 > CAYGAN01. The sequence goes on along the minus strand of CAYGAN010000008.1, from coordinate 1,287 downwards.
GCCAGCATGGCCCGCACCATGGCGTCGGCCACGGTGTTGGCGTCGCGGATAAGATCCATTTCGATGTCGGACTTCTCGTACTTGATCCGGTAGTAAAGCTCCTGGACGTCCAGGACATTCTCGCGCCCAAAGAGGGTATCGAGGTATTCAACCAGGCCTGCGGGAACCACCTGTCGAGGCGTGAGCAAGCCGATGCGATCGACCTTGCCCCTGGCGGCGGCCTCGATCACGTCCTCGAGCTTCTCTGCCTCGATGGGATACTTCTCGTCGGCCAGTTGCAGCAGCTCGACCTTGTGAACGGCCGCCCCGGCGCGAGACGCGAGCTGCTCAGCCACGTACCCGCCCTCCAGCCCGGCGACGATGTGGAACCCGCTCGGGCCGATCACCCCGGCGACCTGTTCGATGGCCACGTTGGTATTCCCGCCGAGATAAGGCACGTCGCCGTTGTAGTGCTCGTCCGAGAACACCAATCCGACCTTCAGGCCGTGCGCGGCCAGGGCGTCGACTACGGCCCGCTGGCGACGCTCGAACTCCGGTAGGGGGACACCCTTGAACTTGTCGATCGTCGGCGTGTCCGCCAAGATGCGACGAACCTTCTCGAATTCCTCGTGCATCTGCGAGAGGCGTTTAAGCTCGATTCCCGCCATGGCTCGTCCTCCACACCGTTCGACGTCCGCGCAAAGCTTAGCCGATCCAATGCGCGGACGCTAGCATGTTCAGCTTGACTGGCCGACGCTGATTTGCGAGACTTGGTTAGTGATCACCGACTTGGCCGAACGTATCGGGAGCGAACGGGATGATCAGAGCAGTTGATCTTCGCAAGGGCAGAACCGTCATCTACGAGGATGACATCTTTGTTGTTCATGAGTCCCAGCACGTGGCCAAGGGCAACAAGCGTAGCTACATGCAGACGAAACTGAAGAACCTCAAGAGCGGCCAGATCGTTGACGTGCGATTCAGTGTGGGCGACCGGCTGGACACGCCCTTCATGGAGGACAAGGAGTACGAGTACCTGTATCAGGCCGGGGATGAGTTGATGCTAATGGACACGACTACGTATGAGCAGATTTCCGTGGCTACGGCGATTCTCGGCGACGACATGAAGTACCTCAAACCGAACGAGCGCGTAAGCTGCCAGATACATGAGGGCAACATCGTCACGGTAGCTCTTCCGAACGTTGTTGAGCTGGCGGTCACAGATGCTCCGCCGGTGGTCAAGGGGGCCACGGCCACCAACCAGCCGAAGGATGTCACACTGGAGACGGGCTTGAAGATTCGCGTGCCGCC
>CAYGAN010000007.1:56818-57699 GCA_964347585.1 uncultured Planctomycetales bacterium | reverse complement strand
AGTCGTACTGCCCCCGGGTCGGCTCGGCGTCGCACCAGCACAGCCCCGAGCCGGTGATCGCCACGCCGATGCTGACCATCTGGTCCCAGCACTGCCGATCGTAGGAAGACGGCCTTCCGGCCCACTTGGCCGTAAACCGCCCGCACCCGAACAGGTACGGACGCGGCTCAGCCAGGGCCGCGGGGCACGCACACAGCGCGGCAGCGAACAGCTCAGGACAGACGCGTCGAATCATCTGACGGGGCATCTCCGACCTCCAGCAAGTGCATCGGGCATCGCGGCCGAGGCGCTCTCGACCGAGAGCCTGGTCGGCAGCCTGTTCGGCAAGGAATCGGACAGGAGAAACAGGACGGCGCCGACGACGTCGTCCGCCTGGCCGACCCGGCCTACGGGCGTTTGCTGACGGACACGCTCGATTCTTTCGGGCGGGGTGTTCTCAATATGAAACCGCGTGAGCATGAGCCCCGGGTTGATCGCGTTGACCAGGATCCCGAACGGCGCAAGCTCGCGGGCGAGGCCTTTGGTGAAGGTCGTCACGGCGCCCTTGGCTGTAGCGTAGTGCACGCTACCCCCGCCACCCCCGTTGCGCGCCGCGATCGACGAGACGTTAATGATGCGCCCACCACCGCGTGACTTCATGATGGGTATGGCCTCGCGGCAGCAATAGAAAACGCTCGACAGGTTCACGTCCAGCGTGTCGTGCCAGTCGTCGTCCGTCACGTCCCAGCGGCTCTCGAACTGCGCCACCATGCCGCGAACCACGTCTCGCGGCGGCGCGTCGCGCGGGAAGCGATAGGTCTCGGGGTAGAGGTACCCCTCGAGGAATCGGTGGAACAGGCCAGCGTGCGGCTTAACAAGCTGACCGCGCTGGTGCCGGCCGA
>CAYGAN010000007.1:55150-56808 GCA_964347585.1 uncultured Planctomycetales bacterium | reverse complement strand
TTGAGACTAAAACAACACCTGGACCAAATCGAACGCCAGCTTGCGCTCGCCGAACGCCGACCCATACTCGCCGAACAGGCGCTTGACCCCTTCGATGCCGCCGACGTCGGCTTGTACGGCCAAACCTCGCCGCCCCATGCGCTCGATTTCCGCAAGCACCTCGTTGGCCCGTTCGGTGCGGGTCCGATAGCAGAAGGCCACGTCCGCACCACACCGCGCAACGGCCAAGGCGATCGACCTGCCCATTCCTATGCTGGCGCCCGTTACGAGCCCAACCTGTCCGCTTAGATCAACCTGCATGAACGCCTCAGCCGCTCGCCGCTGGAGATCAATCGGAGCATTCTACTCAAGTGGCCTGCGGGTGAAAACGATAGAGTAAAAGCATGGTGAGGAACGACGTGGCAAGGGAGTATGTACCCGTGCTCGGCTCAAACCGACCAGATCGCGGTCACGAGGACACGTCTGCTGTCGCGCCGACCTGCGACAGACGCCTTGTTGGCTTGATCGCGCTGACCCTCGCTCTCGGTGAGCTGGCGTGCACGGAGGAGGCCTTTCTGAACCTGACCAGGCCCCTCGGTGACGGCGCCGTTGGCCAGCGCAACAACATCACCATCTCCTTCATCAACAACACACCGTTCCGCGTGATCTGCACTTTTGGGCTATATGACCCGGCCGATCAGGAAACGGTGCCCAACTTCAGTCAGTTCTATGCCAGCGACGACACGAACGAGAGGCTGGAAGGCAACTCGATTGCCGGGCCGTTCACCATTGCCGTAGGACGGGCCGTCTCAGTCGGCGGAGCACGCCTGATCGAATTGATCCTGGAGAACGATCTCGACGAGGGACGGAATGCCGACGCGCTCCGTCCCGGGGTCGGCTTCTCCGGAGCGGCGTTCGACAGCGAACTGGCGAATCTGCCGACCGAAGGAACCGCAGAGGAGATCACGTTGCTGCACGGCGTGGACTATCCTTTCGACGCGCTGATCATATTCACGTTCGAGCAAGACGAGAGCAAACCGGGCGGATTCCGAATCGATTTCGACGTCGTCCTGCCCTAGCCGGCCGCGCAGCCTGATCCGCACCCGAGCGCAGCGATCCGGTCGCAACGTCCAACAGACCGCACGGCCGAGCAAAAACGGAACCCACAATCGATGGAACGCATAAGCAGCAAGAAGGCCGTTGTCTGGACGCTCGGTACCATCTTCGCCCCGTTATGCGTGATCTCGCTCTTGTCCAGTGCGTACATCGCGCATTGGTATGCCACGACAGGGTTCCAGGGGCCGGCGCCGCCCGAGGTGATCATGCAGGGCTTCATGATCATGACGGCGCCGGGATTGTGGATCACCGTGGGGATATGGTGGTTGATTCACAGGCGCAGGACCGACTTCGGAGAGCTCTTTGCCGCGCGGACGAACTCAGTGGGCACCGACCTGCTTGTCGGCGCAGCGGTGGGCCTCGTGTGGGCAGGATTCTACGGCCTATCGGGCACGGTTCCGTTCAGCGATATGTTCTCGCTGGATCTGGCCAAGCTTCAGTCGGTCCCCACATCCGTGAGCGCGGGTTTCTGCGAGGAATTCCTGTTTCGCGGGTTCGCGATTCTGGTTATTGCCCGAGCGGGAGGAGGGAAAAGGTCTCAGCTCGTGTATTCATCACTCGCT
>CAYGAN010000007.1:45613-55140 GCA_964347585.1 uncultured Planctomycetales bacterium | reverse complement strand
GCTTCGTGTTCCTGCTGATCGCTCGGGCAGGCGGGGGGGCCGGGGCCCAGCTTGCCTATTCGTCGGTGGCCTTCGGACTGGCGCATTGCTGGTGGGGCCCGTGGGGCATGCTTTGGACGCTGGTCCTGGGTTTGACGCTCGGACTGGTCAGATTGTGGCGAGGCAACGTATGGCCGGCGGTGGTCGGACATACGATCCTCAACCTTTGCATCGAGCCTGCGCTGGTGGACAGAGCCATCACCGGCAGCTTTCGCTAAAGAATCTCGCCGCACCCGCCAGGCGTTGACGCGTAGAGCGACGCCGCCCGCGGCGGAGCCTCTACAGGAAGTTGCCACTACGCGGAAAGCTCTCGCAGCGTTCGCATGACCGGATCGCGGTACAGCCCGAAGTGGTCCGAGAGGCGCTTGTACTCAGCGTAGAGGGTCTTGTAGATATCGTGGTCCTTCGCCTTCGACCGATACGTTGCGATCGGCTTGCGGCACATCTTCTTGACGGCTGAGCCAACCGAATCATGCCCGCCCGCCTCGGCGCCGGCAGCAACCGCGCCGAGAACAGCCGCCCCAAGCAAAGAGGCCTGCGGGCTGGCGGCGACCTGTATCGGCCGGCCCGTCACGTCCGCATAGATCTGCACGAGCGTCGGGTTCTTCTGGGCGATACCACCGCACGCTACGATCGACTCAGTTCGTACCGCCGCCCGCTCGAACGTCTCGATCACCCGCATCGTCCCGTAGGCGGTCGATTCAAGCAGGGCTCGGTAGATCTCGTGCGGCTTGGAACGCAGCGTCAGCCCGACGATCAAACCCGAGAGGTTCGCATCGACAAACGGCGTTCGGTTCCCGTTCCACCAATCCAGTGCCAGTAGGCCCGATTCCCCAGGCTTGAGCCCGTCCGCCTCGGCGCTGAGGTATTCGTGTACGTCTATCCGACGGCGCCTGGCCTGGGCCGCGACGTAGCCCGGAAGAGCCTGATCGACGTACCAAGCGAAGATGTCCCCGACGGCGACCTGGCCCGCTTCGTAACCGAAGTAACCGGGCAGAATTCCGTCCTCGACGACACCGCTGATCCCTTCGGCGAGCCTTTCCTCCGTCCCCATGATCATGTGACACGTGCTCGTCCCGATGACCATGGCCATTACGTCCGGCCCGATCACGCCTGCGCCGGGAACGGCACTGTGCGCATCAATAATGGAGGCGGAGACTGCCGTACCCTCAGCCAGCCCGATCTTGCGGGCCATGCCGTTCGTCAGTCCCCCTGCGCGCTGACCGGGCCCCAGCCGCGGACCCGTCATCTTCGTGCTCGTCAACGTCGCGAACTCCGGATGCAGTTCCGCCAGAAAGGCGCTGTCCGGGTAACCCTCGCGCTTATGCCAGCACTGTTTGTAGCCGCCGTGGCACGTGCTTCGGGTCAACTCCCCGGTCAATTGCCAGACGGTCCACTCACCGGCCTCAATGAACACGTCCGCGTCGCGATAGACCTCGGGCTCCTCCTCAAGGGCCTGCAGCGCCTTCGGGAAGAACCATTCGCTGGACACAACTCCGCCGTAGCGAGCCAGCCATTCCACCCCGCGCCTGCGGGCCAGTTCGTTCATCTTGTCGGCCTGCGGCTGGGAGGCGTGATGTTTCCAGAGCTTGCACCAGGCGTTCGGCTTCCTGGCGTACGGTGATAGCGTGCACAGGGGCGTCCCGTCCCTTTTCGTCGGCAGCATCGTACAGGCCGTAAAGCTCACGCCAATCCCGCAAACCTGCTCGGGCCGCACCTTGCCCTGCGCCAGCGCGCGCCGCGTCGCGCGAGCCATGCACGACAGGTAATCGCCAGGATGCTGCAGCGCCCATTCGCCCCGAAGCCGCACGTTGCTGCCTGGAAGCTTCTCGTCGATCACGCCATGCGGATAGGCCACGACGGCGTCGCCGACCTCGCGGCCGTCCTGCGTATCGACCAGCAAGGCTCGAACGGTTTCCGTGCCGAAGTCGAGCCCAAGGGCATACGTACGTGGACGACGAGACGCCGTCCCGGCCTTCAAACCGCGTCGAGCTGCTTTGGCCATGTAACCGCCTCCAAGCCAGCACACTATTCGCCGGAAGCGAAGCCATCGGCCCGGGGCCTTCAAGGCCGCTTCAGGCAGATGCGAGCCCGCTACCGCTAGCCTTCGAACCTGAACCGGTGCTTGCCGCCGCCAAGGCGTCGCCCGGCAGCGCCAGGCACCTCAAGCCTGCCCGCCACACCCTTTGGAAGCCTTACCTGCAGGTCCATGCCCCGTCGCCGCACGCGCCGCCACGCCACGCGCACGACGCCCCGAGGCGTCGGATACTCTACGTCCGCATAGTCCAGATCGAACATCTTCGGAGCGATGCAAACCTTCTCAAACCCGGGCGCAGCCGGCACGATGCCGCCGACCTGCTCGGAAAGGTGATAGGTCGGGCTGCCGGACCAGGCGTGGCAGGCGCTGCTGGCCCCGTAGCCACCGCGCATGTGACCCCACGACTCGTACCACGTGGTGGCGCCGTCATCAAGCATCTGGCCCCAGAGTCGTCGGACCCCATTGATCGCATCCCGACCGCAGCCGGCTTTGAACATGGCCTCGAGAACGTACGCGTAGAAGAAAGTCGATGCCACAGGCGACTTCGCCTTCGGGTGGTGCTGATTCCCGCCGCCGTTGTGCTCGAGGAGCCTGTCGTGATTCCTCATGATGCGGACGAGCACGGTCTTGGCAATGTGCTCGTTGTATTGCGGTCTAAGATCGAGCAAAACAGCGCAACTGTTGGCGTGCTGAGCGACCTGGTTGTAGCGTCTTCGGTTCCGGCGGTCGTACCCCTCGCAGAAGACTCTGCGGCGCGGGTCCCAGAACGCGCGAAGCACGGCCCGTTCGACCTTGCGGGCCTGCTGCGACCATCGCCGCGCCGAGCCGGCCTGTCCGAGGTGCCTGGCCATGCGGATCGCGGCTCGCAAGGCCTCCAGATACTGCAGCGTGAACGTTGCGTTGGCGTCAGCTTTGTACAGCGGCGCCCAGTCGATAAAGAGCCACAGCCCAGGCCCCGGGTGACCGCACAGGTGTGACCCGCCGGCGAGCCGCTCGAACCATCCCAGCGCATGCGTCACGTTCGCAAAGTGATTCCGCACAGGGGCATCGTCACCGGTGAACCAGTAGTAGTCCCAGATCGAACAGACCCAGACCAACGTGTAGTCCGGAAGGATGCAGCTATGGGCTTCGCACGGAAACAGACCGTAGGTCAGCCCGTTGTGCATCTGCGACTCCGCCCCCTGCTTGATCCCGCGCGCGAACAGAGCCCGATCCCCAAAGGCCGCACAGTTGATCCGCCACTGCACGCGCGCGTCGCCCCACCACTGAGCCTGCTCGCGCCACGGGCAGTCCACGTACGCGTCGTGCATGCAGAGTTGCTGGGTGTACACGCCGGTCTGCCAGATTCTGTTGAGCACGTCATCGCTGCATTCAAAACGACCCCGTTGCTCGACCGGATAGCTGGTGAATCGCAAACCGACGTGACGCAGCTTCAGCGGCCGGCGCACGTCACGAAATACCATCAGAACGTACCGAAAGCCCTTCCAGGAGAAGAACTCGTGCTGCTGACGCCCCTTGCGGCAGCGGTACCGATCCGCCATGCCGAAATCACGGTGCGGCAGGACCACCACGTCGCCGTTCGGACGGACGTGCTCGGTGTAAAGCACATCGATGATCTCGCCGCCGCTGGCTTCAAGATCCAACCGGACAAAGCCAGCTGTCTCTCTGCCGAAATCGAAGACGATTGCATGGAATCGTGCAGGCGGGGTCGGTCGGACGACCGCCCCTGGCCCGCCCGTTCGCAATGCCGCTGAGGGGTCGCGGACCACCTCGGTCTCGGCGCGGCGCCGCTTTTCGTCCGCGTGCATTAGCCCGAGGTTGTCTGAACGGAGATACTCGCGATGGTTGCGCCCGGTGAGCTGTACACCGGCGCGTGCGAAGCGCACAACTGTTTCGCGCTCGAACGGAATGCCCCGCGGCTCCAGGGACTCGAACGGCATGGTCAGCGCCGCACCATACACGCGCGCGGGCGGCCAGCGGCTGTCGTCGAAGCGAAGTTTCGTCCAGTCCGGCTCGTCCTTGCGAGCGTCGAAATCCTCCTGAAAGCCGAGTTGAATGCTGAGTCGGCCGGTGAGCCGATTGTACGCCTGGGCCCTCGTCGCTCGCCACTGACCGTCGCTGTGCACCGGCACGCGCCGCCCGCCTCGGCAAACAACCTCGCCGTCAACCAGCAGGCCCCACCCGCCGCGCTCCAATGACTGGAACGTGCTCTCGCCGTAGTGGTGCCCGACCATCGCCAGGACGTTCTTGCCCCGCTTCAGGCAACCGGCCACGTCGATCTCGTCATACGCCTGATGCTTCGGCTCGCACCGAGCCGGACCGCGACAGACGAACTTGCCGTTGACGTACAACTTGTAGCGGTTGTCGGCGGACAGGCGAAGCTTGGCCGTCCTCGGATCCGACGGCAACTCGAACGTCCGCCGCGCGTATATGGTTTCGTTGTGGTGGGCAGGTGGCAAACCCCCGCTGCCCCAAATCCACAACCCGCGCCATGCGCGATCACTACCTCGACGAGCCATCGTGCTGCGCCCAATTGCAGGAAACCGTCGCGGTCACGTGCGGGCTATTGTCAAAGCCGTCCAACCAGGTGTCAACCGCCACGGCTTGACAGCGGCCGGACCGGAACTGATATTGATCGGCCAAGCTCAACGGAACCGAAGAGGGAATCCTGCCATGTCAAAACGCGACCGTGACCAAGCGCAACGCCTGCTCGACGAGGTCTGCAAGAGAGGAGGCGACAGCGAGCAGCTTCTGGACCGACTGAGATCGCTCCGCATCGAGACCCCCTCGTGGGGCTACGCCGACACCGGTACGCGCTTCGGCAAGTTCCATCAGCCGGCGGCGGCGCGCACCATCTTCGAGAAGCTCGAAGACGCCGGCCAAGTCCACAAGTACACCGGCATCTGTCCGTCGGTGGCGGTCCACGTGTTGTGGGACTTCCCTGACGGTGCCGACCCGAAGGTGCTCGATCATGCCGCCCAGTGCGGCGTTCGGATCGGGGCAATCAACCCGAACGTCTTTCAAGACCAGTGCTACAAGTACGGGAGCTTCGGCAATCGCGACCAAGCCGTCCGGCGCCGAGCCGTGCAGCACTGTCTCGACTGCGTCGATCTGGGCAAGCAGCTCAACAGCAACCTACTCAGCCTATGGTTCGCCGACGGAACGAACTTCCCCGGCCAGGACGACATCCGCGCCCGCAAGCGTCGCTTTGCGGAATGCCTGCGGCAGGCGTACGAGGCCATGCCGGACTCGATGACGATGCTGATCGAGTACAAACCTTTCGAGCCGGCTTTCTACCAGACCGACATCGCCGATTGGGGCATGGCGTACGTGTTCGCCAAGCAGTTGGGCCCGCAGGCCAAGGTGCTCGTCGATACGGGTCACCACTATCTGTCGCAGAATATCGAGCAGATCGTTGCCTGGCTGATCGACGAGGAGATGCTCGGGGGCTTTCATTTCAACGACCGGCGCTACGCCGACGATGACCTGACGCTCGGCAGCATTGACCCGTACCAGATCTTCCGGATCTTCCACGAGATCATCTCTGCCGAAGACGAACGCGGCCAGCCGATCAACATCGCCTACATGGTGGACCAGTCGCATAACCTCAAGCCCAAGATCGAGGCGATGATACAGACCGTCAGCATCGCACATGAACTGTTCGCCAAAGCGCTGCTCGTTGATCGAAAGGCCCTTCGAGACGCACAAGCCAAGGACGACCTCGTTCGCGCTGAGGAAATCGTCCGCGGGGCATTCCTGACCGATGCGCGACCAGTGCTCGGCTACATCCGCCGGCAGATGGGAATCGAGCCTGATGCGTTGGCGGCCTTCCGCGCCAGCGGCTACGAAGCCCGCGCAGCCAAGGAGCGCGAGGCCCGACACGGCGCGCCCGGCGACGCCAGCTACGCCTGAGCCAACGTCTCATGAGCATCCTCGGTCTCGATATCGGCACGACGGGGACGAAGGCCGTCGCGTTCGATCTGGACGGTCGGTGCGTCGCGTCCGCATACCGAGAGTACGATCTGCTCTCGCCGAGGCCCGGCCATCTGGAACTGAATCCGGCCGAGGTCGTACAGGCAATCAAGGAAGTCGTCGGCAAGGTCGCGGCGCGAACCCGCACCGACCCCATCCGATCGGTCGCCTTCAGCACGCTCGGCGAAGCGGTGATCCCGGTGGATGCGAAGAACCGCCCGCTGGCCAACGCGATCATCGGGTTCGATTCGCGCGGCGCCGAGCAGTGCCGCCAGTTCCGCCGGCAAATCGGCGAGCGCGAGGTCTTCAACATCACAGGACACGCGATCGACAGCTACCATTCAATCTTCAAGATCCTGCACTGGAAGCGCCATGACCCCGCCGTGTTCAATCACGCGGCCAGGTTCCTGTGCTTCCCCGACTACGTCGCCGCGACACTGGGCCTGCCGCCGGTGATCGACCACTCGATGGCTTCACGAACGCTGATGTTCGACGTTCGTCGGCGGTGCTGGTCCGATCGTATCCTCTCGATGATTGACTTGCCGCCGGACCGACTGGCCCAAGCGGCAGCTCCGGGCGAGCTCATCGGCCGGATCGGTCGAAACGACTTCGGGCTACCTGACGGATGCGTCCTGGCGGCGGGTTTGCATGATCAGCCGGCCGGCATACTCGGCGCGGGCATCCAGCCGGCAGAGGCGATGTACGCCATCGGGACGGTCGTATGCGTCGGCGTGCGCATCGGCGCTGACGGCGGCGCCGACACGTCACGAACGGCGCCCTCTGCTGCACCCGATCCGGATCTCATGCGGGCCAATCACTTCTGCTACTATCCGACCTACGGTCACGAGCAATATGTCTCGTTGGCATGGAACCCGACGGGCGGAAGCCTGCTCAAGTGGTATCGTGACACGCTGGCCCAGGATCAGCTCGCCGATGCCAATCAACGCGGTCTGGACCCATACGATCTGATCCTTGCCGAGCTGCCGCTCGAGCCGACCAACCTATTTGTTCTGCCCCACTTCACGATGACAGGCACGCCGTGGATGGAGCCCAACGCCGCCGGGGCGATATGGGGCCTGCGACTGACGACGAAGCGCGCGGAAATCGTGCGGGCAGTCCTCGAAGGTATCACCTACGAGGTCAGGCTGAACCAGTCCTTGCTCGCCGAGGCAGGAGTTGATATTAAGGTGTTCAAGGCTATAGGCGGGGCGGCTAAGAGCGACGCGTGGATGCAGATCACCGCCGACATACTCAATCGCCCCGTCGCCGTGCTGGGCACAACAGAGGCGGCCTCGCTCGGTTCAGCCCTACTGGGCGCCAAGGCGGCCGACCTCGTGGACGACGTGGAGGCAGCCGCCGCTCGCTTCGCAAACATCAGCCGTCTCTTTGAGCCCGGCGCGGGTCGAGCGGCCGAGTACGAACGGCGATTCGACATATACCGCCAGCTTTACCCGGCCACGTGCGAGTTGGCCCGTCAGCTGGCAGCGCTCAACCCGACCGCATAAGGACCCAACTAGAAAGGGGCGTCAAGTGGCACGATTCACTCTTCGACGCTACGACATCCAGGCACAAGTGGGCATGATTCTCTCGCTAGCGTCCGCAATCTTCGTTATCGGCCTGGCTGCGCTGGTGTTTCAGCGGCTCGATGCACAGAGCTGGATCATTCCCTACAAGGCGGAATCCCTCCGAATGCCGGCCATATTCATCTGCGCAGCAATCGCCTTCTGGCTGGGGGTTTTGGGCTTGGGCTTCGGGCTGAATAGCGCAGGCCAGCGGCGCAATGACCGACCGACGCAGTCGTGGATCGGCTTCTTCGTAGGAACCGTTTGCGTTGTGCTGACGCTGATTCTCCTGGCCACGTTCTGGCTGTGGAAGGAGTCCATCACCTAATCCGACACGGCATCCCCACACGAGACACAGGCCCTGAAATGAGAGTATCGCTCTTCGTTACCTGCCTGACGGATTTGTTCTATCCACAGGTAGCCGTCGCGCTGGTGCGCGTTCTGCGCAGGCTGGGCCTCGAGGTTGATTTCCCCCGCGCGCAGACCTGCTGCGGCCAGCCCGCGCTGAACAGCGGGTTCCTTGACGAGGCCCGTGCCGTCGCCGCCCGCATGATTGAGGTGTTCGAGCCATCGGAACTGGTTGTCACCCCCTCCGGGTCGTGCTGTGCCATGGTCCGCGAGCACTTCCCGCGTCTGTTCGGGAATGATGCGGACATGCAGCGCGGGGCCGTCGCAATGGCCGAAAAAACGTTCGAGTTCTCCGAGTTGATCGACAGACTCCAGGTCGATTGGTCGCGGTGGAACCTGAGATACCAGGCCAGCGCCACGTATCACTACAGTTGCCACCTGCGCGGCATCGGCATCACGGATGAGCACGTCCGCCTGCTCAAGAGGTTCGACTCGCTCGAGTATCGCCAGCTCGAAAAGATGGACCAATGCTGCGGGTTCGGCGGCGTGTTCTCGGTCAAGTACGGGGACATTGCCGGGGCCATGGCGCGCGACAAGGCCGAGTGCGTCGGCGCGACGGGCGCCCAGATCCTCATCTGCAACGACGGCGGCTGCGCGATGAACATCGGTGGCGCCTGTCGGCGCGCCGGGGTCAACGTCCGAATCAAGCACCTCGCCGAGCTGCTCGACGAGGCCATGGCCCGATCTGCCGGCGAGGCACAACCGACGCCCACACCTGCCCAGGCCAGAGACCCTTGCCGCTGCGGTCACGCCTCATCAGGGCCAGCAGAATGAGTCAGACAGTAGCCCAAACCGCCCCGGAAGGCCCCGTCGAGGACGAGCAAATCTACTGCCCGATGTGCCACTACAACCTGAGCGGGCTCATCGAGTCGCGCTGCCCGGAGTGCGGCAGCCTCTTCGATCGCCAGCAGCTCCTGGAGGCGCAAACGCGCTCCGCCGTCCCGCTCATGCCCTGGGAAAAGGCCCGCGAGCTGGGGCACCTCAAGGCATTCTGGCACACGCTGTTGATCAGTTGCGGCCGGCCCAAGCAATTCAGCTTCGCCTTTAGCGTTCGGCCTCAGCGGAGCCGCGCGCTGAGCTTTTTCGCCATGTGCCTGCTGATCATGCTGGCAGGTTTCGGTCTGTTCGCTCTAACGGTGCTAGCACTGATCCCTTTTTCGGACCTTGCTGGGCCCGCGGGCGCCCAAGAGTTGCTTCTGCTTCTAACGGTGAGCGCGTTCGCGACCGTCCTGATCTGTGATGCTATCCTGCCGCTGATCTACGCAGCCTTCATGCCGCAGGCCAACGGGCAACGTCGCGTCAAGCCCTGGCGAGCGACCCTGCGATACTCGGCCGCGCACTTGACGCTGTTCGTCTTCCTGCCGATCTTCTACCTGCTCTTGGAAGGCTCCTGGCGGGTCCTAGCGGGAGCAGATGAAACCATCCACGTCCTGCTTTCATGCCTGGCCATCTGGCTCTACGGCTTCGGCGTCATACTGCTATGGAGCGGCACGATGAAGGCGGTCTTC
>CAYGAN010000007.1:42645-45603 GCA_964347585.1 uncultured Planctomycetales bacterium | reverse complement strand
CGACAGGCCAGCACCGCTTGCCGCTGCGGTCGTGGTTCGCCGCCTGGCCACGGACCTTCTGTAGAGCGCCACGATGAACGCAGTCTCTGACATGCGCACAGGCCGGTCGTCCGCCGACGTACTGCCCAGACTCCTAACGCCCATCGTCCCTTTATCTGTGTACGCAGCGTTCGTTGTGCCAATGATTTGGGTGCTGGAGCTGTAACTGTGATCGCGGACTTCATCGAGTTAGCCGGTCGCGCGACGCGCAACAAGTCCCTAACCGCAGCCATGGATCGCGCCACCCGCCGCCAGGACGACGGCCGAAAAGAGCTCATGCCCGAGCTGCACGATCCGCTTGCCGTCCGCGAACTGGCCGCGAGCATCAAGGATCACACCCTCGCGAACTTGGATCGCTACCTGGTCCAACTGGCCGACAACGTCCGGCGCGCCGGCGGGATCGTACACTTCGCCTTCACCCACGAGCAAGCTCGCAGGATCGTCTGCCAGATCGCCCGCAACGCGGGCGCTAAGCGCATCGTCAAGACAAAAAGCATGACCAGCGAGGAGATCGAGTTGAACCGCGCCCTCGAGGCCGAAGGCTGCGAGGTCACCGAAACCGACCTCGGCGAGTACATCGCGCAGATCGACGGTGATCGGCCCTCGCACATCGTCGCTCCGATCGTGCACAAGACCGCGCGTGACATCGCGCGGCTCTTCGCCGACAAGCTCAGCATCGAATACACCGAAGACCCGAACACGCTCACCAAGGCCGCCCGCCGCGTCCTCCGCGAGAAGTTCCGCACAGCCGACATGGCCGTTACCGGCGCGAACTTCGCTGTCGCAGAGACGGGCACCGTCGTGACCGTCACCAACGAAGGCAACGGACGCTACTGCATCTCCCGCCCGCGCGTGCTCGTCACGCTGATGGGAATGGAGAAGGTCATCCCCACGATGCAGGACCTGGCCGTTTTCCTCAAGCTGCTCGCCCGCAGCGCGACCGGCCAGCGGATGACGATCTACACCAACCTGACCACCGGCCCGCGCCGCCAAGGCGAGTCAGACGGCCCGGAAGAGTTCCACCTGGTCATCGTTGATTGCGGGCGGCTGGGCATCCTCGCCGGCGACTATCGCCAGACCCTTCGCTGCATCCGCTGCGGCGCGTGCCTGAACGCCTGCCCGGTTTATCGCAAGATCGGCGGACACGCGTACAACGCCGTCTATCCCGGCCCGATCGGCAAGCTCATCACGCCGATGTTCAACTCGCTGGAGCAATACAAAGACCTGCCGCAGGCCTCCAGCCTCTGCGGTGCGTGCCTGGACGCCTGCCCGGTCCGGATCAACATCCCCGAGATGCTGATCGAGATGCGATACGAGCTACTCAAGCGCGGGCAGATGCCGCTCGGCCAGCGACTCGGTCTGAAGATGTGGAAGTGGGTCATGCGCTCAGAGTTCCTATACCGTTGGGCGACGCGCTTCGGCCGCGTGTTCCTCGGCGCGACCGCAGTCGAAGGCTGGTGCGGATCACTGCCCGGGCCTGCAGCCCAATGGACGAGCCATCGCGACTTCCCAGCCATGGCCGACAGACCGTTCCACGAACTCTGGGACGATTTGGAGCGTGAACGACCCTAGGAGCAAACGCCCGCCCGAAGGTGCGAGAAACTCATGCAAGACGTTACGCAGGACGAATTCATCGCGCGAATCCGCGACGCCCTCGCCGGCACGACCGAGCGTCCGGAGCTACCCGATCGTCAGCACGCACGCCAGCTAGACCGCGCCGCTGATCTGCTCGGCCGCTTCGTCGCCATGGCCGAGGACTCGGGCATGACCGTGCATCGGCTCAGCGACGAATCCCAGCTCGTCGAGCGGATCGAGACCGTCGCCCGGGCCGAGCGGGCCTCGCGCCTGCTGATGCTGTCTGAGGAAATCCCCAACGGGCACCGCATCGCCGAGCAGCTAAAGACTGCCGGATTTGAAATGCTCGACTCGGATGACCGCGAAGCCGCCTTCCGGGCCGACGTCGGCATCACAGGCGTCGTCGGCGCGATCGCCGAGACGGGTTCGCTCGTGCTCCGCAGCGGGCCCAAGCACAGACGCCTCGCCAGCGTCGCCCCGCCTGTTCACATTGCCGTCGTCCCGGCCAAGGCGATCGTGCCCGACCTGCTCGACTGGGCTAGCACCGATCGGCCCGATCCACTCCCAGCCAATGAGGTCCTAATTACCGGGCCCAGCAAGACCGCCGACATCGAGCTGAACTTGGTCAAAGGCGTCCACGGCCCCGGTCAAGTGCACATCCTCCTAGTCGGCCCGTAGGGCGGGCTTCGCCCGTCGCGCTGCTTGGTTCTGCTCTGGTAGCTGGCAGTTGCCGCGCTTCGGCACTCAGCACGTGGCCGCCATGCCTCTCCGGTGCGTAGCCACCCACGCAGCCGTGACCTGCGAACCGTCGAGCGGTACAAACCCGATCCGACCCGCGACCGTAACATCCGACTCGCGACCGTGAGATCCGAGCCGCGACCGCCAGATCTGAGCCGCGACCGTGAGGGAGCGGTTACCTCAACGGAAGGCGGTAGGGCCGCTCCCTCACGCTCGCGGCTCGATCAGCACCGCAGACGGCTGCTGCCCGCAGGAGTAGCCCCGCGGCGTTAGCGCAGGCGCGAAGCACTGGGCGCTCGCGCTATCCAATGGCATCCCCAGCTCCAGAGGAGCTGGGCCACCCGTCCTGTCCGTCTCGGTCCAGGAAGAGCTCAGGGGCGCGAGTAGCACTCGCGCACTTGGTCCCACGTAGCTATGTAATCGGTGTAGCTGCCGGAATGACTGATATCGGCGCTGATTTCGTGAAAGCGCGCCTCGTCTCGAACAAAAATGAACTCTGAGGACGATATGCTGATCGGGAATGTGCTCGGGTGGACATCAAACTCGATTATGAATGAAGGAGGGTACGCTCCCCGATGAATGCGCCAATGGGCTATGATAGTGCGT
>CAYGAN010000007.1:41351-42479 GCA_964347585.1 uncultured Planctomycetales bacterium | reverse complement strand
CGCAATCGCTACCTTTATCACCACGATCATGACATCTTGCCCATAGCGGCGTACTTGCCGGGTGCGGGTGCCCCATCCTCGCGTAGCGAGGGTGGGGGACCGATGATGACGCGCGACCTGGACACGAATCCGCACCTCATCCTTGTGCTAACGCTAAGGGGAGGGCGCCCTCGCGCTGGCATTCCAATACCGATCGCAAATTCTCATGTAAACGCTGTCCGCACCAGGATGCAGCTTCTCGGATTCGAAATCTTCGTGCAGGCGCGCCAGCTCGTCGGGATCGGGCATCCGCGGAAGCTCAGTCTCCAGAATCCTCCGCCAGACCTCCCCGATCCCGTCGTGCTTGATGTTACCGTGGTGGATAGCGGGGCGCGAGAAGAAAAGCTCCGTCACGTCAAACGAGGGCATTATCCGGAGTCGCCCCGGCGTCCTTTCAAAACCCTTTCCGCCAATTTCGCGCGTACATAAGTTGGCCTTTGGCCCATTTTCCAGCAAATGCGACGTGAAGAAGGCCTCGGTATTGCTCCCTCTGTCCGGAGCACGCGCCAGGGCGTCGGCGATGAGGCCTTTGTCGGTTCTCGTGGGTCGAAGCTGCTCGAATGTTCTCAGTCGGTCGTTCATGTAGAATCCCGGAACGCCCGAGTACATCTTCGCGCGCCCTTTCGACATCTTCTCCAATCTGTCAATTACAGCAGAAAACGACGCCAAGTTCCTTTTACTGATGTGGATCTCCAGCGCGACCTCCATCGCGGAATCAAGCGCCCTTTCTGTAGCCAATTCGACGTCTCGAAAAGCCCCCTCTCTCCGCACGAACCAATCGTGGTCCGCCGCCAGTCCGTGGACGGCCATGCCGACCACACGAAGCCCCATGCGCTTCAACGCCTGGAAGACGGATCTCCAATCATCCATCCTTGCAAGACCAAAGCCGCTCGTGCTCAGGCAGGCATCATCTTCCAAATAGGAGGCGGGATAGAAGGACCTTTCGTATTCCACCAACTCAACGAAGTCGGGATGGGTTGTGGGCTCAAACTGAGATTCCACTCGGAGCTGCGGCGTGGGTTCCATCGCGACGTTGCACATACGCTCGAATTCGCCGACGAGCCACTTCACCTGACCGAGGCTGATTAT
>CAYGAN010000007.1:40096-41341 GCA_964347585.1 uncultured Planctomycetales bacterium | reverse complement strand
CGATTCGTGCACCCGCTCACAATAGGCTCCAAGATCATCCTGTCCCACATTCCGCGTTGCTCCTGTGGTCACGGCTGGCCCGCTGCGGATGCCGCATCCTCGCGCCCAAGGCGGTGGACAGAGCCTCAGCATATCAGCGCCAGAATTCCCCCAGCCCTTCTCACCGGCGTTAAGGACGGCGTGCCCTTGCGAAGGGGGATCAAAGACCCATCCTGCTCGTCTGGTGCTTACTCACCCCACCGACGAGCCGCGCGCGTCGTGGCCGTCGGCTGCGTCGTCGGCTCGGCGCCGGGCTCGCGGTAGTTCATCACCGACCGCGTCCGCCAAGACTTGCCGTCGAAGGTCGTCACGCTCGCCTGGCTGAGCAGAAAATCGACCTTGCGCGCCACCGGCCCGAGCTTGCCGACCATCAGCAGCAGGCTCTTGAAGACCTTGCCGGCCCGCTCGTCCGGGATCATCTGTGCCATGGTGCCGATCAGAAGGACACTATCCAGCATCCTGCCGATCTCCTCGCCGATCTTCCTCAGATCACTGAAAGACACCGCACTCGCCGGCCCCTTCGGATCCAGACCCTCCCGCTTGAAACGCTGTCTGATAGCGATATTGCGCTGCTCGCCCTTGGCCGTGGCGATCACCGCCGCGACGGCCGGCTCCGACGTGCCAACGATCAGCCAATCCCGCCACACGCCATAGACCGGATTCAGAAATGCCGCGCAAATCGGATGCGTGACCGTGCGGAACCCCTCGGCCCCCACGTCCTCGGCCGGCTGGCTCGTCAGCGGCAGGCGGAACATCGTCTTGAGCATCGCCATCGGGTCCGCCTCATCCACTGGGATGTTGGCCAACGCGTTGCTCAGCCGGTCCAGAGCCGCCTTGACCTTTGTCGAGGCCGCCTTCGGGTCGCGCACCTTAATCATCACCACGCTACCGCCCGACTCGCCCGGCTCTTCGCCCGCCGCCGGCAGCGAGATCGAAATGATCTGGCCGCTGAGCCAACCGAAAAGATCGCTGTCCGGATGGAACCTGATCTCGTCCTGTATCCGTTTCCAATCGGCCAGGACGGCGTCGCCGTCCGGCCACTCGTCCGCGATGAAGCCGAGCACTTCGCGGTACAGGGCAGCCAAGTCCAGCCCACCCCACAGCGAAAAGCTCGTGGCTGCCTGCGGGATGTTCCGCTCGAAGTGAGTAAACGGTGCCTGCTTGCAGAAAACCTTGTACAGCGGCTTCTTCTCGGCGCCGGGAACG
>CAYGAN010000007.1:36432-40086 GCA_964347585.1 uncultured Planctomycetales bacterium | reverse complement strand
AATAGTCAACAAAGTCGCACCGCTGGACGGCCCGGCGCACCACGCGTAGCACGTCTGCGCCGGGGGCCTCTTGCGTCGTGGTCGGCGATTCGACCTTGCCCAGAAACTCGTCCAAGGCCCTGACGATAGCCCGCACGTCAATAAAGGCCCGGCCGTCTTCCGGCTCCGGCAGGGCGCTCATGGCCCTCTTGAATCGCGGCTCATCGATCAGGCTTGGCTGATCGCTCTCGCCGGCAAGCAGGCCGAGTGCGTCCGTCAAGAGACTGTGGCCGAATCCGATCGCCAGCACGTCGCCCTTGTGCGCCGCGCAGATCGGCAAAGGCACGGGGTGCAGCGGCAACACCCAGACCGTCGCGCCGTGCACCGTCGTCTCGCTGACGCGCCACTCCTCGCCCCCCGCCAGCTGCGCGATCTGGTCGAGAACGCCTTTGACGCGGGGCGCGTTCCGCTCAACGATCGCCTTGCTCGATCGCGTGATCACGAGATGCTCGGAAGCCGGCAATTGCATCCGCGCCGTGTACACGCCCTCGTGCCCGAACATCTCGGCCCAGCCCACTTGACGCAGCAGCGCCATCATCCCGTCCCACGACTCGTTGAACGACTCGCGGTCCGCCTCCTCGGTCATGAACGAGCTGATCAGGTCCCTGACGTCCTCGTCGATCTTCGTTGCCCAGAGCGCTTCCAACACCGAAGACCAGTACTCGTCTGCGAACTCGCGCTCCGGGTTAGGCACCCAATGGGCGTATACGTACACCCCTTGAGGCACGGCCTTGTCCAGCGTGAACCGCGCCGGGCCCGCTAATGCCGGGGTCGCGCACGTTCCGATCACCAACCAGTACAAAGCGATACGATCCAGCCTTCTCATCAATGAACTCCTCGACCGTTCAGGTTCAATGCCCACGCGCCTCACCGGCGCGACCAACAAGAGCCCGACGAAACGACCACCCCGGTGGCGAACTCAGACCCCGGCACGCCACTCCTGTCTCTTAGAACACACGCCGCCCCGGAAAGTTTCGATCAAAACCGGGGCCCCTGCAGCCGGCCACTTGCCTTCACTTCCGCCGGCCCAGCACGGCGAGCACGTCGTGCAGCAGATCATCCGTCGGCACCTCATCAGCCAGACGGAACCACACGTACAGGATTCTCCCGCCCGCCAGCGGCCCCTCGTGGTACTCGTACAAACCTACCGCGTCGCCGTAGTGCGCGCCTTCCTCGTCGAGCAGGCGCACGAGCGAGACGTACCGATTACGATCCGAGAGGTCCGGCGGCGGGACCACGGGCCGCCAGCGCAAGTCCCCGGCACTTGGGAACGCCCAGTGTCTCGGCAGGTTCGGCAAAGCCGGGTCGGCATGAAAGCTCAGCTTCGCCACTCCCGGCGGCTGTTCAAAACCCCAGAGCTCTTCGGCCACGCCCGAAGTCGGACGCAGCCCCTTGACGTATAGTCCGAACCGCTCGCCGGCCTGCGCCACGTGGCCAGGGCGGTCATAGAAGAACGGTAGCGGCCCGCTCGGCATCACCAGCAACCTGCCGCCGCCGCTCAGGTACTCCGCCAACTTGTTCGGCACGTCGTTGTCCGCACGCACGCTGGACGGAAACATCTCCCCGCCGGCGTAGATCAGCAGCGGATACGCAAGCGCCTTCACCTCGGGAGCCACCAGTTCCTCGGCCGTCAGCAGCTCCACGCGATCCGTCAGCGCCAGCAAACGCATGACCTGCATGTTGACCCCGCCGAACACCCCGATCCGACCCCGGCCCAACCGGCGCAACACGCGTTGCAGGTCTTTACGGCCAACCTTGGCCCGCGCCTCAGCCACGACCGGCGGCTTGACGCGAGCGCTCTCGCGGAACTTCTTCGACCATCGCGCCGTCCCTTCGATGTAGGAATCGCCCAGCTCTGCGGTCGGCTCGATCTCGCTGCCCTCGTGCAGCTCGTTGAAGCTGGTGATCAGAATCCAATCCGGTCCGGCCTCGATCGCCTTCTGCCAGACCAGGTCATACAGCTTCCCGTCCGCCCGCTCGGCGAACGCGCCGGGCTTGCGAATCTTGCGATCGTCGTACCCGGGAAACACCGTCAGCGCCGCGATACGCTGCCTCTGCCGCGCCAGATGAACGATCCGGCCATAGTCGCGCGTGGCGATCTTCTCCCAGTCGCTCTGGGGCCGGCGGAAGTACGAGGCCATCGGTGCGTACGTGTGCAGTCCGTCGAATAGCAGCGCACGCATCCGGTCCGGCAGATCGCAGATCGCCACCCAGTCCACGCCGCTCTCGCGCCTCGCGATCTCCAACGCCTCGACGATCTCCGGCTCCGGCAACTGCTGCAGAATCCGCCCGTAGATGAAGATCACCGGCCGGCCGTCAATCTTCAGAAACGCCGGATGATTCGCGTACTGCCTGGCCAGATAGACCAGATCGTCCGCGGCACTCCGCGCCGAGATTGGATCACGAACAGTCTCGAAATAAACGGTCACCTGCCGGCCGAACTCGCCCGCGTGGTCAAGCAGCACGGGCATGGCCTTGTCGCTATGATGGCCCGGCCCCCACCAGGAGACGATCGGCACGTCGATGCCCGCCCGTCGAAACATCGCCAGGTGCCGCCGCACGAGCTGCGGATCGGTCGAGTCGTACGGCCCGCCCTGTGGATAGTGCAGCGACTGCTCGATCCATTTGTTGTCCGTATCGACCCAGCCCCAATGCTGGTTCGACCCGCTGAACTGCTCCGTGGCGTACCAGACGTAGTAGAACGCCATCACCAGCCGAGGCGGGTTCGGGTAGCTCAGATTGACGCGCTCGCGAAGCTGCGCGACCTTGCGCGAAGGTGCCCGCCCCGGCCCGGCACATCCCGAAACACCGCCCATCACTGCCGTTACCACCACCCCCGCCGCCATGAATCGAACCACGCCGCACCTCCCTTCGCGCCCGAGATTTGACCACGATCCGCCAACCACGTCCAGCGCGCCCAGAGAACCCCCGATAGACGAGGCCAAGTGCGCAAATCACGCGGAATCCTGGCTTTCCTTGCGTCTTGTGCCGTGTCATACTTAGTAGAGACGCCGCGGGGCTCTGGCGCCGTTGGGCGGAAGGTCCACACCAGGAAAGGGTCATGTCATGCAACCGACAAGAGCGGCACGGTGGGTACGCAGCACAGTGAGCGTTTCGATCCTCGCGGTCGTCCCAGCAGGCGCACTCGCGGCCACACCGGCCTCCGGCAAGCACCAGCGACATATATCAGCGCCGGCCCGAGCCGTCCGGGACGCCCAGCAGCGATACATGCTCCAGAACGAGGTCGTCCGCAGCCGACACTTCCCCGATCTGCACCTGAAGGACTTCCTTGAGAACCCCGAGGGCTTCCCCGACCTGCGCCGGCCGCCACCAAAGAACGACCGCGACCCCATCGCAGCCCCCCACGCCGCCCAGCAGCAACAGGTGTGGATCATCCGCGGCGGACTGAGTCAGACGCTGCTGCTCGTCCCCGATGAGTTCGATCGTTCATACACCTGCCGGCCGCGCAGGCAATCCGGCCAGGTCGCGGTCAGCTACGCCGTCCGCTGCCGGGCAACCGGACGCCGCTACGCCCTGCCGACCGAAGCCCAATGGGAGTACGTCAGCCGCGCCGGCGGCGGCAGCGGCCGAGCCTGGGGCGTCGAGCAGATGCCT
>CAYGAN010000007.1:24464-36422 GCA_964347585.1 uncultured Planctomycetales bacterium | reverse complement strand
ACCTGCCGGCCGCGCAGGCAATCCGGCCAGATCGCGGTCAGATACGCCGTCCGCAACAAGCGATCCAATACCGAGGAGCAGCGGCGAGCGCAGCGATACCAATCGCTCCTGGACAAGTATCTGCGATTCATGTCGGCGGGCCTGAAGGACTTCTGGTACGGCCGGTACGAGAGCGCAGCGGCCAATTTCTTGCTGGCCGGCGCCTTGAACCAGGGCGATCCGGCCTCGCGATTGCACGCCGGCCAGGCGCTCTTTGCGATCGGCAAATACACCGAGGCCCTGGCCCAGATCAGGCGCGCGTTCGAGCTGCAGCCGCGGATCGCGATTCTGACCTTCGACCTCCGCCGCGACTACGGCGAGCCGCGCGAGTTTGACCAGCAACTCGAAGCCCTGGCCAAGACAATCAGAAAGGACCCCAGCCGAACGGACGACTGGATCCTCCTGGCCTACATGAGGTACTTCACCGACCGGCGCGACCGGGCCCGCGAGCTGCTGCGCAAGCTCAAGCAGTACGAGCCGAACCATCCCGTGATCTTGGCGCTCGTGGGTCAAGACGAGCCGAAGGGACCGTTGGCCGTAGCAGGACGGGCATCCCGCTGACGCCAGGCTCTTCCCGCGCAAGCGCTATCCTTTGCCCCGTCGGTTCGAGCGTTATCCCCTCCCACCTGTCGATGCCCCGCGCATCCTTGCCTGCGCTGTCGATTTGCCCTACGGTGTCCCGCCCAACGACCGCGGAGGAGCCTGCAACGATGGCGGTACTCTGTCAACTTGCCCACCCCGATCAGTATTGTGCCAGCGAGTGGGACCTGACCATCGACCCGGCCGGCCGCCAGTATTGGCTGAATCACTTCGCCCGTCACGGAGAGACCGTGGTCGCCTTGATCCGTAACCGCCGCTGCGGCGAGCCCGCGCGCGTCGAAGCGTTCCAGGCCGAGCTGCTTGCCGGCCTCGAGCGACTCCGAGGCGACCCATCCGCCTTCGGCCGGCTGACGATCCCGACGTTCGATCTCTATCGCGAGCAGCTCTTGCGCAAGCACGGCCTGGGCGACCCGTACGCCCAGGTCAAACAGCGCGAGAATGCCGCGGCTATCGAGCTGTTCCCGACCGTCGTCGGGGAGTTGGACAAGCTCAGCGGCGAACGTCTCGTGCACGAGCTGGCACGCGGCATCTTCGCCGGGAACATCTTCGACCTCGGCTCGCTCGCGACCGTGCGGGACTACAACGCGAGCGGGCTGGACTTCTTTACCACGCGCGCCAGACTCAAGCCCCGCCCGTGGCTCATCGACGATCTGGATGAGGTAACCCGCATCTTCGGCCGGGAGCGCATGCCCTACCGCCACGTCCTGTTCTTCGTCGATAACGCCGGGGCTGACGTCGTGCTCGGCTGCCTGCCGCTCGCACGCCACCTAGCCAGCCGGGGCGCCCGAGTCGTGCTCGCGGCCAACTCGACGCCCTCGCTCAACGACATCACCGCGGACGAGCTGAACGTCGTTCTGGATCAGCTCGCGGCACGCGACCGGCTCATCAATGACCAACTCGACGTGGGTCAGATCAGCGTCGTAGCCAGCGGGTGCGGCACGCCGCTCGTCGACCTGAGCGATGTGACCGACCAATGCGACCAGGCCGCCCGAGACAGCGACCTGCTCATCCTCGAGGGCATGGGCCGGTCTGTAGAAAGCAACTTCTCAGCCCGCTTCAAATGCGACTGCCTGAAGATCGCTTTGCTCAAGGACGAATGGGTGGCCGGCAAGCTCGGCGGAACGCTCTATGACATCGTCTGTCGATTCGAGCGCGAGCGATAGCACCTGAGCACACCAGCAAGCACGAGAACCAAGAACTCCCGCCGGGAAGATGATCGAGCTCCAAGGGGAGCAGACGAAAGGAATGCCCGCTTACTGCCGTTCGTGGTTGCGATGCTTCGACCCGGAGCGCGATTCAATCCTTGCAGCGGCCAGCGAACTTCGCTGCGGACGCAGAGCCCGCACCGGCCCGGCTTCCATGTCTGCCAGGATCATCGGCGCGATCCAGTCCCGCGCGAACCGGCGCGACGCCCACCCGATGTGCCCGCCCTTGTTGCCGCTGCGCGCCATCGTGCTCGAGTAGGGCACTTGATGCAGCTTGCGACGGTAGAGTTCGCGCCCGGGTTTGTTGATCCCCTCGGGCAGCTGGAAGCCGACCGCCCCAGCCGACGGCCTGTGCGCGCGGTCGATTCCCCCAAGCACCGTTGTGCCCACGCCTAGGAACCCCACGTCGCGCGAGGAATAGAAACTCCAGATGCCGTACTCCGTCCGCGACAGCGCCGCCCGCAGATCGTACGTCGGCGAGACGGCCGCAGCCAGCAGATGTGCGCTGGTCACGATGGGCTCGCGCGGCAGCGCCTCCAGGGCCAACAGCGCCACACCTGCCCCACCCGAATGCCCGATCAGGTGCACCGGCCTGTCCGGGAAGAGCGATTTGTACCTTCGGATCCGAGCGGCGATGGCCTCGGCCTGTCGCTGATTCCGACCCGCCGCCGTGAGGTGAATCAAGAAGCCGAACGGCGAACCCGTGCCCCAGTCGTACACTTCCAGCG
The DNA here is from genome assembly GCA_964347585.1 of uncultured Planctomycetales bacterium. Classification (GTDB taxonomy): domain Bacteria; phylum Planctomycetota; class Phycisphaerae; order UBA1845; family CAYGAN01; genus CAYGAN01. The sequence goes on along the minus strand of CAYGAN010000007.1, from coordinate 33,850 downwards.
CCGACGGCACGCCGCCCTCCTCCAGCCCGCGCACAAGGGCTGCGTTCAGGAAGCTCGGCCCTTCGATCCCCGGCAAGACCAGCACCAGGCCCTGCCTCAGCCGATCCGCTGTGCACAGGTCCGGCGTCGCGCAGCCCGCCAGCGGTGCCACCAGCGCCGCCAATAACACGGATGCACCGATCCGCCTGCACCCACGCAAACGCTGCATCCCGCCTGCCCGGAAACAGTCGTTGACGCTACTCATGCCTTCGTCACTCTCCATCTACGGAAGCACGCGGCACTCAGGAATAGACGGATTATCCCTCCGGCCGAAGGCCGATTCAATGAGTAGTCCGCAGGAGGTCCCAATCGCCCGACGTCCCCGCCCCCCGGGTGCCCCGTCCTCGCATAGCGAGGGTGGGGGACGGACTACTCGGAACACGGCAAGCATGGCGCCGTTCCGTTCTGTCCCCAACCGCCGCATAGGGCAAAGGACAAGGTGCCCGCGCTTCCGCTGGGTGCCCACCGTTGGGTGCCCGTCCTCGCATAGCGAGAGCGCCGGACGGACTGCTCACAACACGGAAAGCGTGGCTCCGTTCCGCTCTGTCCCCAACGCCCGCAAGAGGCAAAGGGCAAGGTACCCGCGCTTCCGCCCCCGGCGCACATCAGCGCCCCCTACTCGGCGGACAGAGCGAACGCGATGATCTGCGCGCTGTGCGGGGATACGCGATGCGTCAACTTGTTATGAACGTCCAGGTCACCCTGCACCAGTCGGATCGAGGCCGCGTCGAAATCCTCGCAGACCAAACTCCGCAGTCGCGATGACGGGGCCACCTTCGCGCCGGCGATCTCAACGGTCACATCGAGCGTCCGATCCGTCGACCGGTTCACCAACAGAAGACACAGCCGCTCCCCGTCGCGCGTCGCCATCGCGGACAGCAACGGTACCTTGGCCGCGTCAGGCGCGACGGCATTGAAGTCGGTGGCCCATTTGTCGGCGTGCGTCTCGTAGTCGAACTCCGGCGAATCGGTCTCCGTCCGAATCAGGCTCTTGCCGACGCAGCGCTTGAAGAATCGGAAGACAAGATGATTGTTCTGCGGCCTCCCCCGGTTGTCGAGCGCGCCACAAGGGTACGAGCCCATCAGATGATGAAAGTGCGCCCGCTGGATGCCGTGCTCGATCATCACGCGGAATACATCGACGCAGTAGAGCTGTTGAACCGCCTTGTTGGCCGACATCGGGGCCAAGTTGCTCGTCTTCGTCCAGTAGAGCACCTCGAGGCAATCGACGAAGGCCTGCACGGCCCGGCCCTGTGCTCGGATGCTTAGTTCAAGCTGTCTGGTCCCTTCCGGAAGGTCGCCGCCGACTACGATCTTGTGCCATCGATCCGCCTGCAGCGCGCAGCGGCTCCAGCTCTCTGCCGGCTCGCCCTGCACCTCGCCCTCGACGACAGGAGTCAGGCTCAGGCGCACGTCCTGCGGCTGAGCCGTTCTGATCCACGCCGAGGCAAAAACGCGCGGCGCATCCGCTGGCGGCGCGAAGCGTCGACTCGCTTGAGACCACGACGCCTCGCCGGAGCCGCTCACCAGCCACAACCCCCCCTTGCCGCGGCGCGCCGCCACGGTCGCGACCTCCACCCTGGCTCCGTCACCCGCGTCGGCCGCCTGCCACGCCTCGAGGCCGTGTTCGAAATCCAGATTGCCCCCAACCTCGGCGTTCTTGTAGCGTTCGCCCCAGCATTTCAGGTTCCATTCCGTGAACTCCAGAGGCATCCCATACGTCAGTTCGGGATCGACATACCCGTTTAGCCGAGGGTTCGCCGTGCCCTCGCGGGCCAAGATGATGTTGCCCAGGTTGTGCACCGTCCACACGAGCGCGTCGCCCCCGCCACTCGAGTACGGGTAGAAATGTTCCTGAACAGCGTCGATCACCCCAGCCGCGTGGAGCAGTGCCAGCTTGCCCGTCCAGGCCACGTTAATGTCCCGGTCGGGACTCTTGGCCGGGTCCTGGTTGTTGCCCATCACTGGATAGCCCACCGCCGTAATGTGCAACCTCAGCGCCTTCAAACGCGGATGCCTCCCTCGCGCCTTCGCGACGAGATCGCGCATCCCGGTCGCGTAGGCCTTGACCGTTGCCGCATAGACGTCGGGCGGCCAATCAGTCTTGGCTTGGCCCCAGTTCTCGTTGCCCATCTCGTAGTGAATCAGGGGGTGCTTGCCGGCCAGAGCCCGCTCGACCGTGTACCGCAGAACCAGATCGATCGTCTCGGCGAGCGTTCCGAAGTGATAGTTCGTGTTGCGGCAGGGGTTCGGCGCCTCGTGGCGATAGCGGATTCGCTGCTCAAGGGATGCGTCCGCCGGCACGGGCCCGGTCAGGCCCTCCGTCCCGCCCTGCATATTGATCGTGTAATACGGCTCGGCGCCGACTCGCTTGCAGAACTCCAGGAACTCATCAACCGTGATCTGCTTGTTTTTTTCCGCGTTCTTCCAGTCGTACAGGTCAGCCACGCACCCGTTGGGGAACCGGATCGACTTGATCCCCATGTTGCGCGTGTGCGCGCGCACCTTCGGATCGGCGATCTGCTTCTTGCGCGACGGGTGCAGATTGATCCCGAACACCTCAGGGTGCACCTGGCCGACTTCTTCGTTCGCGAAGACGCGCACGCGCGCCCGCAGAACGTCACCCGCCTCCGCTGACGTGCCCGTCTCAGCTCCCGCCCCGACGGACGCGCCCACCAGAACGACAAAAGCACACCACCAGCGCCGACGCGGGCCGCCTCCACGGACGAATCGGATCACCGGGTCATTCAAACGCTCAGCCATGACATACGATCTCAGAGACGACAACGCACGAGAAACGCCCCGCTGGCCGCATAGAGGTACTTGCCAACAACGGCCTTGCCCACCGAGAGTGGGTGCTTGTGGCGGGCCAGAAGCTCGAACTCCAGTCGATCGTTGCTTAGGCGGACGGTGTAGGCGCACGGCCCGGCCAGCCCGACGATCCGACCGCCGGGGGCCACGATCAACCCGGCCCGAACCGCCGGCCCGTAAGGAATCTCGTCGGTGGCAACTGTAACTTTCCTGGCCGGGTCGAACACGAACATCGTCCCGCCGGCTGTGCCGTAGATCAGCCCGCCGCCACACGCCGAGTTGCTGATCTCCGCCGCGCCGGGCACGGGCACACATCGAAACGCAACCTGGCCCTTCTTGGTATCCCAAATGAACAGTTCAGCCTGCTCGGCCTTCGGCTTCGTGCCCGGTCCGCCGGCAATTCCAGTCCCAACCGCCAGTACGTCGCCTTCCAGCGCGCACAAAGCCGTCACCGCCTGATCTTGGATCGGCGCGAAGACGTGATCGAGCTTGCCAGTCCGCGGATCAAACCACGCCAGCGCGCCCCCGTGCCGACCGTACGTCGGCACGCACGCCACGTAGATCCGCCCGTCAGTCCCGACAACCATGTCATACGGACGGTCCTGACGCGGCGCCACGGAGCCGTAGAACGCCGGATTGTTGGTCACCTCTTTGCCGGGATCGAACGGCTTGGCCGGGTCGTACGCCTGCAACGTCGCGCCGGTGTAGGATGCGATGTACAACTTGCCAGCGTGGGCGAGCAATGAATAAGCCTCCGCTCCGGGGATCAGGCCCAGATTCTCACACCGCCCGGTGCCGGGGTCGTAACGAAGCAGGTACTCCGGCAAGACGGAGCTTGCGTAAACCTTCCCGTCCGGCCCAGCCGCAACGCGAAAGAGTGGAAGCTCCTTACCTCGGTACGAATCCGATGGCTTGGCGACCCCGCCGTCCTCGAGCCGCACGCGAGACTTGGCCGGAGGCACGTCCTTGGCCTCAACCGGGCTCGCCCGGCCGTCCTTCAGGCGGAAATGCCGTCCCAGGCAGGCACCGTACACGCCACCGTCCTGCCCGAGCGTGACGTAGCCGGTACCAACGTCGCGACGATCTTCGGGAATCAGACTCCGCTTCTCATTCGTGCTCGGGTTGTAGGCAACCAGGTTGGCCCGCGCGGTCCCGATGCCGCAATAAACCCAACCGTCCGAACCGGCGACGGTGTGCCGATTGTAATGCTCCACGGGGTCCATTCGCCCGAGATCCTTCGACTTGCCCGTGGCCGGATCGAACTGGACAAGCTTTGCACCCGGATACGTCCCGCCATAGAGCTTGCCGTCACGCCCGCGCGATAGCGACAAGATGTAACTCTCTCCTGCGATGGCCTGGCCAAGGTCATCCAGCTTGCCCGTCTTGGGATCGAATCGCAGGATGTGGCCATTGTAGAACGTGCCAGCATAGATCCTGTTGTCCGGCCCGACCTCCAGCGCCCACGCGCCGCCTTGGGGGTTCTCAAAGACGCGATGCTTACCTGTGCGGGGATCGAACGCGACCAGGTGCATGCCGCCCTGCGTATAGGTGTACGTCACGTAGAGCCATTGCTCCCCGTTCGGGCCGGGACCGAGGAGTTGGTTGAAAACGCCCCCCCGGCCGATGAACTGGCCGACCGTCTCGAACGTCCGCTCCGATCCGCCGTCAGCTTTCGCCCCAGTCATTACGATCACCAGAAGACACGTTGACCAGATCATACGAGACAGCCCACAAGCAGCCCGAATCCCCGGGCCTCAGGCGAATTTGCGACGCAGAGCAGCGACCAGCTTCGCACGCGATTTGTCATCGCTGCGAATCACGTTCTTGATCGCACGCCAAGCCCTCGGGCAATTCTTGTACTTGACGCGCACGTAGCTGTGAAGGAGCTCGTCAACGGCCTTGCGATTCTGCTTGGTCAGCTCGATCCCGGCCTGTTCGATCTCGCCCTTCAGATGACGCAAATAACAGCTCACAGCCTTGCCCTCCGAAGCAGCACTCGCGCTTCATGGCAGGCTAATCACTAGCAACCACCGGCGCCACCGTCAAGTCACCAAGGCGACTCGCCGCCCGCCCAATCGATTGGCTCAAAACGGCTTGGGGCGAACGTGCCAATTCCGTACGGCACGGTCCTCCCTCTCGACTTACCCGCTGCAACGCCGCTCTCCTCGGGTATCAGAATGAGCAAAGAGGGTTTTTCTGCAACTCCGGCTGTCTGACTGCTATTAAGCATGGTGGACGGGTAGGCCGCCGGGAGCCAGATGCGCATGACGCTGCACCTGAGCGACGAAGAGCTAATGCTCATGTTCCGGTACGGGGACGCCGGCGCTTTCGAGGCGCTGTTCGGGCGTTACCACCGGCGGATTGTCGGCTTCTGTCGGCGGGCGATCGGAGATGACGGCCAGGCCGAAGATGTCGCACAGGAAGTCTTCCTGGCCCTGACCCACAATCGCGAGCGATACGAACCGGTGGGAAGCTTTCGGCACTACATATTCGAGATCGCGGTCCGACAGGCACGCTCGGCGTTACGCCGGCGGAGGCCCACGCCGACGCTTGCCAAAGCCGCCCATGATCTGCTCGATGCCACGCAACCCGGTCCCGACGAACGCATGGCCCGACGTGAACTGATCGAGGCGATCGACCGGACACTGGCCGGGATGCCGACGGATCAACGACTCGCCATGGCGCTTTGCTGCATCGAAGGCATGCCCTACGCCGAGGCGGCCACGACGTTGGAAACGCCGACCGGAACGGTCAAGAGCTGGGTCCACAGGGGTCGCAAGGAGCTCAAGGACTATCTGGAGCGGCTCGGGCTGTTGGGCCTGATCTGACCCCAGCGGGAGCAGTAGAATGATCGATTGCCGAGAAGTTGAACAATGGTATGTCGATCTGCCATGCGAGCGCGCGGAACAACTGCCGAAGCAGCTCCGCAAGCACATCGAGGGATGTGCTGCGTGCCGTCAGCTCGCCGAGCGATACGAGGCCTTGGACCAACGCCTCGCCGCCATCGCCGATCAAGCAGCCGAGCTGGACGAGTCAACCCAGTTGTCCCTCCGGCGTGAGGTGCACCGTTCGATCAATCGTCCTCGCACAGAGGCCGTATCGGAGATTATGACTCCTGCTGAACTGGCCGCCTGGCTGAAGATCCCATCCGAGGCACTCGACGAGTGCATCGAGCAGATGCCTTGTTTCGAGCTGGCCGGTCAGATTCGATTCCGCCGCTCGCGCGTGGAGCAGTGGCTTGCGGAGCGCGAGCAGGCCTTCGCAACTGAACGAGCCGCTTATCTGGCGAGAAGACGCCTGCGGGCAGTCTGACAAAGGTCACTTGCTTGCAGCGCGACGGCCTGCGGGCTCGCACAACAGAAGGAGCCACAAGCATGTCCGATACCCAGATTCGACAGCAACTCGTCAATTACTACAGGCGCCTGGCCCACATGCTGGGCAGCGGTGTGCCGGTCCTACAGGCGACGGATGTGGCGAGCAAGGCGATCGCCCAACCGGACCTGCAAGAGGCCGTCGCCGGCGTTCGCGAGGGGATCCGCAGCGGACTCTCCATGGCCGCCGCTGCGGAGCAGTTCCCGCAGTTCTTCAGCGACGAGGTCCGCGCCGTCCTCGCCGTCGGTGAGAATCGCGGCAAGCTCGACCAGCAACTCCTTCGGGTCGCCGAAGGGCTGGAGCAAGAACTGCTCCCCGTTGGCTCCGAGCTAGGCCGGAGGATTTCACCGCACGGGCTCGCCGATGCCCAGGTCGTCGTCGAGATGGTCAACCAGATCGTCGCCGAAGCTGCACAAGCCAAGGCCAGTGACATCCACTTCGACGCCCTCTCGCCTGACGAGGGCCTCGTCCGCTTCCGGATCGACGGTATGCTCAGCGAGCACAAACGCCTCGACATGAACACTTATCGCAACGTCATTGCCCGCTGGAAGATCATGGCCGCCATGGATACCAGCGAGTGGCGGAGACCGCAGGATGGCCGAATCCGCACGCAGGTCGATCAGGCTGAAGTCGATCTGCGCGTCTCGAGCGCGCCCTCGCTTCATGGCGAGGCACTGGTCGTGCGCCTGCTCCATCGCGAGGCGATATCCTTCGATCTCGACGAACTCTACCCGGCCCCCGAGGCCGAGAAGGTCCGCCGTTGGATGCACGCGCCCACCGGGATCATCGTCATCACCGGTCCGGCCGGGTGCGGAAAAACCACATGTGCCTACGCAATGCTCTCCGAGATCAACAGCGCCCGGAACATGGTCGCAAGTGTGGAAGACCCAGTGGAGTACGATATTCCCGGCGTGCGCCAGATACAGATCCACCCGCAGTCAGGACTGACCTACGCACGCGCGTTCCGCTCGCTTCTGCGCCAGGACCCCGACGTCGTGTTCGTCGGCGAGACCCGCGATACCGAGGTCGCGAACCTCTGCGTGCAAATGGCCCTGACCGGCCACCTCGTGCTGACACAGCTGCACACGCAGGATGCCTGCTCTACAATCGCTCGGCTGATCGACATGGATGTCCCGCCGTTCCTGATCCGTGGTTGCGTCAACGCCGTACAGGCGCAAAGGCTCGTGCGATGCCTATGCCCGGATTGCAGGCAGCCGCCCTCGCCCGACGAGCCGACCGACCGGATCCGCCTACTGGAGCGTGAGCCAATAGAGGTCCGCTCGCACAGATCCGTCGGCTGCGAGAAGTGCCACGGCACCGGCTACCGCGGCCGGATTGCCATTTACGAGCTACTTGAGATGAGCGATCCGCTGGGCAAGCATTTGGCCGGGGCCAACCTGGACGCGGACGCCTTCCGTCGCGAGGCACGCAAAGCCGGCGTCGATTCGATGATCGAGTTCGGCCTGCGCAGGGTCAACGAGGGAGTGACGACGCTTTCGGAGGTCGCGCGCGTCATGGCCGGTTCGCCCGATTGGCAGAGCTAGACCGGCCGCCGCTACCGCCGCGGCTTGTAGGCGACGGCCTCGATCTCGATGCCGAGCTTGCCGAGACTCGCTACCTGCAGCGTCGCGCGCGCGGGCTTCGGGTCGGAAAAGAACGTCTCATAGACCTCGTTCAGCTCGGCGAAGTCACCCATGTCCGTCAGATAGACGCGCACCTGCACGCAATCGTCCATCGTCGCCCCGGCCGCCTGCAGTACCCGCCGCACGTTCTCCAGCGTCAGGCGCGCCGTCTCTTTGATCGGCCCTTGGACGACCTGGTTCGTGTCCGGGTCGATCGGGCCCTGACCGGCAACAAAGATGAAATCACCGGCGCGAATGCCGGGCGAATAAGGACCTTGAGCCTGCGCGCCATGCGGCGGGCGAATCTGCTCCTTGGCCATGACGATGCCTCCTGTTCGACGCTTGCGCAAGCGCCGCCGAGCGTGCCGGTTCATGACCGCCACGATCTCCTGCGGCGTGTCAACCAGATGCATGTTCCCGTCGCTGCCGGGCCGAGCTTCGAGAATCCGCTCAACCATCGGCCGCCAGAACTCGCCAACCACACAGATCGGCCGCGACGAGACAAAGCCCTTGTTGACGAACTCCCAGACGATGCCGAACTCGCTAAGCGTGCCCGTGCCGCCCTCCAAGACGACGTATCCCCCGCCGAGCCGCATCATCTGCTCAATTCGAGCGAACATGTCGGTCGCCTCGATCTCCTCATCGACGTATTCGTTCGCCTGCATCGGACCCCAGCGTGACGTGAAGACGCGCGGGCACGTAACGCCTATTGTTCGCCCGCCGGCGTCCTTGGCCCCCTTGCTGGAAGCCGCCATCACCCCACCGTAGCCCCCGTTGCACACAACGTACCCCGCTTCCGCCAGCGCGTAACCGATGTCGTACGCAAGCCGGTACAATGCCTCCCCGCCTTCGGGTGCGTAGCTGCCGAAGATGGTGATCACAGCTTCAGACATGCCGGAACATCATCGCGGAATCGGCTCCCCCCGGCAAATGTCCGGCCCGGCTCGCAGTCGAACGAAGCCGAGCGACCTCACGCCGGACGGTCGCCAAGCCCGGCCAGCTCATCCTGCACCGCCGCGACAAGCGGCGCGAGCGTAGCGGCGCTGAAGTCGAAGCGGATCCCCGCAGCGTTGAACAGCTCCGGCAGCGGACGCGATCCTCCAAGGGCCAATGCGGCCCGGTAATCGGTCATCGCCTTAGCCGGGTCCGCGCGAGCGTTCTGCCACACCTGCAAAGCCCCAAGCTGAGCGATGCCGTATTCGACGTAATAGAAAGGCGAGCAAAACAAGTGGCTTTGGCGATGCCAAAGGTACGCCAGCTCCTGCTCGTAGCCGCTCCAGTCGTCGATCCCTCCGAAGCGAGAGCGAAGATCGAGCCAGCAACCCACGCGCTGCTCGGGGCTGTGATCGGGATGCGTGTAGAGCCAATGTTGAAACGCGTCGATCGTCGCGATCCAAGGCAGGATCGTTACGACACCCTCGAGGTGCTCACGTCGGGCACGACGAAGGTCCTGACCGTTGTAGAAGCTATCGCAGTACGGCAGGCCCAGCAGCTCCATGCTCATCGACGCCACTTCGCAGAATTCGAGCGGCGGCCCGCGAT
>CAYGAN010000007.1:7044-24454 GCA_964347585.1 uncultured Planctomycetales bacterium | reverse complement strand
GAGTGGATGGCAGGCTACGACCGCAAGAGGATTGAGCGGCGGGCCGCGATACTCCAGCAGCGGCTCATGGCGCAGTGCGAAGGTATGAAAAGCGTGGCCGGCCTCGTGCAGCAACGTTTCGACGTCGTCGTGCCGGCCGGCGGCATTCATGAAGATGAACGGCTCGCGCCGATGCTCGAACGTGGCCTGGTATCCGCCGGGACGCTTGCCCTTGCGACTCTCCAGGTCGAGCATGCCCGCCGAGCGCATCCAGTCGAACTGCCCGCCCAGACCACGGTCAAGTCGGGAAAGGGCAGCCGAACACTTCCCCGACAGCTCCTCGCCTGTCTGGAACGGCCGAAGCGCCGGCCGACCGTACGGATCGACGCTCAGATCCCATGGCCGGAGCCGATCGACCTTCAGAATCTTGCGCCGCTCCTGCTGGATCGCCCGGAACGCGGGTACGACAATCTGCTCGATCGCGTCCCAGAAGCGCTCGCAATCGTCTGGCGTGTAATCGAACCGCTCTCGCTCGCGAAAGGCATAGTCCCGATAGTTCTCGAAGTCCGCATTGCGGCCGATCTGATCGCGCAGCCGGATCATCCCGCCGAATATCTCCTCGATCCGGTCGCGATCTCGCAGCCGCCGCTGGGCGACCGGCTCCCAGGTCTCCTGGCGCACCTGCCGATCCGGCTCGTCAAGGTATCGGGCCATCTGCTGGAGCGTCTGCTCTCGCCCGTCGTACTCGACGGTCATCGCCCCACAAGTCTTGTCGTATTGTTGCTGGAGCTTCTCATCTTCGGTCTGCAGAGACACGTTCTCTTCACGGAAGATCGCTACGCGATTGGCAACATTGCGATCCAGCACCTGGTATCGTCGCCGCGGCAAGCCGGCCCGGTGCACGCAATCGACGTACCGCACATTCAGCTTGTGCCAGCGCGGTTCGCACTTAGGCTTGACGTTTTCGATGAAGTCCAGGTATCGCCGCTCGCGCTGCGGATCGTCGGTCTGGCAGGTCATGGCCACGTAGCGGCTTGTCTCTTCCTCCTCGACAACGGCAGCCAATTCGCTGACGTCGAGCAGCCACTTCTCCAGAGCCGTGCGTGAGTCAATCAGTCGCTGATCGAGTTCATCGAAGTAAGGCTCGATCCGCTCCCACTGCCCCACGTCTGTATCTTCGCGCACGTATCGGCGCGGGAATTGACTCGCCAGGTTAGTCAGGTCTTCTGCCGCCACGGCCCCGAAGTCCCCGGGTCGAATGTCCGCTGGGTGTTGAGTCCAGGCCGGCTCAATGCTGCCCGCGGGTAAAGTTCAGCTTCCCACCGGCAGAAAGGATCTCACGCTCCCGCTCGGTTAGCGGCAACCGGCACTCGAAGTCCACCCTTTTCGTCGCGTTACGAACAGTCACCGTCTCCACGCCGCTTCGCACCACCTCGAGCAGATTTTCGATGATAACTTCGTCGCCTTGGTCGATCTTCTCGTAGTCGCTCGGATCGGCGAACAGCAGCGGGGTGATCGCAAAGTTCACCAGGTTGGCCTTATGAATCCGTTCGATGGCTTTGGCGATCACAGCCTTGACACCCAGGTACATCGGGCAAAGGGCGGCGTGTTCGCGGGAACTGCCCTGTCCGTAACTATCAGAGGCCACCACCACGCCGTGCCTGCCCGCGTCCCGCACCGCCGCAGCACGCTCGTAGAACGTCGGGCGACCTGGCTCATTAAGGATGTTGAAGACAGCTTTGGCGTACTCGGGCACGTTGCTGCGCAGCTTCAAGAACGCACCGGCCGGCATGATGTGATCCGTCGTGATCTTGTCGCCGACCTTGATCAGCACCACCCCCTCAAGCCGATCGGGGGGCACCTGCCCTGCCGGCGGGGTGACGATCGTATCGGCCCTAGCCACCTCGGCGGACTCGGCAGCATCAGCCGGCACAGGCGGGATAATCATGCCGTCATCGATCTCGAAGGCCTCCGGCCAATCGATGCTCGGGTATGCAATGCCGCACCTTCCCGTCAGGTCGCGAGGGTCGGTCAGCTCGCCCGTGACAGCCGCCGCAATCGCCGTCTCCGGTGAGCACAGGTACACCTGGTCATCCTTCGTGCCCGACCGACCCTGAAAGTTGCGATTGAAGCTTCGCACCGAGACCCGCCTCTCACCGGGCGACTGGCCTTGTCCGATGCACGGCCCGCACGCGCTCTCGAGAATGCGTACCCCCGCACCGATGCAGTCAACCAACGCCCCATTCCGCGCGATCATGTTGAACACCTGCCGCGAGCCGGGCGCCAAGCCGAACTCTACGTTCGGATGCACGTGCCGACCGCGCAGCACGCTGGCACACAACATCAGGTCCTGAAAGCTTGAGTTCGTGCACGACCCGACAAGAACCTGATCGACCCGCCGGCCGGCCACCTCCCGCACGGGCACGACGTTGTCGGGCGAACCAGGCGCCGCACAGAGCGGCTCCAGCTCACCCAAATCCAGCACGATCCGATCGAAGCTGACCTCCGCGAACCCGTCCTGATCCCTCGGACCGATGCGTACACCCCCGCAGAACTTCTCAATCTTCTGAATGACCGCCGCTTCGCGCTCGGTGTGCAGGCGCTTGACGATCCGATCGTATGGCGCGTCGGCGTCAGCCGACAGCTCCCGCCACTGCTCGCCGCGCTCCTGGGCCTGCATGAACTGTCGGGTGATCTGATCCGACGGGAACACACTTGTGGTCACACCCAGCTCCGCCCCCATGTTCGCGCACGTCGCCCGAGCCGGCACCGACAAGCATTTGACCCCTTCGCCGAAGTATTCGACGACGCAGCCGACGTTGCCCTTCGTCGTCAGGATTGACAGCAACCGCAGGATGATGTCCTTGCTGGCCACCCAAGGCTGCAGAACGCCGGTCAACTCAACACCAATGACGCGCGGTGCGGTCAGATAGAACGGCCCGCCGCCCATCGCGACGGCCACGTCCAGCCCACCCGCGCCGATCGCGATCATGCCAATGCCACCGCCGGTCGGCGTATGCGAGTCGCTGCCGAGCAACGTCTTTCCCGGCTCGCCGAACCGTTCCAGATGAATCTGGTGGCAGATGCCGTTGCCCGGGCGCGAATGGTACGCGCCCACCTTAGGGGCGATGGATTGAAGGTACAGGTGATCGTTGTGATTCTCCGGGCCGAACTGGGCCATGTTGTGATCCACGTAGCTGACCGCCAGATCACACCGGACCTGCGGGATCCTCATCGCCTCGAACAGCAGGAAGGCAGTAGTCCCCGTGGCATCTTGGGTCAGGCACTGGTCCACGCGGATGCCGATCTCACTGCCCCCTGCCAGTTCGCCCTCAACCAGGTGCTCTTCGAGAATCTTGTAAGCCAAGCTGCGACCCATCGTTACCTCCATCCAAAGCTGGTGAATCGTTCGGAGATACCCCCGACGACTACTATATCCGGCCTGAAGGCGTTGGACAATCACGCACGCGAAACGCGCCCGGCCACGAATAGTCCCGTCCGCTCGGGCAAATACATACAGCCAGGCGAGTTCGCCGATTTGAGGGCAAGTGGCGAGTTTTTCCGAAACAACCGGGGCGGCTGACGTGTCTAAGTAAATGAGAGGCTGCCGCCCTTACCGACCCGGTGCCCACCGCCTGGATATCCAAAGGACGCGTTGGACATTTGAGAATGCGGAGCAGGTTATAATCGCCTGCACACCCGGCTACGGAGTACAGTACCACAAGGCGGGGCAACGGGGTTCGGGAGCTGATCCAATGGGCGCGATCCGGGGACAGGGCGCCAAACCACGCCGATCGCTGGCGGGAATTGCGGCTGCCATCGCCTTCTGCGGGGTGGCGAGCTCCTTGATCGCGTCTCCCTGGCTGCTTCCCCAGCGGCTCGAGAAAGCTGTTTATCAAGCCGTGAATGCGGCCGCGCACGTCTGGCTCGAGGTAGTGTGGCAAATGGACTGGGACCAGGTCCAACCGGTTCAGGCCGAGCCTTCGGACGACGACTCACCTCAGCCGGCGATCAGGTTCCTCAGCAAGCGCGGCAAGCGGGTCTGGCGCTCCACCAAGAGTGTCCCCTCAGCCGGCGAAAGTCGGGCACGCAAGGACCCGGCCGGCCCCGACCGTCAGCAGTCGCAACCATATCTTCCGTAGTCATCCGGCCGCAGGCAGCGACGCAGCGTCACTCATCGCGTGCGACGCCACAACGGCTGCAGTCTAAGCGATTTGACGATTCTCGCCCCCGGAAATGCCCGCTCGACCTCCTGCCTACTGCACAGCACGAGCACCAACCCGCCCTCGTGTTCTTCTCGCACCAGCCGACCACGCGCGTCGAAGAAAAACCGCGCCCACCTAGGATCGTAGTCCGATTGCATTACGACCGCCAACGCCTGCGCCGCTTCGCGCTCACCGCTCAGTGGAACACGGCCGGCGGGACGATACACCAACGTGAACGGTATTTGCCGCGAGTACAACGAGACGGCCGTGAAGCTCGCCGGCCTACCCTCACTGTCCTCAGCCGCCACCAGAGCAGCTACCTCCGCCACGGGATCGCATACGAAAGTCTCGTCCAGCTCGACCTCGTACGACTGCACGTCCCTCTGCCCTTCGGTCTGCACACGCCGACTAAGGCGTAGCGCGCCAGGCTCACGCACGTCCTCTAGATCGTACAGCGAATCCTTCCGATGCGCTAGGGACTGAGAGAACCAGTGGCGATGGCCGTCCCCGTCCGCGGTCACTTGCCACAGCTCTTCTTTTTCTTCGAAGATCCCCGCAACAACTTCACGACGGTACTGCCGCACGATCTGGTAACCACCCGAGGTCCCGAACGCCCCCTCCTCGCCCGACTGGTCAACCCATCGGCGCCCGACGCGCCAGAAGCCGGTGACCTCCCCCCCCAACGTGATCAGATACCAATCGTCAGTTTCGGCCTTTCCCCACAGGCGTTCCAGCTCGCCGCGCCTAAGCGATCTGGCGATCTCCTTGCCGCGTTCGCGCGCCTCGGTCATGTCGATCGCCAGTTCACACGCCCTCAGCCGGACCGTCGCTATCACTCCTCGTGCCACACGACGAAGCGCCTCGGCACCATCCGAATCGCTCCGGCCCACGAGAAGCACGGCCTCGCCGTCGCCCAAGCCTGCAGCCCAGACCGCCAGCGCCGCCCGCCCACGATCCGCGCCGCCAAGCGTAGCCTCTGCTACCTCCCTACCGGAGACGGCCATCTCGCGGATCTCCGTGGACAACTCGACACGACGCTCGATCGCACGCAAATGGTCGGCGATCAGCGCCGTGGGCGGCCGCTTGTCCGAAACCCAGGCGTGCGCGATCTCCAGGCTCCAGGCGTGATCCGCCTCTGCCGCGCTGCACAAGCTCACCCGACGTAGCGGCACCCGGCCGCGTTGAACAACCCAAGCCATTTCGGGCAGTGCGAACTCGATGCCCGCCCGCCGCGCCACAAAGGACAAATCGGCACTCATCACCGGCGCCGTCAGCTCGATCGATTCGACGACTCGGCCCAGCAACCGCGACTCACCGGGAGTAACACCCCACGGGGACTCGAGCAGGAAAATGTACACCTCACCCGTGGGCGAGCAGCCAACGCGGGCGACGAGCAGCGGCCGGGGCCGCTCCTCGAACCGGACCGTCGCTTCGGCCCCGGCCAGCGGCCCGAACGCGGCCGGCCGGACATCCGACGTCGTCACCCTCAAGCCGACCATTCTTCGTAAGTCGAAAGCAAGTTTGGACGTGCAGTAGCTGATCGGCGGCTGAAAAGAGGGGTGCTCTCGCCTCATCAGGTAAAGAGTTCGCGACCGGGACAGTGGCGATCGCGCATCATCGGACCGCGGTGGCTCACGAAAGGACGCCACCAGCCCCCGGAAGCGCAGCGGCCCGCGTGCCGGCATCCACTCTCGCGGTACCCGAAGTGACATCGGCCATTCCGCGATCGCCACCCGCTCACCCACTGGCACGTCGGCCGCCTGCCGCTTCATCTGAATCAGCACCAGGGCCATCGCGACGGCGACCAACAAGCAGATCGCTGCGGCGACAATAGCCACGAACCGCCGGGCAGCTTTCTCGCGGGTATGAAGTCGATACATGCTCCCGGCATCTTATGGCTCGGCCTCAGATCACGCAAACTCCCCGAGGCTGGGCCACACACCCGCCGCAGCCCGCCAACTACAACCCACACGCCCACTGGCAAACCGGGACCCAAAACCAGTATCATTCTCGCGGTTCGTGACACCCGGGCTTTCCGCAAGCCAACTTGCGGCCGCCCGATGCAACCACACAGCAGCGATCTCCGACTGTTCGCCGGGGAGAACCAGCACGTGATGTTGCGGCAACTGCGCAAGACCATGACGGTCGGAGCACTCCGGGCAGGGATGCTCGCCTCGCAACGATCCTCCGCTTGGGCAGTGGAGATGATACGGGACGGGTTGCTGGCCGCCGCCAAGGCCTGCCTGCCGCTCCGGGCCCGGCTGGCCCAGAACATGAAGCACGCCGGGGTGTACCGAAAGGGCTTGCCCGACCGACACTTCGAGCATGTGGCCGACCAACTCACCTTTCTGATGCACGTATTTCGCGCGGGCTTTGCCAAGTCGGGCGTGCCACAACGATTCAAGCTCGACGAGTCGTTTCGCCACGTCGAACAGGCCTACGCTCTCGGACGCGGAGTCATCAACGCGGCGCCACATCTGTGCTGCTATCCGCTCTATCCGCCTGTGATCTCGCCCCGAATCCCATGCAGCATCTACTTGCGTCGATCACCCGACCCGCGTAAGCACGAGATCGACCGGGCGATTGGCCAGGCTGGCCAGGGCCATCTTATCTACCCGCCCGACAACGCCTCACGCGCCGAACGCCTGACCGTGGCCATGCGCGTCTTGAGAGAGGGCAAAATGCTCTACATCACCCCCGACGTACCTCGCAGGTACGGGCAGGGCGTACCCGTCCGCCTCTTGGGGCGAACGGTCTATTTCCCAACCGGGATGATCATTATGTCCATGCGGACCGGTGCACCCGTCGTGCCCATTACTTGGCACCATGAAGACGGCATATATCATATCCATTGCCACGAGCCGATGACCTTCAGCGAGCGCGGTGACCGCCAAGCCCAGGCCGTCGCCGGCATGCAGAAGTGGACCGAGCTGATGGACGCGTGCCTCCGCGCACAGCCGGAACTATGGTGGAACTGGCTGGATAAACGGTGGACGCAGATTGTACGCGGCGACGGTCACTACGGCATCGGCTCACTGTTTGACTGATCGAACAGAATCCGTCGCGCTGTCCGTGCCGCCGGCCCGGCCCGGATCTAACACAACACGCGCGCCCGATCCGTTCGGGAATTCACGAACCTGCCGCTCCCCCGCCCGACAGAACGCACGGAAGGTCCTGCGCCCCGCGCGTTTTGCCATTGACGATCGCTCTGTTGGCCAGTAACTTCCGTCGTTTTGCGTAGGACGCGCCTCGATCGGCGTTGAGAAGCAGGACCGGTTGTCGTTCGTTGGAGCCGCCAGCCATGGGATACGATTGTATTGTTCTGGCCAAGCAGGTGCCGGACACCAAGCGGGTGACCGGCAAGGCCATGAACGATGACGGCACGGTCAACCGCGCCGCGCTGCCGGCCATCTTCAACCCCGAGGACCTTAACGCTCTGGAGATGGCTCTGCAGATCAAGGATCGCTACGGCGGCCGCGTGACCATCATCACAATGGGCCCGCCCATGGCAGGCGAAATCCTGCGCGAAGCTCTCTACCGCGGCGCAGATCAGGCCATACTTATCACCGATCGTCGGGCCGCAGTGAGCGATACCCTGGCAACGAGCTATATCCTCTCCCGTGCGGTCCGCAAGCTCGGCCAGTACGATCTGGTTGTCTGCGGGCGACAGGCGATCGATGGCGACACCGCCCAAGTCGGACCGCAGCTGGCCGAGAAGCTCGGCTTGGTCCAGATCACCTACCTCGATCAACCCCCCGAGCTCTTCGATGGCAGGATTCGCGGCCGGCGCAACGTCGGCCACGGATGGGAACTGGTTGAGGCCCGCCTGCCCGTCCTGCTAACCGTCACCGGCGAGGCTAATACACCGCGCCCGCCGGCTGCCAAGAAGATCATGAGGCACAAGGCCGCCCGCACCCTCGCCGAAATCCAGCGAGAGGTCGCTGCAGAAATGACAGACGCCAGCGACGCGGAGCGCCAAGCTGAGGCCGCCAAGCGCCAGGAGGCCCTGCTCGCCCGAGCCCTGCTCATACCACAGTGGGATCTTGACGATCTCGAGGCCGACTTGGCCTGGGTCGGATTGGCCGGCTCACCAACCATGGTGCACCGCGTTCAGTACATTGTCCTAACCGGAAGCGAATACAAGAACATCGAGCCGACGGACGAGGGTATCCGCGGCCTTGTTCACGAACTGATCGAGGAGCACACAATCGGATGAGCTGTCTGCGCTTTCCTGCCGGCCGAACAGCTGGTCGGCCAGCACCACACGCATCGGCGCCACCGCACCGGATTCAACAAGATATGCCAGGCAGCCGGCCGACGCTCCAGACCGGCCAGCCACGATGAATAGGTAGCCGGGGAGTCGAACCCGCAAGCAGAGGAACCAATGATCGAGCCCAACACACAAGGTGAAGTCTGGGTTTTCGCCGAGCAAGAGGATGGCAGTCTCAGCGATGTGCCCCTGGAGCTTCTGAGCAAGGCCCGATCCCTGGCCGACAAACTGAACGTGCCGGTCGCATGTATGCTGCTCGGCTGTGAAGTGCGGCACCTGGCAGAGCGCCTCATGGCCCACGGCGCCGACAGGGTGTACCTCGTCGAGCACCCCGTGCTCAGTCCCTACCAGACCAATGCCTACGCCAACGTGCTCTGCGATCTGGTCCACAAACACCGCCCGCAAATCGTCCTCTACGGCGCCACGCCGATGGGCCGCGATCTGGCCCCACGCTGTGCTTCAGCATGCAAGTGCGGCCTGACCGCCGACTGCACCGACCTCGACATCGGCGATCACACGGAGCACCGAACGCGCACTGTGCACAAGAACCTGCTCTACCAGATTCGTCCTGCGTTCGGCGGAAACATCATCGCCACCATTGTCAACACTCGACGTTGGCCTCAGATGGCTACCGTGCGCGAGGGGGTCATGCCCGTACCCGACGGCCGCCCGACGCACAACGGCCAGGTCGTCGTCGAGCAAGTTGACCTTTCGTCAGGCGATGCGCCTCTCATGCTCATCGAGAGGCACAGGCAGCAAAGGCAGGTCAACCTGAAGGCCGCACGCGTCATCGTCGCTGGCGGGGCGGGGGTCGGAAGCAAGGACAACTTCAAGTTGATCTTCGACTTGGCCAATGCCCTGGGCGGCGCGCCAGCCGGATCGCGCGCCGCGGTCGATGCCGGGCTCATCGGCCACGACCATCAGGTCGGCCAGACCGGAACCACCGTTCGGCCGGCCCTCTACATCGCCTGCGGTATCAGCGGAGCCGTCCAGCACCGCGCAGGCATGCAGGAGTCTGCTAGAATCGTCGCCATCAACAGAGACCCCGAAGCTCCGATCTTCCAGATCGCACACTACGGCATCGTCGGAGACCTGAACGAAGTGATCCCCAGAATGATCAAAGCCGTCAAAGCCAGAGCCTGACCAGCTTGTTCCGCAACGCCGTAGGTACCGAGTACGCGAGCCGAAGGAATCATAAGCCAACGAATCAACCAACCACCCCCGGCAAGATGCCCATCGACCTAATGAATCGCCGCTTCACCCAATGCGACATGTCCCTCTGGACGTTCGAGGATGCGTTCCTGGCAGGTTCGGTCTGGACCCACGTGGACCTGACCGCCGCCAAACTCGTCTGCGTCAACTTCGCTGGCACGCGATTCGAACGATGCAGCTTCAAGGACACCGACTTGATCTACTCTGCCTCGCCCACCATGATCATCAACGGGGCTCGTCTCAATCTCAGAATCCCCAAGCCGAAGCATCCCGCGGTCTTCCGCTCGCCCCAGCAGGACCCCGTCCTACGCGACCTCATCCACGCCGAGCACCAGCGCGCCCCGCAACAACGTGTTACAATCACCCACGAGCCCGGCCGACGCTACGTTGGCTGCGACCTCAGGCGAGCCATCTTCCACGAGGTCGGGCTCAACGCCGCCTACTTCCGCGACGTCTGCTGCGCCGAGGGCACCATGACCGAATGTAACCTCAATGGCGCTCTGATCGATCTGTCCGACATGCGGAACGTGCAGATCATCGACTCCGACATCGAGCGCCTCAGGATTAACGGAACCCGCGTCACTGACGTCATGAAGCGATAGGATACACGATGCCAAATTTCCTCGAAGACAACCCCGATATCGTCTTCCACTTCGAAAACATGAACATCGCCGAACTCGCCGACGTCATGGAGGACGGCTTCAAGTTCGCCAACGAATTCCCGCACGCTCCGCGCGACAGCGAGGAAGCGATGGACAACTATCGGCGGGTATTGTCGGCCCTTGGCCAGCTCAGTGGCGACTTCATCGCCCCGCGGGCCGAGGACGTGGACCTGACCGGCCCCACCCTCAACGAGGACGGAACCGTCACCTACGCCGACGGAATGGCCGAATGCCTCGAAAAGCTCGCCCAGGCCGATCTCATGGGCTTTACCCTCCCCCATCGCTTCGGCGGGCTGAACTTCCCAAACCTTATCTACACGATGGCGATCGACATCGTCTCCCGCGCTGACGCATCGCTGATGACCCTCTTCGGGCTCCAAGGCATCGCCGAGACAATCAACGCCTTCGCCGCCGAGCAGATCAAGCAGGAATACTTGCCCGGCTTCGCTGAAGGCCGATACACCGGTGCCATGGTCCTGACCGAACCCGACGCCGGTAGCGACCTCCAAGCCGTCAAACTCAAAGCTTGGCAAGACGGCAACGGGCAGTGGAAGCTGACCGGTGTGAAACGATTCATCACGAACGGGTGTGGCAACGTCCTCTTGGTTCTCGCACGCAGCGAGCCGGAGATTACCGACGGGCGAGGCCTTTCCCTGTTCCTATGTGAACGTGGCCCCGCCGTCCGCGTCCGCCGTCTCGAAAACAAGCTGGGCATCCACGGATCTCCCACCTGTGAGCTGCAGTTCGACGATACCCCCGCCAGGCTCATCGGGGAGCGACAGAGAGGCCTGGTCACATACGTTATGAGCCTCATGAACGGCGCGCGGGTCGGGATCGCCGCACAATCCCTCGGCATCGCCGAAGCCGCCTACCGCGTCGCGCGCGAGTACGCGTACACCCGAAAACAGTTCGGCGTGGCAATCCAAGAGTTCCCCGCGGTCAGGGACATGCTCGTCGAGATGCGCCTCGAGCTCGAAGCGGCTCGCGCATTGACCTATCTGACGTCTCGCTGTGTCGATCTGCACTATGGAGCCGCCCGCAAGCTCGAATTCGACAAGCCCACCGACAAAGCGCTGCTCAAGCAACTCCGCGAGCAAGAGCGAAAACACAAACGCCTCGCGGGTATGCTGACCCCCATGGCCAAGTACTACGCCTCCGAGATGTGCGTCCGCGTCGCCAACGACGCCATGCAAGTCCTCGGCGGCAGCGGATACATGCGCGACTACCCCTGTGAGAGACTCCTGCGCGATGCGCGCATCACCACCATTTACGAAGGCACCAGCCAACTGCAGATCGTCGCCGCCGTTAGAGGCGTATGCCAGGGAACCGCCGAAAGGCTCTGTGAGGAACTCGCCGACCAGCAGTGGCCCGAGCCGCTCGACCGGACGGCGCGACAGCTCGACGAGGCGCGACCGCTGCTCTCCGAGATCGTCGCGTTTGTCAAATCCCAGCCCGGCACCGAGTACATGGACCTCCACGGCCGGTCCGTGGTCGATGCGGCCATTGATCTGATCTGCAGCTACCTTTTCCTGCGGGACGGGCTGCGCTCTGAGCGTAAGGTGGCAGCTGCTCGCCGATGGATCCACACCCGCTTGCCGCGAATACAAATGCTGCGGGAGCGAATTCTCTCCGGCGATCGAAGCACAATGACTGACTTCGAGATCATAGCCGGCCCGCCGCTGATCGAGGAATAGCCCCCCGGCCCAGGCCCTAACCGCGCTGCCACGCCGGCCAAGGCCTGGGATCGTCAGCGACTCACAAAGACGTGGTAACGGTTCGCCTGCCTAGCCTAGCACTGGCAGCAGGCTCTGGATGTCCCCACCCAGAAGAAGTGCCAACAACACCAGAATCCACAACATGCACATAACTTTCTCCTTATGGCTTCCTCGCAGGTCCTCTGGCCGCTCACCCATTTCATCGGCAAGTGGCCTGCCGAAACATCAACGCCAGTCAAACCGAGTCAGGTCCCGCCCCCAGCCCGAGTAGGGCGAAACCCTCTCCGACCATACGCAACTTCTTGAGCGTCAAGGTATGTGTATAATTCACCCCGTGGTGTCGTGCTTACCGAGAGCCGCGCCCTCGAAAGCCCGCGCCGCCCCCGTCAGACCCCGGTACCCGTCTCCGTGGTGCCGCCCCCGCCTACCGCCGGCGGCCATCCGCCGCATGCATACGGAACCGTGCAGGTCGGATCCACGTCATAGTCCGGCCAGTCCAGGAAGGCACGATCCCAAGCCAGCCGACCGAGATCCGGCGATGTTGGATCGCACACCAACAGCGTCCCGCACGGATTCAGCCAACGGGCCGCCGTATTGCATCCTGCCCCCGCCAGCGTCCCCTGCAACATCGCCACCAACGCCAGCATCGCGCCGGCCTTATATGCATTGCCCCATCGCATTGGCAACTCCTAACGCCCCACGCGTATCTGTCAGAGCTCACTGGACCGGCGCCACCGGTACCGGACAGTCCACGAAGATATTGTCCAACGGGTTGTTCGGGTCACCACACGGGTTGAACGTCCCGCCCAAAAAGCCGTTCTGGCAATCGAAGATGAAGCACATATCCACCGCCGCCAGTGAAAGCTGCGTCCCCAGCTTCCCGCCATCAATGCATCCGCCCCCGGTCGTCTGGAAAAGGGTCCCGACGCTTCCAATTAACAGCGCCGCCAACAGCGCTTTCCGCCAGCCGCAATGCATTTCACAAGCCTCCACTTCCTTCGCCCTCAGGCCAAGCACGCCCGCAACAAAACACAGCGCAAAGCTCGCCGACTCCCTCCCGCAACCCCAGTGCCCCGCGCCGTGCCGGCATCCTAGCAGGCCCCTCGATCCGTGTCCACCCCGATTCACCCCGCCTCGAGCCACAGCCTAAGTCCACGCCGCCATCACCCCGAGACCTCCCGACACCGGCATCCAGGCTCACATCGGGTTGGGGCACGGCGCTGACGCGTCCCGACACACCTATCCGGCCGCCAATTCCCGGCGCCATGCAGCGCGCCTGCCAACCACATCGCACGCCGGGCACTGCACGCTATCCGAACAGCTGCGCGCCCGCCCATTCTGTCAACAGCTCGACCCACAGTCTGTCGAAGGCCCCCTCAGACACCAACATCCCCCGAACGATCTCCAGACAACCCGGCAAGACTGAACCGCCTAGTGTCGCGGCAACGTACAACACGGTCTTCGTCAGCTTGTACATCGCCAACCCGCTCAGGCCAGCCCCAACACCGCGGACACGGCTCGCGCCCTGCGCTCAATCATTCGCGCGCCTCTATGACACCAACCTGACCCCCGCGAAGCCTTCGAGAAAACAAGATGCGCACTACCAACTGCGACGCTGCCAGTACGATCGCCATCGGCGATAACATGAACCCATTTCAACCGGTCATGGGGCGCTTCGCAAGCCCCAATGTTCCATGACCGGCGCCCTAGGACAGCCACGCTCGCCAAGACACCATCGCCCCTGCCTGCGTTGCTCAGCGCGCCCCACCCCGCACGCACAACGTGCGGCAGCGGGCCGCCGGACACGCACCCGCCCCTGCAGCTCCCGACCACGCCCCGGTCCCGTCGCCACCCCTGCTTGGCCCCCACCGCCGGCACGCTCCACGCCAAGCCTCGCCCTAGCCGCCAGCCCCGACCGAGGTCACTCCTCGTGCCGCCGCGGCGCGCGCCCCACGAGCCCCAACGCGACATCCCGCCCTCGTACGCCGACCTCCCGCTTCGCTGCTCCCGGCGCCCCGCAGGACTGCCCCCCGGCCTGTCCCGCACATAGAGCCTGGCTCGCCCGCCGCCTCAGGGCTTCCAAGTTGACACGCTAACCAAGACAGATCCCCGGGCCCACCCCGCGCCTCGGCAGATGACAACCCGCCGTACCCCGCCCCTCTCACCCGTAACAGCGAAAACGCACACGGAGGCCTGCGGGACCGGGGTGAGCTAACACACCCCGGCCTCGCAGAAGCTCCCTGTGCGCACAATTCCAAGCGTTCCGCGTACCGGTCCCCTCAGCCGGAGCCGCCGTAGTCCCGCGACACGTGTGGCGCCTCGCTGTGCGAACGATTCAGTGCCCCCTCACACGGCCTACCTACAGCCACGATGGCGGCTGTGCCGGGCCGAATCACAGCGACGGACCAATCACATCCAGCCGAACGAACTCGCAGTTCAGACGCGAAAGCCACCGAGCGCCACAACCGCGACCCGTCGCCCCGTCCAGGACCGCACGATCGCTGCGGAGCACCTAGATTGGTATGAACTGCAGAGCCAGCCCCGCCATCAGCGGGCCAAGGAACTCACAGTTCAGACATGGCAGACACGGCGCCGGCAGGCAGCAGCCACCGTACAGCACGCCGCCACCTAGCGCCGCCACAACAAGTGCAGCCTTCTTCAACATGGACTCAACCTCCTGAACCACCAGAACTAGTCGAGCGCCACCCGCCACTTCTCAAACCGCCCGGACCTTCTACTTCGGCCGGACAGCAAGTTGTAGCGCCCGTGCCGTTCGGAATCCACCACGCGCTGCCGAGCCTAAATCGGTATGAACTGGAGAGCCAGCCCCGCCATCAGCGGGCCAAGGAACTCACAGTTCAGACACGGCAGACACGGCGCCGGCAGGCAGCAACCACCGTACAGCACGCCGCCGCCCAGCGCCGCCACAACAAGTGCAGCCTTCTTCAACATGGATCGGCCTCCTGAACCACACAAAACTACTGGGACACGCTACCCAAACACCTACCAGCTCCCCCGGCTCAACCACACCACGCGAGCGCCAGCTCATAGCGCGCCCCCTGGAACCCGACCAGTCGCTGGCGCACCTAGATGGCTCCTGTTGCGCACGGAACCAACTGCAGGACCAGCCCCGCCATCAGCGGCCCCAGCAAGTCGCCGCCCAGGCAAGACAAGCAGCAGCCGCCAAGCGGCACGCCGCCACCGCAAGTCCGGCCTTCTTGAGCGCGCACTGACCTCCTGAAGCGCCAAAAGAACTGGGGCGCTACTTGTCAGCATCCAACCGCCGGAGCGTTCCCTCGCCCGAACGATAGCCTGTAGCGCCCGCGTCCTTGGAACTGGCTAATCAGTCCCGAACCTAGATCGCTATGAACTGAAGAACCAGCCCCGCCATCAGCGGGCCAAGGAACTCGCAGTTCAGACACGGCAATCCCGGCAAGCAGCAGCCATTAAACAGCACGCCGCCGCCCAATACGCTGGCTACCAGTGCCATTCTCTTCAACATCTACAAGCCTCCTCTAATCGCATGCTAGAAACCGTTCTTGATACTGAATCCCTTCCATTCCATGCAGCACGACCACTCTGTGCTTGCCCGTCGCTTACACAACAGGCGTTCGCCTGCTTCAGGCACCTCTGCATCACCCCCGCAGACCAGATCCGCGAGCCACTGACGCGGCTCGCCCACTCACAATCCCGCAGCAGGGCTACCTGCGACTTGTTTGGGCTCCCAATTCCCGGACAGTGCCGTCTGCATCCACCTCGTTTTCCGCAGTCCGCGCCAGACCGGCGAGAAAGAGGCCCGCTCAGATCGACCGCGCCGCCAGTTATTGGGCCAAGAGTCTAATGCCTTTCGGCCCTATTGCAAGGCCCATTCGCAAAAAAATCCTGGATTTTTGGCCCCGTCACCGGCTCGATTCGCCCCCGTTCGGTCACGATACCGGTGATTAGGCCCGCCGGCGTTACGTCAAAAGCAGGGCTGTAGCATTGGACCCCGGCCGGGGCCGTTTCCTGCCCGAACCCACACCGGATTTCGTCCGCCGACCGCTCCTCGATCGGGATGCCACTACCATCCTCGATCGATACGTCGAACGTGGAACTCGGTGCAGCCACGTAGAACGGTATCCCGTGCGCCTTGGCCAGTACCGCAAGCCCGTAAGTCCCGATTTTATTGGCCGTATCGCCGTTTCTCGCAATCCGATCCGCCCCCGTGATCACCAGGTCCACCCTACCCTCGTTCATCACTTGGCCGGCAGCACTATCACAGATCACCACGACCTCGATGCCCGCTTCGGACAACTCCCAGGCCGTCAACCGCGAGCCTTGCAGTAGCGGGCGGGTCTCGTCCACAAAGACCCTGAACCGCCGGCCCAACTCATGGGCTGCGTACATCACCGCCAGAGCCGTTCCATACTCCGATGTCGCCAAACTACCGGCGTTACAATGGGTTAGGAGGTCGTACCCATCTCTGATCAGGTCCGCCCCAGCCGAGCCGATCGCCCTACACATCGCCGCGTCTTCATCCCGGATCGTTCGGGCCTCTGAAAGCAGTGATTCCTTGACGACTGCCGCAGGTCTGCCCCGGAGCGATTCAGCCTTGCGACGCATTCGCGCCAAGGCCCAGAACAGGTTCCCCGCCGTCGGGCGGCAACCGGCAAGGTAGTCGCAAACCTTATCAAGTTGTCGAAAGAGCGCCGCCTCGTCCCGCTCGGGCGCATCCCGGACCCCCAGAACGACGCCCATGGCCGCCGCTATCCCGATCGCGGGAGCTCCACGGATCCGGAGGTCGCGGATAGCCTGCCACAGAGCCTGTACGTCGTGGATCGAGAGAATCCTAAGCTCTTTTGGCAGCAGGGTTTGGTCAATCAGCTCCACGTGGCCGTTCACGCCCCCTATCCATTGGATGGTCTTAGGGGGCATGGCCCTGCCCACGCACGAGCCGCTCTCGCAGCAATTGATTCTTCTTATCGACCGATTCGGCCATGTTTCTTCTGAATTTCCGCATCGCTTCGGCGACCGTTGCCTCTTGCAAAGCAAGGATTTGCGCTGCCAGCAGCGCCGCGTTCTTCGCCCCAGCCTCACCGATTCCCACCGTCGCGACCGGCACACCGGGCGGCATCTGGACCGTGCTCAGCAGCGCATCGACCCCTTGCAGCGGCCCACTTGCAATCGGCACACCTATCACCGGAAGCGTCGTATTCGCGGCGATCGTCCCCGCCAGCCCCGCCGCCAGCCCCGCCGCCGCTATGACCACCTCAATGCCCCGCTCCGGTGCAGAACGCGCGTAATCGTGCACCTTCTGAGGCGTGCGGTGGGCCGACATGATCTCTACCTCGCAGCCCAGTCCCAACTCCGTCAGCTGCGCCACGCACG
>CAYGAN010000007.1:0-7034 GCA_964347585.1 uncultured Planctomycetales bacterium | reverse complement strand
CGCCGGGCGACCTGCATCCTGCCGGGCAGTACACCCGCGGTGCGCAAGCCACGATCCATACACGCCTGCATCGTCGCCCAGTCAGAGTCGCTACCCATCACCACGCCAACCTTACCCATGCTCATCGATTCTGCCTCGCAGCTCTCCTGCCGACTCGCACGGATTCTACCGCAGCACCCTTCGCCCCGCCACGCACTGGCCACCCCGCTTCACATCTTCAGCCAGCCGGGGTCCCGGCGCTCACTCCGGAAGCCGCTGCCGTTGCCTGACCACGGCATCATCGAACAGCATCGTGTTCGGTGGACCGGACTCGTCTTGGCGAAGCTCCAGAAACACGGTGAGCTTATCCGACTCGGCCATCACCGCAGCCTCGCCCGCGAAGCCGATGCTCTCGTAGCCTGCCACCGGCGAGGCGTATTCAGTCCACATGACCGACGGGGCCTGCGGATCACGGCCCCCGGACGAATCAACACCCAAGCGGACCTTGCCGGGGCCGCCGTCGCTGATCTTGGTCCACCCGTACACCGTACACTCGTAAGGTCTGCTGGCCGAGGCTGGCACCGTCTGTAGCAGCCACCCCCGGTGCCTGCCCCATTCGGTGTACTTGCCCACGCAGAACCGGCCGGTCCGAGGCGCAGCGAACTTACCGACGGTATTGCGATCGAGGTTCCCATCCCAATCATCGTTCTTATCTGGGTCCGTCCCCACGCAGGTCCATCCTGCGGGAACTCTGACGATGCGCACGTCCAACTCGAAGCCGCCGTTTCGGAGCAGATTACGCCCTGGCGCCAGCAGGCGTCGGTCGATGTGATACTCCGCCGCACGCGCCAGCCACGTGCCCTCGTGCTTCGTGATCAACTCAAGCGCCAGCCGCCCTGCATCCATCCCCGGTTCAAGGTAGTTGCGGCACTCAAGCATTGCCGACAACGTTTCGCCCGTCGGAGGCGAATCGACGCTCCCGACCCCGTTTCGCAGATACAACTCCAGGAACACCTCTAGTGCCGCTGAACCTTGGCGCCACCGTCGCTTGGCTATATGCAGGCGCGCCAGCCGCTGGGCGGCACACACAGCCCAGTCGCTGCCGACGTGATCCTCGGTCAGTTGCTTCCATGCCTGAAGCGCCAGATCTTCCTCGTCGATAGCCAAGTGCGCGCTGGCCAGGCAGTACAGCGCATAGGGCAAATCCTCCCTCGCCGAGCCGGATCGGATGAGCTCCCGCAGCTCACCCGCTGCCTTCTCGTACTCGCCACTACGAAAGTCACGAAGCCACGCCCGGGATGATCCAACACCCACCGCAGGCTGTTCCGGCCCAACCGCTGCCAGAAGAATCGCACACGAGACGAACGTTACGAACACGAGCCTCACACCACCGTTTCGACTCACTTGCCACTTGGGCCGTCCCCTTCTTACTGCAACGCCGCCGCAGTTACAAGCGCCGCTACACGCATCGTGCCGCCGCACGCCACTCAGTATGCGTATCCGTGGCGTGGCACCACACACTGCGGGAGGCTCCGACCCCTCGCGAGACTCCACCAACGGAGTCCCAAGACTCACCACAGTGGCTCGTGACTAGTCGCGCGGAAGAAGCGGCATCCCTGCTCGTGCCTCGCTGGGCATCACTGCTCGTACGGCCCGCCCGCCTGCGCAGCGCGCCCGGTTGTCCTCGCCCGGCGTGGCAAGTCCGCACCAATCGAAGACTAGAAGGTACTTGGGCAACGCAAAAGCCCAAATAGCTGGGCAGATCGGTGCCGTCCTGCGACGCGATGGCACAGGCCCGAGGCATTGCGGTGGACGCGGCCGGAGATCTTGAGCGCGCCGGCCGGCGCCCACCCAGCATCTCTCGTGCGCAGGCCCTTGAACGGACACTGCAGCGGAGTTACATAATATATTGGCGCGGCGCGATTTACGTATCGGCGGTCCAAGAGTGACCTGCCACGGCGCCCAGTGGAGCTGGACGCTCGTCACGGCCTGCCGCGCCCGCGCGGGAGCACGTTAGGACACGCGGCACCCCGGAGGATGGCATCAGCGGCCGCTCCGGACGCAGCCGCCTGCTGCAGCTGAAGGAGCCGAATGGATGCTTGCACGCAGTCGTTGCGGAAGGACCGCATTTGCCGTCGTGCTAGGCATGGCCGTGCTCGCGAACGTGGCCGCGGCGGAGCCGCTGCGTGTGCGGCGCAACCTCATCGGCATGCACAACCTCAAAGACGGAGGGATCCAGTTCGAGATCGGATTCGACTGGACCAAGAACCTTTCCGGCAGCACGGGATTCGTCTTCGACTGGGTGACGGACTTCGTGCCCTGGATTGAGGCGGCTTTCGAGCGGGACCTGATTCCGTGCATTCGCGTGCAGGAGTGCAACGGCGGGCCGCCGGACTGTTACCCCGGCGCCGGATACGCCGGCAACGTTGCATGGACGGTGCTGAACTACAAGCTTGCCCATCCCCAATACGCCGACCGGCTCGTGTACTTGCAGCTCTGGAACGAGCCGGGCGATCCGCGCGCGACTGGGGCGAGCCGGAAGTGTTCGCTGACTACCTGGTCGCCGCGCACAATGCCGTCCATCAAGCAGAGGACAACGCAGCGCTGGGCGATCCGAATGTTGCCGGGACACTCAGAACGATGACGCCTGGCCAGAACGGGCCGAGCTGGTGGGATCAGGCGTTTTCGCATAACCCCAACGCGGCGTTCGCGTTCGACGTGTGGGCCACGCACCCGTACCCCGAGTCGTATCCGCCGCACTACAACCACCACGACGGGGTCCCGTACAGGAACCAAGTCAAGACCATCGATAGTTACCTGCTCGATCTCGACCTCGTCGCACAGTACGGTCGGCGAGGCTTCCCGGTGATGATCACCGAGACGGCCTACGGCGATCACCTTGGCATCTCGTACGAGGGGTATCCGAAGACCACGCGCGCGATGGCGGCCGACTACAACGTCGCAGCCTTCGGGCAGTATCGGTACAAGTGGCCGGAGGTCGTCGCGGTCCACCCGTTCATCCTCAACAACTTGTCATGGGAGGCATTCGCCTGGGTCCACGGCGGCAGCGGGTCCGTCGATAGCGACGGCGACGGCGTGCTCGAGCCGACCGATCCCTATCCTCAGTACACCGCGGTCCGGAGTCTCCGCCTGACCCTGGAGGACCAGGGCAAGCTCGCCCCGGCCCGCCTAGCTCCGTACCGAGGCCCGGTCGGTGTTGTCCAAGGCACGATCACGCGAAGCGACACGGGCGAGCCGGTCAAGTACGCGACGGTCTATACCGACGGATACGAGTTCGGCGGACCGTCGTTGTCCGACGGCATGTACGTTGTCAGCGACGTGCCTGTCGGGACGTACACGCTAGGCGTGGAGAAGGTCGGGTATCAGCCAACCAGCACACAAATCACGGTCACCGAAAACCAGACCACCGAAGCCAACTTCAGCCTGGTTTACACGGGCAAGGTCTCCAACGGGATCTACTTCATCGATAACAGCGCCGGCTCGGGCAGCTGCCCGGGGTGCGATCTGTTCGACGGGTTCCTTGGCCAGACGTTCAGGACGCCTCCGGACGTAGGCTTTATCAAGTTCGTCGCGGCCAAGCCAAACGTCGGCGACCTATACCTGCGGTTCACGATCATCGACGGCGACAATCCAGACGGACCTATCGTCGGCGAGATCATCAGCTACTACCTGGAACCGGCGTTCGGCAGCGAGATGATCGGGGGCGAGGCTGAGAGTGACGGCATCCCCGTTGAGCCGGACCATACCTACTTCCTCAAGATCGAACGAACGGACGGCCAGGGTCTGTACTGCTACGCGAGCAACGCCGACCCCTACCCGGACGGCATCGCGTGGGTCGGCAACACGCCCCGTCCGGACTGGGACCTCTACGGGACGATCCGCGGACTTACCGTCGCGGTCGTGACCGCCACAGGCAGCGTAGCGGGCACCGTCAAAGACACCGGCAACAACCCGATCGCCAACGCGACCGTGACAGCCAGCCCCGGGGGCCACTCGGTCACAAGCAACGCCAACGGCCAGTACAACATCCCCGGCGTCCCGGTCGGCACGTACAGTGTCACGGCTTCGCGCAGCGGTTATTCGAGCCAGACCCACACAGGCGTGCAGGTCCTGGAAGACCAGACCACGACCGTGAACTTCACCCTGCAGCAGGGCCCGACGACCGGGACAATCACCGGCTGGGTAAAGGATACCTCCAACAATCCCTTGTCGGGCGCCACGGTGGAGACGACCACCGGCGGGTACAGCACCACGACCGACGGCACCGGCGATTACACGCTGTCCAACGTGATCGCCGGCACCTACACCGTGCGGGCATCCAAGAGCGGCTACCTGACCGAGCAGCAGCCCGCGGTGGTGGTAACGGCCGGCCAAACCACTACGGTCAACTTCAACCTCGCCCCGCAGGAACCGTTCAGCGGCATCCTCAACGGCGACTTCGAGGGCGGGTTCTACAACGATCCGGACGGCGACCATCGATCAGGCAACAATTGGCACCGATTTGCCTCGTCGGGCTTCTCGAAGTCGGGCGGGGACTACGGCGTGTACCACTCGTCGCATTGGAGCCAGGCGATCTGGGAATCGAGCTGGATCGCCGGGGTCTTTCAGCAGGCATCCAACGCCACGGTCGGCGGCACCTATACCGGACGCGTGTGGGCCCGCGGGGCGGACATCACCTTCTGGATCGGCATCGATCCTGCGGGCAGCACGGA
Source organism: uncultured Planctomycetales bacterium (assembly GCA_964347585.1). GTDB lineage: Bacteria > Planctomycetota > Phycisphaerae > UBA1845 > CAYGAN01 > CAYGAN01. The sequence goes on along the minus strand of CAYGAN010000007.1, from coordinate 2,322 downwards.
CGCAGCCTCGGCAAACGTCGTATGGAGCAGCGCCGCCGCGCCGGGCGATGCGTGGACACAAATCTCGGTTGAGGTCACAGCCGAAGCATCGACGATGACGCTGTTCATCAAGGCCCAGAACGCCATCGCCGCGAACCGCAACGCGTTCGTGGACGATGCCGAGCTGGAGGAGACCTACGTTCCTCCCCCGCCGGCAGGGCCCGCTGATTTCGACCAGGACGGAGACGTGGACACCGACGACTACGCCACGCTTGAGGCGTGCTACACCGGCCCGAACGGGACGATCCCGCCCGATCCGCCCAACTGCGACAGGTGCGATCTGGACCGCGACAACGACGTGGACCTCGTGGACTTTGAGACGCTGCAGACGTACATAGGCGCGGCAGAGCCGCCCTCCCCTTCGCCGGGCGTCGTGAGCCTGACGCTCGAGCCGACCGGGACGACTCAAGTTCCCTTGGCAGGCGGGTCGGTGCCGCTTCACATCGTCTGCACGGTATCGGACGGGGACAACAATGGGCTGGGGCTGCTCGCCTGTGACATCCTTACGGACACGGGGGTCACGCAACCCAACGACGGGGCCTCGGGGACGTGGGCCATCTCCGGCGAGAACGGCCTGAGCGGCGACTTCGTCTTGGTGGACCCCGGCTTCTTCGACGGCGTGGCCGTTGGCGACGATCTGATCCAGGTCGGTGCCAGTCAGGCCACGTATGTCGCGTGGTTTTTCAACTTGGGCTACGGCCAGGCGAGCGGCATCGGCGCGAACCAGGAGCTGGCGTTGGGGTCCGTCAACGTGGGTCCAGGCGATCCGGCCACATTCACCTCACAGCTCGGGTACTGCAAGGCGAGTGTCATCACCGCAGCGTAGTCCCACCAGGCCCCGATCTGGCCCGCCGTCCAGGACGTGACCGACGCCAACCTATCATCGGACCCCCCACCATCACCATCTGTCGAGGCGAGCCGGTGGCCATCGAGTCGGTCCGGAGCCTGAACACGCACGGGGAGACGGGTGAGTATGGGATTCTGATCAACATTGCGCACGAGGGGCCCGAGGCGAGCGAGTCGCGCCTGAACGGGATCACCAAGATCGAGGTGACGTGCGCCAACTACGTGAGTTTGTGTCTGCTCGAGGATCCCAAGGACGCGGTCGAATCGATCAGCGGTGTCATCAATAGAGATGTGACCGGGAATGTGACGACCGTCAGTGCGGAGGGGTCGCTGCTGACGATCGAGCTGACACCGCCGCCTGACGAGGACTGTTACACGTTTACGCTGAGCCCCAGTATTATCTCCGGGGATCGGACGTTCAGGATCCGGGCGCTGGAGGCTGACTGTGCGATGGGGGGAGACGAGTGGGTCGGCGACGGCGTGGTGTGGCCAAACGATCGCAACGTTATAGCCGCGTGGTACGGGGCTACCGTCACGGATGACAACTGCCAGTACGACCTCACCTGCGACGGGAACATCTGGCCGAACGACCGCAATTCTGTGCCGCCTAGGTACGGGAACTCGGCAGAGTGTGAGTGAGCCAGACGCAAATGCGGCAGAGCGCAGCCATGTAAGAGTCTCGGAGCGTCGCTGCGTGAGGAAAGGGCAAGCGCAGAAGAAGACCCCGTCGGGCGGCCGGCATGCCGCCCGGCGGGGTCTTTCGTGGGCCTCAATACCGAATAGGCAAACGTCTGTAGCGAACTGAACCACTCGCCAAAGATAGCTGTGCACATCGCGAATGCGTCATTACCGAGCCTGCTGAGAGTCCGGGGATCGGACAATTCAGCATTCGGCATTCCGCACTCGGCATTCTCGCTTGACAGCAATTCGTCAATGTGGTCAAGCGTTCGGCCATTAGTACCGGTCAGCTCAACGGCTCTCACCGCTTACACCTCCGGCCTATCAACCTGCTCGTCTTGCAGGGGCCTTCAGCTCAACACCCGAAGGTGGAACATCGAGACCTGATCTTGAGGACGGCTTCCCGCTTAGATGCTTTCAGCGGTTATCCTTTCCCAGCATAGCTACCCTGCGGTGCCGCGAGCGCGACAACAGGTACACCAGAGGCTGGTACCTGCCAATCCTCTCGTACTAGGCAGATGCCCTCTCAAGTCTCGTACGCCCACGGCAGATAGGGACCGACCTGGCTCACGCCGGTCTGAACCCAGCTCGCGTACCGCTTTAATTGGCGAACAGCCAAACCCTTGGGACCTTCTCCAGCCCCAGGATGCGATGAGCCGACATCGAGGTGCCAAACCTCCCCGCCGCTATGAACGCTCGGGGGAGATAAGCCTGTTATCCCCGGAGTACCTTTTATCTGTTGAGCGATGGCCCTTCCAC
>CAYGAN010000006.1:54287-59605 GCA_964347585.1 uncultured Planctomycetales bacterium | reverse complement strand
CTGTTGTGGCTGTGCTATCGGGCGCCGCACGGGCCGCTTGTGTACCCACCGGGGTACGGGCCGGAGATCTATCCGCCCGCCAAGATGCCGGTCCCGGCGAGCTTCGGCCAGGAACTGAAGGACAGACCCGCCACGGTGCGGAACTCGCTCAGCGCCCGCGACGGCGCGAAAATGACGAGGGAGCGTCTCCAGCAGTGGATCAGCAAGTACTACAGCATGATCAGCAAGATCGACGAGGGCGTCGGGCGGGTGTTGACGGAGTTGGATACACGCGAGCTGACCAGGAAGACCGTCGTGATCTTTGCGTGCGACAACGGATGGACGCTGGGCGAGCATGGCCTGCTGCATAAGGGGCCCTTGATGTACGAGGAGCTTGTGCGAGGACCGCTCCTGATCCGGTACCCACCCGTGACCGGCAAAGGGGCCAAGGTCGATCGGGTCGTCAGCCTCGTGGATCTCGCGCCCACAATCTGCGCGCTGGCTGGCGCAAAGGCCCCACCCGCGATGCAGGGACGGAGCTTGGTCCCGCTGATTAAGAACGCAGAACTCGCAAGTTGGGACGACCGTGCGTTCCTTGAGTACCACACCCAGAAGGGAAAGTTCTGCCCCGCCCGCGGCGTCGTGACCGAGCGATACAAATACGTCGATTATCTCCAGGACAGCGACGAGCTGTACGATCTGGCCAGCGATCCGCGCGAGATGAGGAACCTGATCGCCGAGCCGGGATACCAAGACAAGATCGAGCATCTTAGGCGGCAGTTGGCTGACTGGCGCCAGCGGACGAACGACCCGATGCTCGTCAAGGTCGCGCCGTGACGGCTTTCGAGGCGTTGGTCGCCAGATGATCGTGAAGCTAACAGGGTGCCCACAGCGGCACACGGGCTCTTGCCACAGGCCCGAGCCGCGGATGGTCCCGCGCGGGATCAGGGCGTGGCCGGTAGTCTGCCTGGCCGGGGGCGTGCTGGCAGTCGGTAGCACTCGGGCAGGGAGCGAACCGGGCAAGACAAGCGAATCCCGCGTGACGACCCGCGCGGCTCAACCGCGACGGTATCGGCGTGTCGCGGCGAACGAGACCTGGGAGATCCGCGACGGCAGATTCCACCGAAACGGTCGGTGGGTCTTTCTAAAGACGGCAAAGCTGCTTCGGAATTTCGCAGACCCGCGCGTGGGGGCAGCGACGATAGGCGAAATCGACCTGCTAATCGACAGGCACCATTACAGCAATTTCTCGCTGAACATTTACCCGGACGTCTTCGATCGTGATGCGGACGGCGAGGTCGATGCGGAACGAGCCGAGGCCGTCCGGCAAATCGGCAGGATCCTGGATCACCTTTGGCGGCGAGGGGTGTTCGGGAGCCTGAGCCTTGAGACTTACAACGTCGGCGGCGGCGGGGTCCCGGCGGCGCTGTTCGAGAAGTGCCCTGGCGTGCAGGCGCGGAACGCTCTGCTCGAACCGGCCGCCGACATCGAGTATGCGGGCGAACTCGCCCCCGGTGCGGGATTCAAGCCGATTCCGTCCATTCACCACCCCATTTATGTCCGGTGGGCGCACACGTTCATCCGCGACTTTCTCAGGCGGCTTGGCAGGGTGCGGATCCGCCGTCTGCTGTATGTCGAAACGACGGTCGAGCCGCAGTACCTCGGACGCAACAATCAATCGAAGGATCAGCGAAAAGCGCACCTCGACCACAGCGAAGCGGCGAGCAAGGCGTTTGGCGCGTGGCGACGAGCCTTGCCGGCCGACGATCCCAAGAGGAAGGTGAGGTGGCCGGGGTCGCAAGAGGAGCGTGACGCCACGATTGGCAACGCTGATTGGAACGTGTTTCGCGCGGAGATGCTTGCGCGGTGGGTCAACAAGGATGCGGCCATCGTGCGCACCGCGGCTCCCGGAGTGTTCGCAGCAGTGGATTACAACGCCCGACGCGACGATCCCAAGGACTTCCGCCTCGGCGACCGTGACACGTTCCTCTCTAAGCTCGAGGGGGTGGACATCATACAGATCGCCCCACATCACGTGGGGGCCTGGGGCGCAGACTGTTGGCTGGAGGTTCGTCGCGTCAACGAGCGGCACGGCAAAGGCTGGGCGATTAGTGAACACATGACCGCCATGGGCCATTTCCCGGAAGACGACAACTCGATGCGAGCCATACTGGCTGAGACCCTCAAGCCCGATCGGGGCACGCGGTTCGGATGGGACTTCGTAAACGTGGTCAACACGCGGCATTTCGACCGCTTCGCCCTGTACCACAAAGACTGGACCAGTCCGGTCCTCGACGTCTGCGACAACGGCCGGTGGTTCGAATGGCTGGAGCGCATTGGCGCACAGCCCTTCCGGCCCCAGCCGCGGCCGTGAGCGAGCCACCGTCGCGATGGCGCTTGCGCCTGCGCAGAGCGCAGGCGGCCCAGGGACCTCGACCTGTTCCGCCACAACGCCTGCACGTCCCGCGTTGACACTGTTCGATCCCGAAAGTAGCATTCGAGCGGCCTGAAAGGCGCGTCGGAAGGATACATCGCAGTGATTTCCCGTCTTATCGAACTTGCGGAGTCATTTGGCGGGCAACGGGTCCTGCTCGTGGGCGATTTCATTCTGGACCGCTACGTGTACGGTGATGCCGAGCGGATCAGCCCGGAAGCTCCGGTGCCCGTGTTGCGCGTCGTCGGCAGCGAGGAGCTGGCCGGCGGATGCGGGAGCGTCGCCGCGAACCTAAGGGCTCTGGGCCTGTCGGTGACCTGTTGCGGCGTGGTGGGCGACGACAAAGAAGCGGGACAACTGACGGCGCTTCTGGAGGCCGCCGGGGTGGACTGCGCCGGGCTGGTGCGCGACGCCGGGCGGCCCACCACGACGAAAACCCGCTACGTGGGCCTGGCGCAGCACCGCCACCGCCAGCAACTGATGCGCGTGGATGAGGAGGAATCGCGCGACCTAGCAGATGCGGCGGCCGATCAGCTTCAAGCGTTCATTGCTTCGGCAGCGGCGTCTGCAGACGTGATCTGTCTCGAGGACTACGGCAAGGGTGTGGTTGCGGACGATCTGGCCCGCAGGACCATCGAATTGTCACGCGCAGCCGGCAAGCCTCTGCTTGTCGATCCGGCTGCGATCAGCAGCTATCACAAATACCGCGGCGCGACGTTGATCGCACCGAACCGTAATGAGTTTCAGCTCGCCGTCGGCCGGGCCTGCGAGACGCCGGAAGACATCGAGCGGTTGGCGGGTCCTTTGGCGCGAGAGCTGGATTTGGATGCCATCGTGGTCACCATGGATCGAGAGGGGGCGATCCTGCTCGAGCGCGGGCATGATCCGATTCGTGTGCCGACCCGGCCGAGGGCCGTCTATGACAACACCGGCGCCGGCGACGCTGTCTTGGCGATGCTGGCGGCTGCGCTGGCGGCGGGGGCGACGTTCGAAGAGGCCGTCCGTTTAGCCAACGTCGCCGGCGGGCTGGAGGTCGAGAAGTTCGGATGCGTGCCTATCCCACGCGACGAAGTGATCGCCGATCTTCACATCGAGCATCGCGCCCGAGCCGGCAAGCTCCGGTCGATAGATGAGCTGCTGGCCGAACTGGCGCTGCGGCGCGACCGCGGAGAAACCATCGTGTTCACCAACGGCTGCTTCGACCTGCTCCATCCGGGCCATGTAGCCTACCTGGCTCGATGTCGCGAGTTGGGCGACGTGGTCGTGGTGGGGGTGAACTCTGACGTGTCCGTGCGCGCGCAGAACAAGGGGGATGATCGGCCGATCCTCGGCCAAGAAGATCGGGCGCGGATGCTCGGGGCCCTTGAAAGCGTCGATTACATCGCGCTTTTCGACGAGCCCGATCCGGATGAACTGATTCGACGGATTCGGCCGGATGTCCTGGCCAAAGGCCAAGATTGGGCTGACCGGTGGGTCTGCGGCAAGGAGTTCGTCGAGTCGTATGGGGGCAAAGTGGAGCTTGTCCCGCTCGTGGACGGCTACAGCACCACACTGCTGGTCGAACGTATTCGTCAGGCAGGCGCGGCCTCGTGAGCGACCGCATATTATCGCAGATCGATGATCATGTGCGGGGGGCACAGCAGCTCCGTGCCGACGCGCCGGTGATTGAGCAGGTGGCCGAGGCCCTGACCGAAGCGATCCGGGCGGGGCGACGAATCTACCTGCTGGGCAACGGTGGCAGCGCCGCCGACGCGCAGCACATCGCCGGAGAACTGGTCGGGCGCTTCAGGCGAGAGCGCGCGGCGTTGCCCGCTGTGGCGCTGACCACGGATAGTTCGCTTCTGACGGCGATCGGCAATGACTATTCGTTTGAGGACGTGTTTCGTCGGCAGGTCGAGGCGTTCGTCAGGCCTGGTGACGTCGTCTGGGCTCTATCGACCTCGGGCGAGTCGGGCAACGTGCTCAGTGCCGCTCGCGAGGCCAGACAACGCCGAGCGGTGGTGATCGGGTTCGCCGGCCGCTCGGGCGGCAGGCTACGAGCCGAGTGTGACATCTGCCTGTGCGTCGATCACGACGTGAGCTGGCGAATCCAGGAAGTGCACCAACTGGCCTACCACATCATCTGTGATCTCGTCGAAGAGGCCTTCACCGCTTAGCCGGTCCCGCGGAGTGCCAATGAGAATCCTGATCACCGGATCGAGTGGGCAGATCGGCACGAACCTGGCTCTGGCCCTGCTGGAGCGAGGCGACCAGGTGGAGGGCATCGACATTCGGGCCAACCCATGGACCGCCCGGTTCTGCACCAGGCTGCTCGATCTGGTCTCCGCAAAGCCTGACGAGATATCAAACGATGCCTCGTACGACGTGGCCGTACATCTCGCCGCGCATGCGAAGGTCTTTGAACTGGTTGAGCGTCCGGAGCGGGCGATGCAGAACGTCCGGATGGCGTTCTCGGTGCTGGAATACTGCCGCCGGCGAGGGATTCCGATTGTCTTCGGGAGCTCGCGTGAGGTCTATGGCGATATCCACCGACATGTCACCGACGAAGCAGCAGCGGACTTCGTCGTGGCTGAGAGCCCGTACTCAGCCAGCAAGATTGCTGGCGAGGCGTTCATCTATTCCTATGCGGAGTGTTACGGCCTTGCGTACCTGGTGTTCCGGTTCAGCAACGTTTACGGTCGCTACGACAACGATCTCGATCGGATGGAACGCGTCGTGCCTCTGTTCATTGATCGAATCGCGCGGGACCAGGCGATTACGATATTCGGGAAAGAGAAGGTCCTCGACTTCACGTACGTGGATGACTGCACCAACGGGATAATTCGCGGGATCGATGCGGTGGCCTCGGGGCAACTGCGAGGCCAGACCATCAACTTGGCTTTTGGACACGGCAGCACCCTGGTGG
>CAYGAN010000006.1:54015-54277 GCA_964347585.1 uncultured Planctomycetales bacterium | reverse complement strand
GCGCTGCAAAAGGAGCCTCGGGTCAGGTTCGAACCGACGCGACCCGGTGAAGTCACGCGCTATGTGGCGGACATCACCAAGGCCCGTGAGCTACTTGGCTACGAGCCGCAAACGCCTTTGAGCAGCGGGCTGCCGAGGGCCATTGCCTGGCAGCGGCAGGTGGGCAGCCTGCCGTAGCCCACGGCCGCCGAGAAGCAGTGCGAGGAGGCGAGCTATTGGTTTCGCAGCGTACCCGGCGCCGGCGCAAGAGCGTGTGGCTCGT
>CAYGAN010000006.1:46519-53954 GCA_964347585.1 uncultured Planctomycetales bacterium | reverse complement strand
GCCTGGCCAACTTTGGCCCACTGTCGCGTTTTGGCGCGGCTTGACGATCCTGACCCGTCGGTGCGGAAGCGAGCACTGTGGGATCTGGCTGCCCGACGGGACGTGGGGGCTACCGAGGCCGTTATTGATGTGCTGCGCACGGACCGCAACCATGAAGTGCGCGAGGCGGCCGGTTACTGCCTCTACAAGCTCGGGGATCCGCGGGGCATCGAGCCGCTGCGACAAGCCATCGAAGGGGTTCCCGACGGCGTGATCCGCGCCAAGATGATCGGGTACCTGGCGAACCTGGAAGGTCTGGCGGCAGCCGAGAGGTTGTGGAAGTGGTCCGAGTCGAAGGAGCCTTGGCGGGCGATCGGGGCAGCAGCCGGCCTCCTTGAGATCGGCGATCCCCGCGGTGGTGAGCTGCTGCTCAGGTTTGCTGCGGAGGGACCGTCCGACCGCGGCTGCGGCGGCTCGCCGGGCCAATGATGGAAATGATCGGCGAGCATGCCAACCTGTCAACGAAAGATCGCAGCGGGTTCTCAGCCCAGCAACTCAAAGACCTGCAAACGTGGTGGCACAAACGTGCAACCAAGAAGCTGCTGAACGACTATCTGGCCTGGCGTCGCAATAAGGGCGGCAAGTGGCGCCAGATCGGTCGGCTACTGCATGCGCGTGACGAAGCGAGTGAGTTGTTGAACGTGGATTAGGCCTCGGCGGCACAGACGGTTTGGATCAGGTCGCGCGGCCGATCTGGCCCAGAGGAGCTCACCGCCAGTCGGGCGTAGGTTGGAATTATCAGGCCCATCCGCGAGCGGGCTTCGCCTGCGGCGGCGTGCACGGGCCAACGGTACGGCCCATCAACAATACCAGCCGCGGCCCCAGGTTGGTTCCCTGAGGAATAAGACTGTCTCGCCTCGCATGGAAAACGCGCCTCGCCAACGCATGCACCGATAGCCTACATCGGCACGGTCTTTGCTGTGCGGTCACGGGTTTTCTGTGCATCCGAGCGATCGTTCTGCTGACCGCGCACTTCGCGCCGCAGGATCGGGGACGTGATGATCGGCAGCTGTGGTGGTCGGGCGTGCCGCTGGCACGGTGGGATAGCGGGCACTATCGCGAGATTCTGGTCAGCGGCTACCGTCCGGGAACGCCTGTTTCCCCCACCGCCGCTTTCTTGCCGCTCTATCCGCTGATTGCCCGACCTGTGGCGTACTGGCTCGGGCCTGACGGGGCGCTCGTAGCGGTCTCGAATGTCGCAGCGCTGATCGGGGCATTCTTTCTCTATGCGTGGAGCAAGTCGTACACCGACCCGCCCACGGGGTTCTGGTGTGTGATATTGGCGACGGCCTATCCCCCTGCGATGTTCTTGTCGGCCGGATACAGCGACGGTCTGTTCTTCTTGGAAGTGGCTATGGCGCTGTGGCTGTTGCAGCGTCGGCGGGTCCTGTTGGCCGGATGCGTGAGCGGCCTGGCCACGGGCACGCGGCCCACCGGTTTGGCCTTGGCAGTGGTCGTGTTGGCCTGGGCCTGGGTTCATGCCGCGCGGCGCCGCTGGCCTTCCCGTTTGATTCGCTTGCTGCTTCTCGGGTCCGTATCCGTGAGCGGATTCCTTGCTTACCAGGCCTACCTGTGGCGACACTATGGAAGGGCGGACGCGTTCGTCGCCGCACAGACCGACTGGCCGGCCAAGGACGTACGCAATCCATTGATCAGGGTGCTCACGTTGCAGCCGGTGTTGGAGAACAGCGTTCGACCGGTCAAATACGCTCTTCGCGGCCAATTCGACGAGCTGTGCGGCCCCCAGACGTGGAATCCCCTCCTCGGGTTGCTGATCCTCATTCTGGCGGTGACAGGCCTTGTCCGGGCCGGCAACGTTCCACGGGTAGTGTTCCTGCTGCCGGTCACGATTTTTCTGATGGCCTATCTCCCGGACCCGGCTGGCGGGAGTCGCATGGTGTCGATCGCGCGGTACCAAACGGCCGCGCTCCCGTGCTTCTTGTTGCTGGCCAAATGGGCGCTCCTAAAGCAGCATCGACTCGTCCTTTGCGTGCTGGTCGCCGGGCAGGTGGCGTTGCAGTGCGTATATGCCCGCGCGTTCGTCAACTGGGAATGGGTTGGATAGTGCGCCTCCGCCGTTCCGCTCGCAAGGCTGAGGGGGCACAACCAGGCACAGAAGACCTAGGACCGTTGGTGGCGACGTGGCTGAGCGGCTCGCGCGCACCAATCATGTCAGATGCTGTGAAATCGGCAGATGGTGGATGCATGCAAGGAAGCCAGTGGGTTGTTGCGTGTGGATCAGAGGTCTGTCGGCGCATCCGTCTGCGCGGACGGTGTCTGACACCTGCTGGAACGAGTGGCACCTAGATGCCCGCGGCCCCGGACACCGTGCTGTCGATGTTCTGGTAAATGTTATACACCCGCGAGCCGATCCCGCCGATGGCCGCAACCGCCACAAGGATCAACAAGGCCAGCAAGATCGCGTATTCGGTGGCCGAAGGGCCGTCCTCTGCCACAAACAGATGGGAAAGTCTCGCCGCCACCTTTCGAGTAATCTGCATCCAATAAGCCTTTCAGTTCCCGACTGACGAGAAGTCAGCCGCTTGGCTTGGCAAATATACGATTCAGCGAGCGTACCGGCAAACATGGCCCGTTAGTTTCGGTACAAATCGCCCGTTTACCCAAAGCTCTTCGCGCTTCGGACGGCCGTCGCTGATCGGACGTAGTCAGGTCACACCACTCGGTCCGGTAAAGACGGCTCGCCCGGAAGCCGCTATCACGCGGAAGGCCGGCGGGGCGGCGAACTCAACACCCGGCAGCGGGCGTCGAACGCACCAGGTCGGTTGACGCCTTGCACAAGCCCCGGCGACAATCTACCTTGGGCCAACGGCAGCGGGCTGCTTTGGCTGGAAGATCGGGACGGAAGCTGATGCTGACGTGTTCGCTGCAATCCGGCTCGAACGGCAACTGTGTTTACGTCGAAGCCGGCGGCGTGAGCTTGCTGTTCGACGCGGGGATCAGCGGCAGGCAGGCCGAGTTGCGGCTGGCCGCTCGCGGACGCCACCCCAAGGACGCCGACGCGCTGATCGTCTCTCACGACCATATCGATCACGTCCGGTGCGCGGGGATCTATCAGCGCAAGTTCGGCCTGCCGATTTACGTGACCCGAGCCACGTGGCGGGCGGTGCCTTGTCCGCTTGGCCCGGTCAGCGACGTGCGGTACTTCAAGTCGGGCCGCCGCCTCCGCCTGGGTGAGGTGATCGTGCATACGATTCGGACACCCCACGATGCGGCCGACAGTGTGGCCTTTGTCGTCGAACACGGCCGCAAGCGTCTCGGAATACTAACCGACCTGGGGCACCCCTTCTCAGGGCTGGCCAAGCTGCTGGCCACGCTCGATGCCGCCTATTTGGAGTCGAACTACGACGCGGTGATGTTGGCGCGAGGTCCCTATCCGCCGCGGCTCAAGGACCGCATCCGGGGGGCGCGCGGGCACCTTTCTAACGTCGAGTCGGCCTCGTTGGTTGCCAAGGTCGGTAACGGCCGCCTGCGTTGGGTCGCGCTGGCTCACCTCAGCGAACAGAACAACAATCCGGAAATCGCCTTGGCTACGTACAGCCGAACCGTCGGTCGGTCCGTTCCGTTGCACGTCGCCTCTCGCTATGAGGCTACGCCCTTGCTTGAGGTGTAAATGGCCGGGGCCGGCTTCCAGATCAACGGTCGGGACATGATCGACGCCCAGCGGCAACCGGCACTTACGCGCACGGCAACGGTCTTGCTGGCGGCGTGGGCGGCGGCCGCTGCCGTAGCGGGCCTCGCTCAGCCGCCCGCCAGTGGACCCGGACCCAAGCTACGGGAGACAAACGTGTGCCGCCTTACCGCCCGGATCGAAGGTCCCTCGCTCAGGATCGACGTGGCTGGCAGGCTCTTTACCGCCTATTGCTTCGACGCCAAGCAGAAGTATCCGTACTTCTGGCCGGTCAACGGTCCGGCCACGGGCCGGTCGATCACCACCGAGTCATCTGAGCCGTACCCGCATCATCATTCGCTCTTCTTCGCATGCGACCGGGTCAACGGAGCGAACTTCTGGCAGCAGGGCAACGATCGCGGCCGGATCGCCTCTCAGGGGCCTCGCATCACGCACGCTTCAGGGCGCAAGATCGAGTTCGAAGATCGCTGTTTGTGGTGCGTGCCGGGCAAGGAGCCGATCATCGAGGACCGACGTAGAGTGATCGTGTCCGCTCCGTCAAAGCAGCTTCAATTCATCGACTTCGAGATCGTCCTGCGGGCGCTCGAGGACGTACGCTTCGAGAAAACGAATCATTCTCTGTTTTCGGCTCGCGTCGTGCCGGCACTCGGCGTCACGGGAGGCGGGAGACTCATCGACGCCGCCGGGCGGCGCGGCGAAGAGCAGACGTTCGGCCAGAAGGCAGCTTGGTGCGACTATTCGGGTGACAACGGCGGAGCCGTTGAGGGCATTGCCATCCTCGGTCATCCTGAGAACCCCTGGTTCCCGGCGCCTTGGTTCACGCGCGACTACGGGTTCATTTCGCCGACGCCGATGTTCTGGCTCGACAAGAAAGGCTGGCGCCTGGCGAAGGGCGAGACGTTGCGACTGAGGTATCGCGTCGTGGCCCACTCGGGCAACGAACAGGATGCCGATGTCGCCGGGATCTATCGCCGATGGGCGGGGGCCGAGAGCATCGATGTCGTTCCCGTGGCCCGCGCGTTCGCCGGCACACCGGTCAACGCAGGCCAGGCGCTGATCAGCGACGCGCGCCGCCAATACATTGCCTTCTATGACGCGCATCGCCAGTTGACCGTCGGCGTGCGCGAGTTGAATTCAGCCGATTGGCAGTTCGCGCGCCTGGACGAACGGGTCGGCTGGGACGCGCACAACCGGATTGCCATGGCACTGGACCGGCGCGGGCATATTCACCTGACCGCGAATCACCATTGCAGCGATCTGAATTACTTCCGCACGGCTCGGCCGGGTGACATTACGAGCTTTGAGCGCATCGACCGTTTCGGTCCCACCCGCGAGACGCGCGTGACGTATCCGCACTTCTTGCACTTCCCGCAGGACGGACGTCTGGCGGTCATGTACCGCTTCGGCGCCAGCGGCCAAGGCGAGCGGCTCCTGCTGCGCTATGATGAGACCGAACAGGTGTGGCGACAGCGGACGCGGGGATCAGTCATCAGCGGCAAGCCTCGGTTCAGTGCGTACCCTATGGGGATAACGTTCGATTCGAAAGGCCGGCTTCATCTGGCGTGGTGCTGGCGCGAAACGCCCGACGTCGAGACAAACGAGCGCGTGTGCTACGCGCTAAGCCCCGATGGTGGGACAAGCTGGCAGAGGTCGGACGGGCGGCCACTGCAAAGCCCGATCCGGCCGGAGCAGGCCGAGGTAGTCGATCCAGTCGGGCACAATGGCGGGCTGCTCAATGGCGGGACGATCGCGATCGACGCCCAGGATCGGCCGTACATCGGGTACCTCAAGTACGGCCCGAACGGCGGCACGCAGATGTACGTCGCTACGCGACAGTCGGACGGCTGGCGGATTATCCAGATCAGCAACTGGGACTACCGGTGGGAGCTACTTGGGCGGGGCTCGATCCCGTCGGCTGGGATCAGCCTGCCTCAGCTGGCATTCCGTCCGAACGGCGGCCTGGACATCTTCTTCGCCCATCGCGAGTACTACTGGGCCCCCCAGGTGATCCGCACGACGACAAGCCGGTTGAAGGAAACGCAACCAGGCCAGTTCGCCAGTCAGGACCACATCAGCCCACTGCGTCGGATCGGTATCGATCATAGCTACGTGGTCTGCAACCAGGGTCCGCTGCCGCAGGGCGAGCGTCACCACATGATCCAGCAGACGGCCGACGCCAACCGAGACCGTGAGCCGGCCCAGAAGATGCCGCCGACTATGATTCATCTGGGCTGCTTGAGGAGCCAGTAGGCTCCGGGCCCCGCCGATCGATTCTGCATCGCCGCCTTAGCTTGACCGGCTCGCATCGCGGGTTATGATGCGGGCTGGCACCATGGTGATCGAAGCGATCACCGCAGATGAGAACTTCCGATCGCTGGTGGCCCGGCTGAGGACAGCCCGAGGGGTCGTCTCAGTCACGGGCCTGTGGGGATCGTTCGCGCCCATCCTGGCCGCACTCACAGCCGCTGAACTTCGCCGGCCGCTGCTATACGTCACAGCCCATCTTGACGAAGCCGACGACGCCCGCGACGACATCGAGCTTGTCAGCGCCAGGACGCCCGAGCTTCTGAGCGCGTGGGAAGCGCTGCCAGGTGAAGGCCCCGCCAGTGGGGAAATTGCCGGGCAGCGCATTCAACTCTGTTGCGGGCTTCGCAATGTGGGACGCGGCGCACCGGCGGAGTCAAGCGACGGAGCGGCAACCGGCCGTGGCGATCCGGCGACGCGTCGAGCATCCCGCGCCTCGCAGCCGCCCGTCACATCCGCCGAGAGCGCCGGGCCGCTGATGATCGTGGCGCCGATCCAGGCTCTGATGCAGCCCGTGCCCACCCCGGATGCACTGGAGGCCAACTCGATCGTCCTTGCTCCCGGCGACGAACGGGACCCGCAGGAATTGGCGGGCTGGCTGGCGGATCACGGGTTCGAGCGGCTCGAGATGGTTGAGAGCCCCGGCGACTTCGCCGTGCGGGGAGGGATTCTCGACATCTTCCCCACCGGCGACGTCGATCCGATCCGCGTGGAGTTTTTCGGCGATCAGATCGAATCGATTCGCCAGTTCGACCCGGCCACCCAGCGATCAACGCAAGATCTGCCGGAGGCGCGCGTGGCTGGGCTCGCCCAGGCTCGAGCTGACGATGCGCACCAAACGACCAGCTTTCTGTCGTATCTGCCGGGGGAGACGGTCATCGTCTTCGACGAACCGCTCGAGATCGATGAACTGGGCCGTGCGTTCTGGGACCGATTGGATCAACCCAAGGGTCTGCTGCCGGTCGAAGCGGTCTTCCGACGTGCATCCGACTTCGCTCAGCTCCACCTTGCGCGTTTCGGCGGAACGGAGGGAACCGAGACGGTTCGATTCCAGGTCGAGAGCGTACAGCGATTCGAGACCAAGACGACGGAGGCGGTGGGTGAGCTCTGCGCGCTGGCCGAGACCCACCAGGTCTGCGTGTATTGTGATAATGACGCCGAGCGCCGCCGGCTGGAAGAACTCATTGTCCAGACGGGCGGCGGGCTTGCTGAATCGATCGATCTGCGAATCGGCCTGATCCACCGGGGGTTCAAGTGGGCGCCGGGCAACCTGATCGTCATCGGCCACCATGAGATCTTTCATCGGTACGAGCAACGGCGGCGCATTCGACGCGCCGTGGCCACCAGACCGGTGGAAAGCTGGCTTGACCTCCAGGTCGGCGACTACGTCGTGCACGTTGTGCATGGGATCGCCAAGTTCCGGGGCATGAAGACGCTGCGCAA
>CAYGAN010000006.1:27854-46509 GCA_964347585.1 uncultured Planctomycetales bacterium | reverse complement strand
TTCCTCACGCTGCAGTTCGCCGAAGGGGCCGCCCTTCACGTCCCCGCCAGCCAGATCGACCTGGTCCAGAGGTACGTCGGGGCCGGTCCGGCTCGGCCCCAGCTTTCAAAACTCGGGGGGACGCGCTGGCGAAGGACGAAGGAGAAGGTCGAGCAGGCTGTCAGCGATCTGGCCGCCGAGTTGTTGCGCATCCAGGCGGCCCGGGGTTCGCAACCGGGAACGGCGTATCCGGGGGACACCGAATGGCAGCGCGAGTTCGAGGAATCGTTCATCTACCCGGAGACCGAGGACCAGCTACTCGTTGCCGAGGAGATCAAAAAGGATATGGGCTGCCTGCAGCCGATGGATCGGCTCCTCTGCGGGGACGTGGGCTACGGCAAGACGGAACTGGCCATGCGCGCCGCCTTTAAAGCGGTCGAGTACGGCAAGCAGGTGGCCGTGCTCGTGCCGACGACGGTCCTGGCCGAGCAGCACTTTCGGACGTTTCGCGAGCGAATGGCCGACTTTCCGTTCATGATTGACTGCCTGTCGCGATTCCGGACCGACGGTGACCAGAAGAGCATTGTCGGGAAAGTGCGCAAGGGTCAGATCGACATCCTGATCGGCACCCACCGCTTGCTGAGCAGCGACGTTGGCTTTGCCGATCTCGGGTTGGTCGTCATCGACGGCCACGCCGATCCCGCGCACGCTGCACATGGCCATGCTGGGCGTCCGGGACATCAGTTCATTGGCCACGCCCCCGATGGATCGCCGCAGCATCGTCACGCAGGTCCGTACGTTCGACCGGGCCTTGATCCGCGACGCGATCATCCGCGAGATGAACAGGGACGGGCAGGTCTATTTCGTGCACAACCTGGTGTACGACATCGAGTCGGTGGCCGACGAGGTACGCAAGATCGTTCCTGAGGCGCGCGTCCTGGTCGGGCATGGCCAGATGCCGGAGCGCGACCTGGAAGATGTTATGGTCAGGTTCGTCCGACATGAGGGAGACGTTCTGGTATGTACCACCATCATCGAGAGCGGCATCGACATACCCAACGTCAACACGATCTTCATCGACCGTGCCGACCGCTTCGGCCTGGCCGACTTACACCAGTTGCGCGGGCGCGTGGGCAGGTACAAGCACCGCGCTTACTGTTACGTACTCCTGTCAGGCGATCGGCCGATTACGCCCGCGGCGGCCAAGAGGCTCAAAGCGATCGAGGAGTACAGCGAGCTGGGAGCGGGCTTTCGCATCGCCATGCGCGACTTGGAGATTCGTGGGGCGGGCAACATCCTGGGGCCCGAACAGAGCGGCCACATCGCCGCTGTCGGCTATGAGATGTACTGTCAGCTTCTCGAGCAGGCCTCGCGAAGGCTCAGGAACGAGCAGCCAGACGAGTTCCGTCGGGTGCATCTCGAGCTGAACGTCACCGCACACATCCCACGCAGCTACATCCAGTCACAGCGCTGCCGGATGGAGATCTACCGTCGGCTCGCACGCTCCCGCACGCCTGAGGATCTGCAAACGCTCAAGGCGGATCTGATCGACGCGTTCGGCAAGTACCCACCCCAGGTCCGGACGCTGCTCGACCTGGCGGAGCTTCGTGTGCTTGCTCAGCCTTGGAGGGTGCGCTCGATCATCCTGCAGGCACCTGACCTGGTATTCAGCGTGGATGATCTGGCCCTTGCCGACGCGCTTTTTGCCGGTGCCACGGGATCCGTGCGGCTGCCCGATCCAGAAACATTGCACTGGCGATTGCCCGCCCGGTACCTCGAGTCGGCCACGCTGCTGGCCGTCCTGAGGCGGTTGTTGCAGAAGCCGGTGCCTGAAAATATACTCTCGGCGCGATGAGACGCCCCCCCAGTGCCATACGAGTCTGTGCTGCTGTCTTTGCCGCTGGCGCGGTCGGCTGCGAAGGCCGGTGGGACTGGTGGAAGTCGGAGCAGCAGAATGACGCCGTCGAGCAGGACTCGGCGCAGCTGGCCTCGCGCAGCGCTCGGCCCGAGGCATCGCCGGTTGCCTCATCTTCGCCTCGGCGCGCGCACGCGGTAGGAGCGCTTCGCCCAGAGGAGCCCCGGCCGGCCGACGCGACTGCAGGGGCCTCACGCTCGTCGCCGGGGCCTTCCGTCGAAACCGCGACGGCGCGGCCCCGCCCTGCGCGGCTCTCGCCCGGTCGTTCGTCCGTCACGGCCCGAATGCTGGTGGTCAACCACGACGTAATTACCGTCGAAGACATCCTCACGCCGATCATGGCGGAGCTGGAGCGAATGCTCAAAGAGGTGTCGCCCCAGCAGTACGTGCGTCAGATGGAAAGGAAGGTTGGCACGCGGATCTGGCAGGAAATCAACCTGCTCCTGGTGTATCAGCAGGCCGCGCGCGAGCTGCTCGATGAGCAGAACGAGGCGATCGATCGCGCCGTCGATGATCAGATCAAAGCCCGCATCAACGAAGAATTCGGCGGCGTTGAATCGCGCTTCGAGAAGTACTTGGCGGAGGTCGGACAGTCCATGGAGCGCGAAAGGGAACGGATCCGGCGCGAGCTGGTGGCGATGGGGTTCCTGCGAGATCGGATCGAGAGCAAGCTGGACAAGCCGCGACGCCCCGAGCTTGAGGCGTACTACAAAGCACACGAGAGCGAATACAGCCGGCCAGCGCGAGCAGAGCTCTTTCTGATCGAGGTGGCCGTCAGTGGGTTCCTCGGCAAGCTCACGAATGAGGCGAGCCCGGCCGAGTTGGCCGAGGCCAAGGGCAAAGCGCGCAAGCGAATCGAGCGGGCGGCACAGGAACTGCGCAGCGGGGTCGATTTCGCCGCCGTGGCCAAGACGTACTCCGTCGGCCTGCACGCCAAGGAAGGCGGCGCGTGGGGTATGATCACCGAGCCTGGGCTGCGAGGCCGCTGGGCCGAGCCGGCAAGAAAGCTCTTCACTCTGCAGGAAGGACAGACGAGCGAAATCGTCGAAACGCCGGAGGCGTTCTTTATCGTCAAGGCGGGCAAGGTAGTACCGGCTGTGCACGTCTCGTTCGCCGAGGCGCAGCCGGCCATCATCGAAGCGTTGCGCAACAAGCAGTATGAGCAGCTGAAGAAAGAATACTTGCTGGATCTAATCTTGAGAGCGAAGATCGAACGGCGTGAGGAGTTTCAAGAGGCGGTGCTCAGGGCCGTGCCTATGCCGCCCGGCACCGCCGAGGGGCTGACACGTTCCCGCCTCTAGAAGGGGCCGGGCCTGGTTTCAACGTCACGATCGTATCAGAGTTGTGCTGCTCTCTTTGGCGGCGGCCGATCGGAGCAGAATTAGTGAAAGGAAGGGCGAGAAATGTCCTTGTATCCAAATCACATGGACCGACGCGAGTTCTTGAAAGCCACCGCGGTCGGCGCGGCGACGATGGCCGGTGTAGTCACCGGCGCGTCCGAAGCACAGGAAACGCGTCCTTCCGGCGAGAGCCGCATCGACGAAAGCAAGCTCATCTGGCGGAACAAACAACCTACAATGGCTTATCGGCGACTCGGCAGGACCAACTACATGTGCAGCCGAATCGTCGCGGGGAACCCCGGCGATCTGCGCCTGCGGATGCAAATGATCGAGCGCGGGCTCAATTACTTCGACAGCGCCTCATGCTACGGCGACGGGAAGAGCGAGGCGGAAATGGCTGAGGTCCTCAAGCGAGCCGCAGACAAGGTATGGATCACCAGTAAGGCCAGTGACATCGCCGGCCACCGACGTATCGACGCCGAACTCGACAAGCTCTTCAAAAAAGCCGTCGAGCAGCAACGAGAGCGCAAGGCGGACAAGCCGGATCTGCGCCCCGCCGGCCGGTTGGTCGCGCGCCTCTACAGCCAGAAGCTCGACGAATCGCTCCGGCGACTCGGGATGGACACGGTGGACTGCTACATGATGCACGGGATCGAGATCCCCTGGCTCTTCGATCTCCAGGAGGTTTGGCGCGCTTACGAAGCCGCGCACAAGGCCGGCAAGGTTCGACATTTCGGCTTCAGTACGCACTCCAACGTCAAGCAGGTCCTGTGGCGGGCCCTGGAGGCGGACACGGAGGGGCCCTGGAAGATCGACCTGATCATGCCTGCCGTCAGCCCGCCCGGATACGAGGATGTCCGCGAGGTCATAGCGAAACTCAAAGACCGCGACGTCGGCATCATCGCCATGAAGACGTCCGGCCAGATCAAAGGCCCCGACGATGTAGCCACCAAGCAGATGCTCGACCGCATGGACGAGCTGAAGTTCAACAAGCACCAGCGAGGGTACGCCTACATGCTCCACGCGCCCGGCATCGACGCGGTCGTCAGTGCCATCGGGGATCAACGGATGATGGAACAGAACTTCCTGGCCGCCACCAGGAAGTTGACCACAGCCCAGCTGGGCGCCCTGCGATCGCGGGTGGCTCTGGAGACGCGCAGCACCTGTCGGCATTGCGATCGCTGCACGACTGCGTGCCCGCGTGGCGTCGCGGTGGCCGACGTGCTCCGGTTCCACAGCTACTACCGCCACTATGGTGATCGGGCGCTTGCGAGGCAGCTGTACCGCTGTCTCCGCGACGACCCGCGGCGACTGTGTCAGCAGTGCGGCACGTGTCGATCCGTCTGTCCCGCCGGCATCGCCCTGGACCGGATCGTGGCGGAAGCTGCGGCCATCTTAGCCTGACCGCAGCCAACTCGTCCTGGCGCCGCCAGGGTGGGACTGGCCATGTCTGAGACGAGCGCGTCAGCGCGAACGTACTGTGTGACCGCGGCCGTTGCGGAAGTCAGGTAGTCCCTTTAGCATCGGCAATCGCCATGCCTATCCCGCCACCGCTGACACTCATGGCGGCTAGCACGCCAAGCCGGCTGATCGGGTCGCCCTGCATGCTGATAGGCATCATTGGCGTCCTTGTCTTGCTCTTGTGGTGGCTGCGCTCGGCGCGGGCGGGACGATCCGCCGACCTGCCGTCGTGCGGCCGGTGCGGCTATTGTGTACGAGGCATATCGACGCTGACGTGTCCCGAGTGTGGGGCGGACTTGCGCGAAGTTGGGATCATCGTCGGCGGCATGCGGCGGGCGCCGGGGCCTGCAGCCCGCATCGTGTTGTGGACGTTCTTGCTGGCGATTGCAGTTCTTGTCCTGACGGCCTTCCTCTCGGCCCTTGGCCCCCGTCTGCACACCGTCAGGAGCGGCGGCGTGATATCCTGCGACCTTGACCAGCGAGACAAGGTTACTATCCGTGTTGAGACGAAAGGACGGCTGCTCGAATGGCCATGGTCCGCTGGCGCTCGCAAGGACGTTCCGATGGAGAATGTCAGGCTCCGTTTCGATGGCCTCCGGGCCTCGGCGATGCACGTCCATCTGCCGAGCATGGGGTATCGCTTCATCAACGGGAGCGGACAAGTCGTTCAGGACCGTGCCGGCTTCGACGAAGAGGCATTGCTGCGTTGGATGGGTGTTGCCGGCATCGACAGGGACAGCGCCGTTGTCAGAGGCGTCGCAGAGGAGGTGGTGCAACTGATTGGCCAGACATCGATACTGCGGGGCCTGCGCGTCATCTGCTCGCCGGTGGATGCGCACGGAGACCCGTCCCGAATCGCGTTCCAGCCGACGGGCTCGTCCACGGTAGTGGGGAGTCCTACCTGGTTGGGCCTATCCATGTTTGTGTTCTGGGCGGCCGTGTGGTTGGTGGGCGTCTGGACCATGCTGCGTCGGCACCGCCTGCGCGTTGCCGGCGCCGAGGCGCTGCCGGTCTCACATCCGACCGGGCCGCCGGGGCATGCGGGCCTGATCGACGGCGATTCGTCTCGGTAGTCCGAGCTCAGATGAAAACTTGGCTCAAGGTTGCTATAGCGGTCGCTGATCTGACTCTGGCCGGCTGCGCGAGTATGAGTCAGGGCGGCTATCTCCAGGCGCGCGGGACCAAGCTGATCCTGAACGGCAAGCCCTTCGTCAAGGTCAGCGTCAACAAGTGGGACCTGTTGATGCAGTACCTGGCCCCCTTCGGGTTTACCGACGAGCTCGATCCGGGCTCGGCGCTCACCGCAGCGCAGAAGAGCCTCGCCGATCTGTCCGAGCGGGGACTCGATGTGATCCGCATCAACGGCACGCCTTACTGGCCTCGATGGCTCGCTGAGACCTATTACAAGGACCCTGACCGTTACTTCAGCCTTTACGACCGGATGCTCGACGATTGCGATCAGCACGGCATCCGAGTCATCGTCAACATCTACTTCTTCCCGGGAACGTGGTGCGACCTGGCGCACGAGTCGCTGCACGATTTCATGACCCAGCCGGACTGCGAGAGCCGCAGGATGCTTTCCGTCTATCTGGGCGAGCTCGTCGGCCGCTACCGAGACCGGCCGACCGTCCTGTTCTGGGAGCTGCCCAACGAGTTGAATCTGCTGGCGGACCTGTGGTTTCACCTGCCTGAAGGCGTCCTGCAAGCGCTCGAAGAGGCCGCTGAGCAGCGGCTCCTGACTCCGCCGGTGGTCCGCGACGAACGCAACCACTACACCAGCGATGAGCTAGCGGCCTTCTCGCGGCGGCTTGCCGAGCACATCCGATCCATCGACCCGAATCACTTGATCGGCAGCGGGTACGCGGCGCCGCGCCCCTCGGCGATGCACCTGCTTCGTGCGGCCCGATCGCAGAGCGCCGAGCGGGCCTGGCAGCCGGACGGCGAGCAGGAACTCGCCGAGTACCTTCGTCTGACCCACCCGGACCCTATTGACCTCATCTCGATCCATCACTACGAGGCCGGCGAGACGTATCTGCCCGATCGCCAGGATGGATCGATGCTGGTGCTGGCGATGTTCAAGCGCTTGGCCGACCGGATCGGCAAGCCGATGTACGTAGGCGAATGCGGCCCCAGCCCGCAGCTCGTAGCGCCGGTCTATATGCAGCCCGAAGCAGTCGCCGCGGTCCGACAGACTCTCACCGTCGCCGAACGCGCGGGCATTCCGCTGGTGCTGTTCTGGAACTGGGACACGTTCGTCCAGCTGGACGATCCCCTCGCGCTGCGCCCGGGCCGAAGCGACGAAAGCATCGCCCTGATCACCCGGGCGGGCACCGCCCGCGCCGGGGGGTGAGCTCGACTTGGTGCCGGCGCCCCGATGCCAAGCCGGACGTCAGCGCTCGCGAGCACCGGCCTATTCGTTCGCCGAGACCATCCGCTCGCGGAGTCCGACGCGCCCGGTCGGCGTGCCGTCCCACTGGTGTTGTTGGATGCTGGTGACGATATCGGCGGCGAGCTGGACGGCGGCCAGGCCGTCTTCGGCTGTGACGGGTGGCGGCTCGCCCGTACGCACCGAATGCAGGAAGGCTTGCAGCTCGGCGCGGAGCGGCTCCGTATCGTCGATCTGGAGCGGCTCGACCTTGACCATCGAGCCGAAGTCCAGCTCCTGCATCTGCGAGAGGTCCTCGAAGTCCCTGTCGCGCGCGAGCTTGAGCACGTCCAGGTTCGCGTTCTTCTTGATGGCGATCCCCGTCTTCTTCTGATAGTCCAGTGAGAGGTAGGCCTCCTCGCTGAACACGCGGATCTTGCGCTCCGTTTTCAGCGCGAGCCGCGAAGCGGTCAGGTTCGCCACGCATCCGCCGGCGAACGTGACCCGTGCGTTCGCGATGTCCTCGTGCCGGCTGAGTACGTTCACCCCGACGGCCTCGACCCGCACGGGGCGGTCCCGAACCAGATGAAGGACGATGTCGATGTCGTGGATCATCATGTCCATCACCACGCCGATGTCCGCAGAGCGGAAGGTGAACGGACTGATGCGGTGCGTCTCGATGAACTTCGGCACGACGGCCATCCGGTCCATTGCCCGAACGACGGGGTTGAATCGCTCGGTGTGGCCCACCTGAAGCAGGCAGCCATGCTTGCGAGCCTGCGCCACAAGCGACCGGGCTTCGTCGATGCTTGCGGCGATTGGCTTCTCGATCAGCAGGGCGACGCCGCGCTCGATGAGCGGTGAGGCAACCTCGGCATGATACACGGTGGGCACGGCGATGCTCGCCGCGTCGCACAACTCGATCGCCCCCGCCGGCGTCGTTACGGGCTCGCAGCCGTATTGACCAGCTACCTCGGCGGCGCGGGCCTGATCCCGATCGACCACGGCGACGAGCTGGGCTTCGGGCAACTCATGATAGATGCGTGCGTGATGGCGGCCCATCCGGCCAGCGCCGAGGACGGCCACGCGAACGCGCCTTGCACAGGCCTGCCCGCCTTTCTCGGCGGGTTCTTGCTGCGCCCGCGCAGTCACAAGCGCACCTCATCGTCTCCGATCGTCTCGGGATCCGGCGGGCCCGGGTGAGGGGCCGGCTCGGACGCGTCGGCAGAACCTTGCCGGTAGAATTCCCCGCGGTCGGCGGCCGTGTCCCGCCGCACCGATTCCAGGTGCCTGCCGAAAACCCCGTTGATTGTCGAACGCTTCAGGAAGTCGCACAGGTACCGGGTGTTCTCGTCCAGCTGCCCGTTGGACTCGAACAGCTGGACCCGCTCGAGCAGGCTGGCCCCCTCGCCTTGTCCCTTCCGCCCGAAGAGGAATCTGAACGCCTCGCGCATACAGTCGATGTGATCCCGGTTGAAGTTCCAGCGCGTCATGCCTTGCACATTGACGCCTCGAACACGGGCCGGGTAGCCGGCCGTAATCATGAAGGGCGGCACATCTACGGTGACGCGCGACATGCCCGCGACGTAAGCGAGTCTGCCCACGGTGACGAAATGATGAAACGCCGCCACTCCGCCGATGTGGACGCGCTCTTGGATGTGGGCGTGCCCAGCAATCTGGACGTAGTTCGCCACCACGCAATGGTCGCCGACCTTGACGTCGTGGGCAAGGTGGACCCCCACCAGTAAACAATTGTGGCTTCCGACGGAAGTGACTCCTCCCCCCAACTCCGTGCCCGGATGGACCGTGACCTGCTCGCGAAAGACGTTATCGTCGCCGATGATCAGTTCCGTCAGGCCGCCGCGGTACTTGAGGTCCTGAGGCGCCGCTCCAATCACCGCGCACGGGAAGAACTCGTTGTTGCGCCCCACGGTCGTCTTTCCGGTGATGGTGACGGTATTGTGCAGGTGGCACGCGTCGCCAAGAACGACGTTCGGGCCGACGACGCAATGCGGACCGATCTCCACGCCGGCGCCGATCTCGGCCCTCTTGTCCACGCACGCACTCGGGTGAATCTTGCTCATAATTCAAAACACGTTCATTGTCCGGTTCGGCCTCACCTCTGGCCCGCCGTGGTCTCAAATGGGGTCGGCGTCAACCATCATGAATTTGATCTCCGCTTCAGCGGCGAGCGAATCGCCCACCGTCGCGCGGCACTTGCAATGGCCCGTGCGCGACTTGATGCGAATGCTTTCCGCTTCCAGCAGCAGTTGGTCGCCGGGCATGACGGGCCGGCGGAATTTGACGTTGTCCATGCTTAGCAGCACAGCCACCTTGCCCTTATGCTCCAACTCCTGCGACATCAACACCCCGCCCAACTGGGCCATGGCCTCGATGATCAGCACGCCGGGCATGATCGGCTGGCCGGGGTAATGTCCCTGGAAGAACTCCTCGTTGATCGTCACGTTCTTGATCGCCACCGCCCGGTGCGTGCCGTCAAGCTCGATGATCCGGTCAATGAGCAGGAACGGATAACGGTGCGGGAGGATGTGCTGAATGCGGCGTATGTCGAGTTTCGGCTCGGCGGCCAGCCGGCCCGCCAGTTCCTGCGATTCCATCATCTCGGCGAGCTTGCGCAGCATCTCGTGGTTGAGGGCGTGGCCGGATTTGCGAGCATGGATCCTGCCCAACAGCGCGCGCCCCAGCAACGCCATGTCGCCGATCACGTCGAGGATCTTGTGTCTGACGCATTCGTCGGGGAATCGCAGCTCGTTCTCGATCGGTCCGTCGGGACCGAACACCAGAATGTCACGGTAGGTCAGATGCTTGCCCAGCCCGGCCGCCTGAAATTGCTTGGCCTCGTCCTCGAGGACGAACGTCCGAGCGGGCGCGAGCTCTCGGACGAAGTCCTCGGCAGTGACCTGCACAATGAGCATTTGCCGGCCGATTGAAGCAAGCTCGTATTCCAGTTCGTAATAGACCTCGAGCTTGTCTTCGTGACCGGGCAGCGGCGGCAGCGCCAGCACCTCCGCGTCGCCCTCGGTCACGCGAACCGTCTCAGGTATCACGAAGGCCCTGCGCTGCGCGTTGATCTGCTGGACGCCGGCCTCCTGGAGCTTTCTCGCGAACGGCTCAGAGCTGCCGTCGAACCCGGGCAGCTCCGCTCCGTCCAGCTCGATCTCCAGGTTGTCGATGGCCATCGCCGCGCACGCAGACAGACAGTGTTCAACCGTCTCGACAGCGACCATGCCGTTGCGGAGGGACGTGCGGCGGGCACGTTTGGATACGTTATCCAGCGTGGCGGCGATACGGACCGCTTCGCCCTGATCGGTCCGGACGAATACGATGCCCCCGTTGGGCCCGGCGGGCTTGAAGCGAACGTTCACCGCCTGGCCGGTGAACAGCCCCCGGCCGCTAAGCTCAACCGGATTCTGTATCGTTTGCTGCGGTCTCAAGGCTCTCGACCCGTTTGGCTAGATCCTTCAGCAGCCGGACCCACTCGGGCAGACGGCGTACCTGTGCCTGTTCTCGTAAGTATTGTCGATTGTCCACCGCAGGGATGCCGTTGACGGACATCCCCGCGGGCACGTCCTTGGAAATGCAACAGCACGCAGCCGCCCGAACTCGGTCTCCCAACGCCAGATGGTCCCGTACACCCACTTGCCCGCCCAGCGCCACGTAGCTGCCCAGCCGTGTGCTGCCGGCGATGCCGCTTTGCGCTACGATGATGCAGTGCGGGCCAGTGCGGACATTATGGGCAATCTGAACAAGGTTATCAATCTTAGTCCCCTGGCCGATCACCGTCTGGCCGAATTTGGCTCGATCGACGCAGCTGCCGGCGCCGATCTCCACATCGTCTTCGATCAGGACCGTGCCGATCTGTGGAATCTTCTCGTGCCGGCCCTGCACCAGATGATACCCATAGCCGTCGCTGCCGATGATCACGTGCGGGTGAAGAATCACTCGGTCGCCCAGCCGGCATCTCTCTCGGACGACCACCGCAGGCCAGAGTACGCAATCCTCGCCGATTTCCACCTCCGGGCCGATCACGACGTTTGCATGCAGTACCGTGCGATCACCCACGCGTGCGCCGTCGCCGATCACGACATTCGGCGCGACGGCGGCCTCTTTCCCGAGCTGGGCTGAGTCAGCCACGACGGCGGATGGATGCACCCCCGTTGCCGGGCGTGGCAGCGGAGGCGCGAATCGCCGCAGGATCTGCACAATCGCCCACTCCGGATCGGCGCATAAGATCGCCGGCATGGGCGTCTCGCCGAACTGCGGCGTGACGGCGACGGCGCCGGCCTTGCTCGCAGCGACGCGGAGGGCGTACCTCTCGTGCGAGACCCAGGTGATGTGCGTTGCGTCCGCCTCGTCCAGCGCCGCCACCCCGGCGATTCGCCTGGTCGCATCGCCGCGGACCGCCCCGCCGACTAGTTTGGCCAGTTCTGATAGGCTAAATGTGACTGACATGGGATCTTCGTGTCGCTGCTGTACTCGCGATTCAGCTCCTCGAGCACCGGGTCGGTCAGGTCCACGCGCGGGTCCGCGTAGATGACCTTGCGGAGCATGATTTGCTGCCGCAAGGCCGCCTCGTCGGGAACGTCCGTATCCAACTCCTCATAGGTAAGGACAAGGTCGTAACCTCGTTGCTTGGCAAGACGCGCGATGGCGTCGCTGATCTGCTTGTACGTAAGCTCCATCCAGACCTTCCGCTCCCGAAGCAGATCCGCCTTGACCATCTGCTCGTACACGTTCGCCTCGATCTGCAAGCGAAGCAGTTCTTTGTTGCGGGGCAGGTAGTCCGGGCTGTCGGGGGCGAACGCCTCCAACTCGAGCTTTTTTTGGTTGATTGCTTGCCTGCGTTTCTCCGCTTCTGCTGCCATTTCTTTCCTGCGCTGCTCGAACTGATCGTTCAGGTCCTCGGTCTGCTGGAAATCGTTGAAGACCTTCTCGATATCGACAACGGCTATCCGCGTGGGCGGCGTTGCGGCGGTTTGAGCTTTCGAGTCATTCCAACTCCAGAACCCGGCGCCCACCAGCACTAGGGCCGCCAGAACGGCCAAACGGGCGTGCTTTGACGACATCGCCAGCTCCTTCCTAACGTTCTTGATCCGCCGGGCCCGAGCACAGCGCCGCCCGGCACGCCGGCCACGCACAATTCTCTCCTGCGAAGACGACACATCATTGTCGTGACTTCGCTTGGGATCACAAGTGGGAATCGTCCCCGCCCGTCGTCGCCCGATGCGCGCCCGCTGTCGGGAGTCGAGCATCCCGGCTCGGCATCCGAACCGGCAGGACGCCGCGTGCCGCGTTCAATCAACGAACTGTGAAAGATGCCGCAGGGCGATCAGCAACCCGACGTCCTCCAGCTTCGGCCCGTCGGGGAAGTCCCGATAGACCGCGTCGTGCCAGCCCTCGATGTTCAGGTCGTTATCATACCCGGCTCGGCGCAGCTCCTTGATGATCGCGGCCCAGTCCGAATCACCCACGCCCGGAAAGCAGTGCTCGATCGATCCGGGATGGTAAATCCCGTAGCTGTCCATCACGTCTCGATAGACCTTTGCGTCCTTTGCGTGCACATGATAGACCTTCTTTGCCCATTGGCGGAGATTCTGTACCGGGTCGATCAATTGGCAGATCAGGTGCGACGGGTCCCACTCCAGGCCGATTGCATCGGATGGCACCACGTCGAAGCAGCGCTCCCACATGGCCGGCGTGCAAATGCAGTTGATCCCCCCGAGCGGGCTGTGAAACTGGCCCATCGGGCAGTGTTCGAAGGCGATCTTGATCCCGTGATCCTCAGCGAACTTGGCGTGCTCGCCCCAGATCTTCTTGAAGGGCTGGACGGATGCTTCAAGCGGCTCGTTGACGAGGCGCCCCGAAAAGCCCGCGACCACCCCGACGCCCATGTGCTCGGCCAGCAGGATGCAATTGCGGACGTGCTCGGCCAGTTGCCCGGCTTTGGCCTTGTCCGCATCCATGTGGTTGTCGTAAAAGCCCGCGACGCAACTGATGCGCACGCCGGCTTGCTCAAAACCCGTCTTGACGGCCGCCGCCTTGTCCTGCCAGCCTTTCTTGGGGGGAAGGTAGTCCACGTCGCGGCTGACCTGAAGCTCGACGCTACCGAACCCGTGTTTCTTCATGAACGCAATGCGTTCCGCGTTATACCCGGACATGAATCCGACGCGCATAACTCCGCTCCTTAGCAGCGCACACACTCCCGCCCTCTCCGGTTGAGAAGGGGACTATGCTGCTGGCCGACACATGAGTCCACGCCTAGCCCTCGGCGACTTGTCGGCGAAGGGCTTCACACCGCCGCGCAGACCTTCTTCGCTGCGTCGGTCAGGTCCGTGGCGGCGGTGAGCCCGGCGATGTCGGCTTCGCGGAGCATCTTGCGGGCTAGATCGACGTTGGTGCCTTCCAGACGCACCACGACGGGGACGGTAAAGCCGACCTGCTTGGCCGCAGCAATCAGCGCCTCGGCGATCGTGTCGCACCGGGCGATCCCGCCGAAGATGTTGACCAACACGCCCCTGACATTGCGGTCCGACAGGATGATGCGGAACGCTTCAATGGCGCCCTCCGTGGTGACCGAGCCGCCCACGTCGAGGAAGTTGGCCGGTTCGCCTCCGTGCAGCTTGATGATGTCCATCGTGGCCATCGCCAGGCCGGCGCCGTTGACCAGGCACCCGATGTTGCCCTCCAGCGCGATGTACGAGAGGTCGAACTCCTTGGCCCGCTGTTCGTTGGGGTTCTCTCCCGAGGCGTCGAACATCGCCGCGATCTCCGGGTGCCGGAACAACGCGTTATCGTCGAAGTTGATCTTGGCGTCGATGGCCAGAATCTCGCCATGAGGTGTCTGAACTAGCGGGTTGATCTCCGCCAGACTGCAATCGTACGCCAGGAAGACCTTGGCCAAGCCTTGCAGCACCTTGTTGGCCGTCTGGAGCTGATTCCTCTCAGTCAGGCCCAGCGCGTGGGCCAGTCTGTTGGCTTGGAACGGCCGCAGACCTAGGTGTGGGTGCAGCCATTCTTTGACGATTGCGTCGGGGTTCCTGGCCGCAACCTCTTCGATCTCGACGCCGCCCTCCCTGCTGACCATCATCACCGGGCAACCCCGCGTGCGGTCGATGACCATACCCACGTAGTATTCGCGATCGATGTCGGCGGACTTTGCCACCACCAGTTTCTTGACCTCAACACCTTTGGGTCCGGTTTGGTTGCTGACCATGCGATTGGTGAGCATGAACTCGGCGGCTTGTCGGACCTCGCCGGCGGTGTCACAGAGGCGAACGAAGCCGGCCTTGCCCCGGCCCCCGGCAAAGACCTGAGCCTTGAGCACCACCTGCGGCCCGAGCCGCTCGTAGGCATCGACGGCTTCATCAACCCTCTCAACGACCTGCCAGGGGGGCAACGGCACCCCGCCCGCCTCGCTCAGCAGCCCACGAGCCTGGTATTCATGTACCTTCATCGCGAACCATCCGTCCCGCCAGTGGCGTAAAGCCCCACGAGCCACCCCGGCTCCCGGGCAGCGCGCCATTCTCGGCGCCCGGCCTCAGCCTTGCAAGCGGCCGCACCGCGTGACGTGCACGTTCCCGAGCCCGGTCCGAGCATGCCCCGAATCTTGGTGACAGAAAGACGGATTGCCGGTAACATCCGGCTACGCTGGAAAAGGTTGATTTGTTCAGATGGCCGAAAGGAGGACCCCGAATGGCTGCACTTAAGGAAAAGCTTGCCGAGCAAATCCCGGCACTCAGGAACGACATCAAGGCGCTGGTCACAGAGCACGGCACAAAGGTGATCTCTGAAGTCACGGTCACTCAGGCCTTTGGTGGGATGCGGGGGGTCAAGGCGCTGATCTGTGACACGTCCCTCGTCGAGCCGGACAGGGGCCTGATCATCCGCGGCATGCCGATTGCCGACTTAACCGACCGTCTGCCTGAGGAGATCTTCTACCTGCTTTGCACGGGGGAGCTTCCCGACAAGGCGGCCCTGGCCGACCTGCAAAAGGAGTTTACCAGGCGCAGCCGAGTTCCGAAGTACGTGTGGGATGTTCTCAAGGCCATGCCCCCCGACTCTCACCCCATGGCCATGCTGGGCACTGCGATCCTGGTCATGCAGAAGGAGTCGGCCTTCAAGAAACAGTACGACGCAGGCATGAAGAAGACCGAGTACTGGGTGCCGGCCTTGGAGGACTCCCTGGACCTGCTGGCCAGGCTGCCGGCCGTCGGCGCCGGCATCTATCGCATCCGGTTCAAGAAGGGCGATCTGATCGGCCCCGACAAGAAGCTCGACTGGGGAGCCAATTACGCGCACATGCTCGGCGTTGACGACCCGAAGGGCGAGTTCGCTAATCTCATGCGACTCTATTTGGTGCTGCACAGCGATCATGAGGGCGGCAACGTCAGCGCGCATGTCTGTCACACCGTCGCGTCGGCGCTGTCCGATGTGTACTACGCCGTCTCCGCCGGCCTGAACGGGCTAGCCGGCCCCCTGCACGGGCTGGCCAATCAGGAATGCCTGAAGTTCGTCTTGGCCATCAATGACAAGTACAACGGCGTGCCGAGCGCCGAGCAACTGACGGAGTTCTGCTGGAGCACCCTCAACAGCGGGCAGGTGATCCCGGGCTACGGGCACGCGGTCCTGCGCGTAACCGATCCGCGATTCACGGCCTTTCACGCCTTTGGCAAACGCGTTTGCGGCGACGACCCCGTCTTCCAGATCGTCGCACGCATGTTCGAGGTCGTCCCGGATATTCTCAAGGAACAAGGCAAGGCCAAGGATCCGTATCCCAACGTCGATGCCGGCTCGGGCGCGCTGTTGTATCACTTCGGCGTGACCGAGTTCGACTACTACACGGTCCTGTTCGGCATCTCGCGGGCACTGGGAATGTGTTCGCAGATGATCGTGAACCGCGCGCTCGGCGCCCCGATCGAGCGGCCGAAGTCGGTCGGCACCACATGGGTCAAGGAGCAGGTGGGGGCGGTCTAGCGAGCGGCTTGCCCACGGAGATCGTCGCCTCGGTCCACCCCCGGCGGGGCGAGCGGGGGCTCGCCCCGTCTCTTCGTGCGCGCAGCGCACTCGCATCGCCGGCAGCGGCGCTTTGGGGGACTCGCCCGAAGGCGTATAATTTCCGGACTCGAACAGCGCGATAGACCGGCGCGACACGACGACAAGCCGCGCCGGTAGGACTTCTGGTCTTGTGCGGGTGCAGAACGAACAGATGAACCTGCTCAAATTGGTCGTCGGACTTCTTGCCGTCGGGCTCGGGATATGGCTGGTGCGCACGGAGCGACCGTCACCGCCTTTGCCGAGCCCGCCCACGTCGTTTCCCACCACCGCCATCGTGCCGGCCACAGTGCCCTTTCACGGTGTGGCTGTCCAGGTCGATACCGCGCGTCAAGCGGTCGAGCTCTTCTCGCCGCTCATCCGAGAGGTCGCGGGCCTCGGTGCGGACACCGTCATGATCAGCGCCAACGTGTATCAGGAACACGCTGGCTCAAAAAGGCCCGCGCGCGACCCGGACCGCACGCCCTCGCGCAAGCAGCTTCTGGAACTCTTCGAAATGGCCCACCGCGCCGGGCTTCGCTGCGCGCTGATGCCCAAGGTGCTCCTGTCGAATCCTCGGGGAACGGAGTGGCGCGGGGTCATCCAACCGGAGAACAACGACTGGGACCACTGGTTCGATCACTACCGTCGGCTGACCGTTGACTTCGCCAAGGCTGCTACTGAAGGCGACGTCGAGTTGTTCTTCATCGGTTCGGAGCTCGTCAGCACCGAGAAGTTCACCGACCAGTGGCGCCGGATCATCCGCGAGGTCCGCGACGTGTACAAAGGCAAACTGGCGTACTCGGCCAACTGGGATCACTACACGGTGATCGAGTTCTGGCGCGAGCTTGATCTGATCGGCATGACCACGTATTACAAGCTCGCCGACGGTCCTTCGCCAGCCGTCGAGCAGCTCCTGGCGGCGTGGCGGCCGTTCAAGCAGGACATCCTTCGCTGGCAGGCCACGATCGGCAAGCCCTTGATTTTCACCGAGGTCGGCTGGTGCAGCCAGGAAGGCGCCGCCGCCAGAGCGTGGGACTACTACCAGCATCAGGTCGCCACGCCCGCCGGCCACGAGGAGCAGCGGCGCTGCTACGAGGCTTTCATGAAAACGTGGGACACGGTTCCCGAGGTGGGGGGGGTCATTTGGTGGGAGTGGACCGCCGATCAGGGCGGGCCGGCGGACTACAATTACACCCCGAAGGGCAAGCCCGCCGAAGAACAGCTCCGCCGGTGGTTCGCCCGCCAGCGAATCCGACACGCCATGCGATGATTCCCTGCATCTGCCCAGGAGGGCAGAGGTTCGTCTCTCTTCGCGCCATTCCCGCAATACCGCGCCGTGTCGGCTCCAGCGGTTCATATTCTATTGACGTTGCCCAGTTCATGTTGTACTGGTTCACCTAGCTGTTCGTGGTCGCCACCCGCGATATGGGAGGCACTCTGAGGAGCAAACCTGATGACCTACCAATCGAACTCCGCGGCGCCCCTCCAGCCACTGCGCTACGCCATCTCTGAAGGGCAGTGCGATGCGAAGCTCGCCAACGCCCTACAAGTCAAGCTGACGGACGTGTTGGGAAGCTCGCCTACCGTAGCTGCCGGCCAGAGCTATCTTGCCCGCGGCGAATACATGCTGACCGGGCAGGACGTGGCTTGCCTGCGACTTGCGGGACTAGGCCGCACCACCGGGCGTCCGGCGTCCGTCTCGTCCGGCTCAGGGCGGTTCGAGGTCACGGCAGAGATACTAGAGGTAGTTCCCGGCCGGGACCGAGTCCTGGATTTGCTGATGGCCGACAAGGACGGGGTGGAGCTCGGCGTGCGCGTCCGGATCGAGTTGGCAAAGTAGCCTCGCCCGGAAGCTCCGGCCGCGATAGCCGAGCCCGGGTGATACGCTGCGCGGGCGCGAGCGACTTGCCTTTCGGCCCGAATTCGCTAAGGTAGTGGAAGCGATTCGATGGGCGCTGGCCGGTGGCTCTGCACGAATCGGCCTGTTGCCCGTCACGACCCTCAAGGCACTGGCGGTTCCCGCATAATCTCCTTCGTTATCGCTGTCCGTCTGGCGCACGCTGCCGTCGGAGCGTCGGGATACCCGTTCTGAGGCATCGGGCTCCGGTCCGCACATCCCGCCAGTAGGGACGGCGACGGTCGAGGGGTGTTGTCATGAAGGACCGGCAAGACGCGTATGGTCACGCTGTGTACGACCATCTCAACGGAAAGCCCGCGTGGGAGATCGTCGAAAGGGACGATGGCAACATCGGCGTCTCAGGGGGGCCAAGGGTCTATTTCTCCGAGTACAAGGATTGGCCGGCCCACCAGAAGAAGGCCATGAGGTACGTACGAGGCTCCGTCTTGGACATCGGCTGCGGGGCCGGAAGGCACAGCCTGCATCTTCAGAAGCGCGGCTTTCGCGTTCTCGGGATCGACCAGTCGCCGCTGGCGGTGAAGGTCTGCAAGCTCAGGGGCCTTAAGCGCGTCAGAGTCCTGCCGTTACAGCAGGTCGATCCGAAGCTCGGTCGATTCGACACGATCCTGATGCTAGGCAATAAC
>CAYGAN010000006.1:14803-27844 GCA_964347585.1 uncultured Planctomycetales bacterium | reverse complement strand
ACTCGGAGCGTTCGAGCATTGCGGGGGCGGAGACCAGGATCATAGCCGAGAGCCTGGATCCGTATGACACGACTGAGCCGTCGCACCTTCGATACCATGCATTGAACCGGCGACGCGGCAGGATGTCCGGGCAGGCAAAGATCCGTGTGCGGTACAGGACCTATGCGACCCCTTGGTTTGATTATCTGTTGGCATCAAGAGACGAGATGCAGGGGATAGTCGCGGCGGCCGGGTGGCAAGTCGGCCGGTTCCTCGAGCCTCAGGGCGCCAGGTACATAGCGGTGATCGAGAAGCAGGATTCGTGACGTGCGACCGGTGCCGGCCGCGCCGTCAGAATGCGGGGGCGCCCCCGGAGCTACTCAGCTCGGTCAGCCCGCCCAGCGGAGCGCACTTGTCCGCGGAACCGAAGTTTGCTAGAGTGCCACTGATCTGTGACTTTGGGCGGCCTGGCGGCAACGTGGGCGTGGGATAGCGCCCGCAAGCAGGTGGCAAGCGCATCGCTCCGGGACGACGGGACAATGCCGAAGCAGAAAACACACAAAGGCTTGGCCAAGCGAGTGAAGGTCACAGCGCGAGGCAAAGTGCTTCACAAGCGCGCCTTCGCCGGGCACGCCATGAGTGGTAAGAGCCCCAGACGTCGGCGGCGCCTTCGTCAGCGCGGACGACTGCGCGGAGCCGACGCCCAGCGCGTGAAGCGCGGGCTGGGGGTATAGGACCATCCGGTTGGGAGCTCAAGTAGATGCCACGAGCACGAAAGGGAGCAGCCCGTCATCGTAGGAAGAAACGGGTTCTCCGCGCAGCCAAGGGATATCGAGGCGCTCGCAGCAAGCTCTACCGCGTCGCGAAGGACGCCGTGATCCGTGCGGGGGTCTATGCCTATCGCGACCGTCGCGCACGGAAACGCGACTTCCGGAGCCTTTGGATCACGCGCCTGACCGCCGCCTGTCGGCAGCGCGGCATCGGGTATAGCCAGTTCGTCAACGGTCTGATAAAGGCTAACGTGAGCCTCAATCGCAAGATGCTCAGCGAGCTTGCCATCGCCGATCCGGCAGCGTTTGACAAGGTCGTCGAGCTGGCCCGCCGACACGCCTCGCAGAGCGCCGCATAGTCTGGGTTATCCCGCCTCCGGGGGCTTGCCGAATCCGTACCAGCCCGACTCTGTCCCGCCGCTTTTAGCTCATGCGTCGGTGTTGTCCGGTCGATCCCCATTCAAGATTATGACTACGGGGAGTCATTTTCAGACCTCGGTCGAGCGACTTCAGCACGCCCGCCAGCAGGTCCGATTTGCAGGCGTGGTAACGTCTGTGTTCGGCGTGCTTTGGATCGTTGCCATTGTCGCCAGCACGTTTGCCGGAGGCATCGGTCGAGGCCAGTGCCTCGACTCCCCAGGCCTGTTCGCCGGCATACTGCTCGGGCTATTGTTCGTGGCGCTGGGGGTGGGTGTGCTCAGGCAGCAGTGGTGGTGCGGATGGCTGGCCCTCGGACTGGCCGGCCTAGTCATCGGTGGGCAGCTCTACCTTGTTTTCAGTATGAAAGTCGGGTCTTTGTTCCTGCTTATCCTGTCGGCAGTTGTAGCCTTGACCAACTACGTCGCCGCGCGGGCCAGGCTTCTGATCGATCAGCCTTGCTGACCGGCCTCTGCCCTGACAAAGCCGCCGCGATCTGTCGCGCCCACACTTAACTTCGTGTAGTACCTCTCAATCTGATCAACCATTCGCCGATGACAGAATCTGCCCAGACACGCACGCCGGCCTTGGCGCCCGTGCCGTTGGCGCGCGCCCTCGTCGCGGGCGAGCCGCACGATCGCCTGGGCCAGCCCTTCGATATCGCCGAACGGGACCAGCTCGCCGGTTTGACCGGACGCGACGACCTCAGGCGCCCCGTCGTTATCGAAGCTGATCACCGGAATCTCCATCAAGAGGGCCTCAACCGCCGCGCGAGGCAGCCCCTCCCAGGCCGACGCGTGGACCACCAGGTCCATCCCGCCCAGCAATTGTGGGACCAATGCCGGCCGCACCAATCCGGTCACGACGACACGGTCGAGCAGGCCGCCCGCGCTCAGCTCGCCGACGTATTGCCGGCGATGGGGCCCGTCCCCGACCCACACAAATCGCAGACGCGGTTCTTGGCGGACAGCCGCTTTCATTGCCGGAATCAAGTATTCATAGCCCTTTCCCGCGAAGAGTCGGGCCACCGTGCCGACTACGATCGCGTCCTCGCCAAACCCCCAGCCGTCCCGCACGGCGCGTCGATCGCACCGCGTCGGGTCGAATCGTTCTATCTCCAGGCCCGAGTAGATCGTCGTGAACTTGCCGGCGGGAGCGATCCCGGCGGCGACCGCTTGAGCCGTCATTGCGTCGGCCACGCAGATGAACCCGTCAGTGAAGCGACCGCAGTGTCGCTCCAGCCGCCGGAAGAGCCAGCGTACCGGCCGGCGTTGCGTGCGATTGAAACTCATGCCGTGGATTGTGTGAACGATCAGCCCCACATGCGCGTCGCGCGCGGCCAGACGCCCGAGGACGCCTGCCTTGCTGCTGTGCGTGTGCACGACATCCGGCCGGAGCGCCGTCAGCCGCCTGCGCAGTTCGCGCCTGCATCGCCAATCGCGCCACGGACTGACCGTCCGGACGAGCGGCTCAACCGCCTCGAGGCGATATCCACCCGCTCGGGCTCGATCCCAAAGCGAGCCCTCGGGGCCTGTCTCGGGCCCCGCCAGCAGCGTGACGTCATGGCCCCGCTGGCAAAGCCCCTCGCACGTCAGCAGCGTGTTCTCTTGCGCCCCCCCCACAATCAGCCGGGTGATGATGTGACAGATCCGCATGCCGAGAGCCGCCTTCTGCCGGTCGAGGCTATGCTCGCCCGACGTTCCAGCCTCAGGCGAAAGGATACCTCGTGCTACTCAGCGCCTGCCGGGATCTCTTGGGATAGCGCCGACTCGACAGCTGCGTCGCCGAGCCGTAAGGCCTCCGCAGGGTAACGAACCCATTGAAGACAAAGTCCACGCGCTGGGGCGGTCGGGCCGGCCTTGCGACGGTCCCGTGCCTCGAGTATCTCGCCAACGCGTTCGGTGGGCCAATGGCCCCGGCCGACCTCCATCAACGTCCCGACCATGTTGCGGACCTGATTGTAGAGGAACCCTCGGCCTTCCACGTCGATCTGGACCTCTTCGAACCGCCGATACACCTCGCAACGGAATACCGTTCGCGTGGTGCTCTCACGCTCATCCCCCCTTGAGGCCATCGCAGCGAAATCCTTCTCTCCGACGAAGGCGTGCGCTGCACGACGCATCCGATCGGTATCGAGCGGCTGCCAGAAATGATAGGAATAGCGTTGCCTGAACCGCTGCACCGGCCTTCCTGGCGCGTTGTAGATTCTGTAGCGGTAGAGCTTGCTGACAGCGGCACGAGTGGCGTGAAAGGCCCGGGGAACGTCCCGCAAGTCGAACAGCGTTACGTCCTTGGGCAGACGCCCGCCGATAGCACGGAACAGGTTCCGACAGGCTATTGGACAGGTCGTCGAGAAGTTGGCCACCTGGCCCGCCGCGTGTACCCCTGCGTCGGTGCGCCCCGCGCCGATGACCATCACCTGGTGGCGTACCACCCGGCGAACGGCCTGCTCCAAAGCCCCTTGGACGGTCCGAAGCCCCGGCTGGCGCTGCCACCCATGAAACTCACTCCCGTCATAGGCCAGCAGCAGCCTGATGTTGCGCTCCATGCAGACAAATTCTATGGACCCCCATCGCGGGCTTCAACCCGCCGGCCCCCATTCGGACGGGACGCGTTGGGCCCTCCCGCTCCGTTACGTCGTGCACGCATCTGGGTTTGCTACTTCGAGCTGTCTTGTGTGCTCTGTGCGCCGTGGTCTCTCGCCCCGCGATGCGTTCATCAGCCGCAGGGAATGGCACGAGGGACGACGTGGGTCGCTACGCCACCAGTTCGTCACCCAGGACGCCCTGGAATCGCTGGCGCAGCCGCTGGATGACGTCTTTGTGGATCTGACTGACACGGGATTCGGACAGGTCCAGGACCAGGCCGATCTCCGCCATCGTGAGGTCCTCGTAGTAGTACAGGACGAGCACGAGCCGTTCCTCGCGCGACAGACCTCGCGTAACGTATTCGGTGAGCATTTGACGGGCCATGTGAGCGGAGGGGTCCGCCTGCGTGGTATCACATATGTCCCACGAGCGGGCCGACGGACGTCCGTGGGAGTCCGTCTCGGGCTGCATCGCGCTGAAGTGAATCTCTTTTCCCAACTGTGACAGACGGGAGAGGTGATCGTACCGCTCGTGGCTGATGCGCATGCGATCGGCGACCTCCGCATGGGATGGTGTCTGGCCGAGTTCGGCGTCAAGCAGTTCCCGGACGCTGAGCCGCTTCTTCTCGAATGTTCGCACGGTTCGTGACTGGATGTCGAGACTCCGCAGCCAGTCCATCACGGCCCCGTGCACCCGTTGTTGGCAGAACGTCTCGAACTTGGCTTTCCGGCTCGGATCATAGGCCTCGACTGCCTCGATCAAGCCGTCATACGCCGCGCTGCAGATCTCTTCATACGTGACCTGGGCAGGCAGCTTCCGCGCCAGCTTTGCAGCCTGTGCGTGCACGAGCGGGGCGTAGTGCTCCACCAACGTGTTGCGGGTTTCGACGTCACGACGCCGCAGGTAGCGCTTCCATAACCGCTCGGGGGGCGCGCCGTTGTCCTTCATGGCTTTCCTTCCGGTTGAGTTCGTGGTGGTTAGAGGCATCGACCGACGGATTCGAGCGGCCGGCGCATCCGCTCTTTGAGCCCGAAACTAGAGCTGTGGGTCGTGCCTGGTTGGATGGTTAGATCGGCGACTTGACCACCCCGCCCGGATGGCCAAGCTATACAGGTGTTTTTATAATACCGATCCTGCCGAATGGAAAAGAAAATCCGGGCGTTGAGGGATTTTTTTGTAGCCGTCGTGCGACCGGAACGCGCGGGAACTTTAGCGAAAATCGGACGAATGCCAAGTATTCTTCGGTCGGCCTCGCCAAGCCCGTGATTATCGGATCTAGCCGCCGACCAAGAGCGCGATGTTCAAGATCACCGAGAGCCCCAGCATAACCACAAGCACGACCACCCACGTCCAGTTGAAGCTGGGCATCTCGTCGGAAACATCGTTCGTCTCGGCGGGAAGCTCCACCGTCTCGCCGCCCTCGGCCAGGCCCTCAAGTACTTTCTGGTCATACTTGGCTCGCGCCTGGAGCGGAGGCTCGTTACGTAATACGGCCTCCAAATCCCCCAGCAGATCCTTCGCGCTGGCGTAGCGGTCCTCCCGGCGCTTGGCCATCATTACCTCAATGACCTCACCCACGCCCGCTGATAGGGAGGTGTTGATGTGGTCCGGTGGGATTAGGGGCTCCTTTAGGTGCTTGTGCATCACGGCCGAGGGAGTCGGTCCCTCGAACGGGACACGTCCGGTAACCATGTGGAAGAAGGTTGCCCCCAGCGAATAGACGTCTGCGCGGCTGTCGATGTCCACCTCGCCGCGAATCTGTTCGGGGCTGATGTAGTAAGGCGTCCCGTAGGCCCTGCCTGCCTCCGCCAGCGCCGCACGAGTGTCCGTCGTCTCGCGCGCCAGACCCATATCCGCCAGCTTCGCGACGCCGTCCCTGGTTATCATGATGTTCTTGGGCTTGACGTCGCGGTGAATGAACCCGCGCTCATGAGCGTGCTGGAGCGAGCGGGCCACCTGGATGACGATATTCAGCGCCGTACGTTCGTCATAGACCTTGCCCGCCGCCAAGTCGTCGTACACCGTTCGGCCATCGATGTACTCCATCACGAAGTAGTGATACCCTGCCGATTCGCCTACGTCGATCGCCTGAACGATGTTGTTGTGGTTCAGTTGGGCGGCTGCACGTCCCTCCCTGTAGAAACGGTCCACGAACTCTTTATTATCGCTGAGTCTGCGCGGGAGAACTTTGATCGCCACGATTCGATCAAGGCTGAGCTGCTTGGCCTTGAATACCTGGGCCATTGCCCCCGCTCCCAACTTGCCGAGGATTTGGAACCCCGGGATCTGCTGGGCCGGCCGCGTCATCGAATCGTCCAGGTCGCCGCCGAGCCGTCTGACCTGCGAGGCCGTGACATACCCCGCCTGCATAAGCACCTCAGCCAGCGTCATGCGCTGACCGCGGGCCTCCAGCTCCTTCTGCCGGGCCAGGCAGAACTCCACCTCATCTGAGGAGGCGAGCTTCCGTTCGATCACCAAGCGGGCGAATTGTGTTTCGTCAACAGCTTCAGCCATTCGAACATGGCCTCATCCCACGTGCGTGCCTTACACGACCTGCGCCGAAGGCAGAAAGTGAACTGCCGGAAGCAATCTAAACGTTCGTTCCCGCCCGTTCAACCCCGCAGATCGCATGTGTCCGCCAGCCACAAAGTCCACGAGAACGATCAGCCGTCCGTGTTCATTATATGCCGCCGCCTACGCTCTGTCCGCCGCCAACGGCCCGAACAGGCACTCATGCAGCCTTCGGTGCGTCTGTTGCGGGTTGTCCGACACAGCCGATAACGCAGCCTCGATCGCCCGGCGCTGGCGAGTGGTGAACAGGGCCGGCGCCTGGTCATCCCAGTCGGCGAACCCCATCGCCCGCAGGACCGCCGCCGCCAGCACCGGCACTTGATCTCCCTTGAGAGCGGAAACCGACACGACCTGCTCGTCGCGCCCCGCCGACCCTAGCACCTGGACGACCTCCCGTCGCTCGACAGCCTGACCTAAGTCAATCTTGTTTAACACGACGAGCGTCGGATGGCCACACTGAAGGCTGTGCAGGAGAAGTGGGATATCTGGAGGAAGTCTCCGACTCGCGTCCAACACCAGTAGGAGCACGTCCGCTTGCTCCGCACGCATCATGCTCCGCTCGATGGCTTCACACTCAAGCGCATCGCCAGGGTGCCGCACGCCGGCTGTGTCGATCAACGTGACGGGCACGCCCTGGATCCCTGTGGGCTCGGCCACCCAGTCACGCGTGGTCCCTTCTCGATCGGTCACGACGCTGCGGGGCTGACCAAACAGTCGATTGACAAGAGTCGATTTGCCCGCGTTGGGCGGCCCGACGAGGGCCACGTTCGCGCCATGGAGCAGTCTTTGGCCCGGCTCGAAACTTGCCAACAGTTGTCTTAGCGCATCACGAACCGCCGCCGTTCGCTCCTTGGCCAGATGCTCATCCCGCTTCTGGCCAGTCGAGGCATTCAGCAGCTGGCCGAGCGAGCGGAGATGGGCCGACAGAGCTACACGCTGGCAGGCCAGCCAGCGCACCGCTCTGCGGGTCGTGGCCCGCCCCAGGCCGTCAATCGCTTCTTGATCGATCAGGTCTTGGCTGGGCCAGGCCTCGGCGGCGATCTTGTGGGCCTGCTCGAGGACCGCGCCGTGCCGCTGCAGGGCCGACAGGGTCCGCTGAACCGCTCGCACGCTGCCGTGCGTGTTGATCTCAACGACCTGCCCCGCCGCTTGAGCGTCCCGGACCGCCACCAGTGCATCGTCGATGACGTCGGCCCCGTCACGCAGCTGCCCGAGCCGCAATCGATCCGGTCCGGTGGGAACACGCTGGCTGCCTTGGCTTGGGTGGAATACTCGGTCAAGGATCTGTCCGGCCGCCGGTCCGATCATTTGGATTACCGCGATGCCGGCCGGGGCCATTGGCGTGAGCACAGCGACACGCGTGCGGCGCGGTTCGGCGCTCATCACGTCACGCCGAGCTTGCAATAACGCAGGTATGCCAACGCCGCCCCTTCCAAGACCAGGTTTGGCACGACCGCATCGACGAAGTTGCATTCATCAGCGATCATCTGAGCGTCCCGCCCGGTGGCAACCAGCGTAGGCCACTTGCCCAATTCCGTCGCGAAGCGTTCAACAATCTCCCGAAGAGCGCCGATCGCCCCATAGAAGATGCCGGCTCGGATGGCCTGCTCCGTGTTGCGGCCGAAAGCACAGCTTGTGGGGCTGATCTGCGCGAGCGGTAACGCCGCTGTATGCTCCTCGAGACTTGCAGCCGATATGCCCAGCCCGGGCAGAATCGTGCCTCCCAGAAACACTCCGTCGTCACTGACGCAGTCGATGGTGATGGCTGTGCCGAAATCGGCGACCGCACATGCCCTGCCGGTCCGCTCGTACGCTGCGGCAGCGGCGCATACCCGGTCGGTCCCTACGGTCTCGGGGTTGTCGATGTCAGTCTTCACGGGCAGATCGATGTCCTCGCGGACCACGAGCATGTTGGCTGCCTGCTCTAGGCTCGCCGCTGACCGCAGATGTTCGAGAATCACCGGTACCACTGAGGCCACCACGATCCTCCGCGGACGCTGAACGGCCAAGCGATGCCACAGCTCATCGACCACCTGGGCCAGTTCGCTGAGCTCACTGGCTGCCACAGAGCGCACGTCACTTACCCGCCACCCCCCTGCCACGCCTGCCGCCACGTGCGAATTGCCGATGCCGATGACTACCAGGTCGTTCGACTCAGCCAGGTTGGTCAGTTCTTCGTCCATCGCGATCCGAAATCACAGGTCCGCAGGAACGGAAGCGCAAGGACTCGTCAGGCCCAGGGTCTCAGCCCCAAGGTGGGCCTCGTCCCGCTGCCCGCTCATCCGAATTCTACCCTACCGCTGCAGGTGGGTCACGCCGGACCGGGGCCAGCACCCGCCACACCCCCTCAACCATCGGCGCCAAGCCGGTGCCGGCAACCGCGCTGATGGCCAGGACGCCACCGCCCAGGTGCTCTCGTAACGCGCTGAGGGACTCCGCTGAGCCGGTCAGATCCATCTTGTTCGCCACGATCAGCTCAGGTTTCTCCGCCAGCGCCTGGCTGTACTCTGCCAACTCCCTGCGGATGATCCGGTACGCCTCGAGTGGGCTCGGCTGGCCGGGCACGGGGCACACGTCGATCAGGTGCAGCAGAACACGCGTCCGCTCAATGTGCCGGAGGAATGCATCGCCCAACCCGGCCCCGCGATGGGCGCCTTCAACAAGACCGGGGATGTCAGCCATCACGAACCGCCTGAAGTCCGACAGCTCGACGATGCCCAGGACCGGTTCGCGCGTGGTGAACGGGTAGTCGGCGATCTTGGGTCGAGCGTGCGACAGGCGCGACAGCAGCGTGCTCTTGCCGGCGTTGGGCAATCCGACGATGCCTACGTCAGCGATGAGCTTAAGTTCCAGCCGCAGCCAGCGCTCCTGTCCGGGTGCGCCCGGCTCGTACTCACGAGGTGTCTGGTTGGTCGGCGAGGCGAAGGCTCGATTGCCTCGTCCGCCTCTCCCTCCGTGCGCTGCGCATATGCGCTGGCCCTGCTCGGTCAGGTCTTTCAACAGGATGCCGCTGTCGCGGTCGTAGATGAGCGTTCCAGGCGGAACCTTCAGGATGACGTTCGCACCTCGGCGGCCCTGCTTGTTCTTGCCCTGGCCGTGGCAGCCGTTGTGGGCGATCCAGTGGTGATGACCGGCCAGATCGAGCAGCGTGTCCACGTCGGGGCTGGCCTGGATGACGACATCCCCCCCGTCGCCACCGTTGCCGCCGTCGGGCCCGCCCTGAGGCACGAACTTCTCGCGGCGAAAGCTCAGGCACCCGTTCCCGCCGCGCCCGCCGCGGACGTGGATCTCGACCTCGTCAATGAACACAGCTTATTTGCCCGGTGGCCGCGCAGTCCCCGTCGCGCGAACTGTTCCTCGGCGCGATCGCTTCGCTGACAGGGACCCGCCGGTATGAGCGGCAGCATCGCGGCGGATCATAAAGAAAAAGGATGGCACACGCTGGCAGCCCGCAAGGCAGAACAGATACCCTCTGGCCTTGCGGACCCCGACCATCCTAACCTTTCACTAGACGCCGCGCTGTCGGGCTGCACTCGACGTGCCCATCGCCGAAGTCTTCCCTCGGCGTGAGCGCTTCGACGAAGGGGGCTGGCTATGACGGGACCACGGAGACTCGTCGCCCTGTGAAAAGGACCTGACCTTCGGCCAGGGCGAATAGCGTATGGTCCCGTCCGCGTCCCACGTTCGCGCCGGGGAGGAACGGTGTACCACACTGCCTGACAATGATCGCACCGGCCTTGACGCGCTGGCCGCCGGATGCCTTCACGCCCCGGAACTTGGCGTTGCTGTCTCGACCGTTGCGTGAAGAACCCTGTCCCTTCTTGTGCGCCATTGTCCGATACTCCTCTTGAGCGCCTTACCTACACTATCGACTAATTGTAGCTACCTCATGACCCATAGGCCACGGCGTTGAATCTCCTGGATGTCGGCGGGCTCCTCGCCGACCGCCACCCCGATCTGCTCGAGCTTGCCCGCGCGAACGACCCCCAAAGCAACGTAGCTGCCCGGTCGCCGCTGCCAGATGGCTGAATGCAACGAGAATTCGTCCCTGACCGGCTCGAAATATGCCCTGCCGCCAACCCCGTTCGCCCCCCGCTGAATGCTGACGATTACGTCGCCGGCTCGGATGCCGGCCGCTCTCGCTGGTGAATCGTCCAGGACCCCGATGACCTTGGCGCCGCCGAGGTATTGACCCGCAAGCTCAGCCGCCTCTGAGCGGCTAAGGTCGCGGGTCGCCACGCCGATCCACCCGCGGATTTGCACGCGACGCCACCGGATCCCGCGCTGGGCCTGCGTGAAC
This sequence comes from uncultured Planctomycetales bacterium, assembly GCA_964347585.1. Classification (GTDB taxonomy): domain Bacteria; phylum Planctomycetota; class Phycisphaerae; order UBA1845; family CAYGAN01; genus CAYGAN01. The sequence continues at coordinate 17,219 of CAYGAN010000006.1, read as the reverse complement.
CTGCGCGTTTTCGTATCGCCCGGCAGGGCATACCGAATGGCCAGCGTCTTGCGAAGCACGAAGTACCTGGGATTGACGGGTTCGTCGATCTCCGTGCCGTCAGGAAGCCTGCGAACCTGTGTCTGCGGCAGGGACGGTTCGTAGCTGAGATTCTCGACGATCTTGGTCTCTCCCGACAGGCCGCTCACGTACACGGTGAACTGGTTGGCCTTGATGTCGAATTGCGGCCAGATCGCCACGCCTTCCTTGGCGTTGTCTTCTCCTTGCAGCAGCCTGCCCACGATCCGCACCGAGTCGGCCAGGAACGGATGCGTCGCCTTGTGGCGACGCTTGATCGCGTTGAAGACCAGCGGGCTGACGCCGATGTCGCTGGGATAGACCTTCGCGGTGTCCGTGACCAACTCGAGAAATGGATAGTAGTCCACGTCCCGACCGGTGTCGTTCTGGACGGTGTACAGCAGGTACCAGAAGACCGTGGGCGTGGGATCGCCCGGCAGCGTCAGTGCGATGCGCTGAATGTCGTAGAAGTCGAACTTGAGGTCCCAACTGACGGGCGCGTCGGCCGGCTCGAGGGCCCCGTAGCCGGCCGCAGGCATGCTCGCCCCGAACAACAACAGCAACGGCAAGACGTACTTACGCATGGCTCGATCCAGGGGGTTACAATGCCCCCGCCGCTTTGGTTTCCCACGACAGCCCCACGGACCAGATTCTACTGTCCCGGCCGCCGCTGTCAACTCAGCCGGAGCAGCATTCGCACTGTGGCTCACCGACGAAAGGTGCGTTGCCATGAGCCCGAACAGCCACGCGATGGTGCCGCGCTGACGTTGAATCCGCCTGGCACGCCCGGCCGAGTCACTTAGAATGCGCGGGTGCGCCGTCCTCGCGAAAGCGGCGCCTAGCATGGGCAGACGTCAGCTTGCCCGTGACGGAGCTTCGCTGGGGCGAAGGATCGCTCGCCAGGAGAATGGGCCGGTCATGACATCGAAGCAAGTCAAAGCGTACGCGCGCCAGCAAGGGGCGGACGTGGTCGGCATAGCAAGCGCCGATCGCTTTGACGACGGACCGCGCGGCCATCGGCCCGCAGAGTTGCTTGACGGGGCCAAGTCGGTTATTGTGCTCGGGCTTCGGCTGCTCAAATCGCTCGTGAACTGGCAGCGGCTGTTCGAAGACTCCGAGCTGTTTCCGCCCGAAGTTGCCGGCCGAATTGCCCAGTCACACGTCTATATCCGCACCTGCTACGAGACGGTCAACGCCAGACTCGAACAGCTCGCGATGGACGTAGCCCGCTGGCTCGAAGACCACGGGGCTGACGCGCTGTTCATGCCCGCCACATACGCACATCATGCACACCTGATGGAACAGGTCCCCGGCATGTACGCGCCGTTCTGCCATCGGCATGCAGCCGTCCGGGCCGGACTGGGCGAGTTCGGACTCAACGACCTCGTGCTTACGCCGCGGTACGGCCCGCGCGTTCGGTTTATCTCCGTCATCACGACAGCGCGCTTGACCCCCGACCCCCTGTTGGCCGACCCGCTGTGTCAGCGAGACCAGTGCCAGGCTTGTGTGAAGGCGTGCAAGCTCGGCGCCATCGTCCCGAACGAGTCTTGCATCGACAGTGCGCCGATGCTGAACATGCCCTCGCGCGTGGACAAGCAGACCTGTCTTCGCCGCCACGATGAGGCCCTATGCCAGGGCCTCTGCATCGCCGTCTGCCCCGTAGGGCGGTGACCTGCTGGACACGCGCCGGCCTGGCGCCGCTTGTTCTGTCTTGGCGGTCGCGATGGTCTGCCGACGGGATGTCCGGTGCCTGAGGCGGTGGGTGACGGCCTGGGCTGGGCGGAAACACGCAACGATTTTGCCGGCAGCTACAAGAACGACCGCGGATACGTCAGCGTGCCCCGTCCTTGGCGCTCTTGTGAAGGGCAGGCGACGGACTTCGCCAGGTGCGCGGAGGACTGCCCTGCTAGCGATCCGTCCCCCAGCCACGCTTTGCGTGGATGGGGCACCCAAGCCCCAATGGTTCCAGAACCTTCTGTTGTTTCACATTCAGCCCACCTCGTCGTATGAGACCTATGGTGCATAACTGGGCAATGAGTGAGGCACCCGACCTCCTGATTCTTTGGGCAGCCCCGTTGTGTCCGCGACTTCCGCCGTTATGTCTGGGCTTGCTCTGGACGATAGAGTCCCAGGGGCCAGCGACCCGCATCCTTCGGGGACAGCATCCGCAGCCGAAGGTCCTCAACCTTCTCGTCCGTCAGCGCCGTCGTGGCGATGATTGCCTCAGCCCCCTCCTCCGGCCAGAGCTCAGCAAACCCCGCTTTTTGATTGCGGACCGGCGCGACTCTCGCCGCGTTTAGTTAGATGGGGCATAGGGCGGAGCTTGATGCACGACGGCAGAAGTGCCCCCGGCAGGCCT
>CAYGAN010000006.1:11538-14793 GCA_964347585.1 uncultured Planctomycetales bacterium | reverse complement strand
GAAAAGGACTGGAGAGCGCAAGAATGAAGGTCCGAAATCCTATCTCCTGGTTCCGGGTCTGGTTGGCCGGTCTCACGGCCGGCGGGTCGGTGTTCGCTCTTAGTGGGTATGACCCCGAGATCAAGGCGACAATGCTGGATGGCGTCCAGACAGCTGTCACCGGGCTCGCGACCACCGCTATCGAGGCCGTCTTCATCACCCTGGCCAGGGACGGTGAAGAGGCCGCTACCACAGTACGCGCTGTTTTTGAGCATCTGGACAGGTTCCTCTGTTAACCAGGCAAGACTCCGAAGCCACGGCTCCGTGCAGATGCTATTCAGCCGCACGGATGCCCCCGCGCTCCCGGGGCAAAGTCCCGTCGGCGATGCACTCGCCCGCGCGCAGCACCGACCGCCGCCGACATGAACTCGTTCATCAGTGACGCCCCGTCCCCCCGCGAACTCCGCACCCCCGAAATCAAGATAACGTTCCTCGGTCTCTCCCTGACTGCCACCGCCATATCGTTGTCCTCCCGCTCAGGCACGCAGCGATTCGCAGTCATTCCGCCGCCCACCACATCGGGCCTGGCCTACGAGGCTTGAGCCGGTTCAGACCCCGTACCCACAATCGTACGACCGGGCCGCTGATCGACCCCGCCCGCATCCTGATCGGCCCGGCAATCACGCAAACCTCGGTAACGGATCGGGCAAGCGATCCGCTTGAGCAACACGTTCACAACGATCCGCTAGGCCGCTTGAAGCCGCGAAGGTCCGCTTCGGCTTGATGCAAGTTCCAGCAACTTCTTTGGCCCTTCGAGGACCGAGCCCTGCCGCGCCAAGCTGACCGATGGTTGCGGTTGAAGTTGTCCGGCTAAAGACGTGCTTCAAGGTGACTCGGACCCAAACTGGAATTCCTTTCGCAAGGGCCCTAACATACGCTAGATTGTTCGGAGCCGACTTAGCGGGGCAGGGCGCTGTGGTTGTGGCACGCCGACTGGATGAACAGTCGGCAGCGCATTGTCGGCGCCGCTCCCCAAGGTTCCACGAATTGCGGGCGGGGCATCACGATGACGCGCGAGCTGCCCGGGAAGGAAGAGACCTCGCCGCTGGTGGCCCGCTGCCTCAACAAGCAGACGCAGCTCTTGCTTGGCCGTAATGTCTTTAGGCTATTATGGTGTTGATTCCACCAGGCGCGTGCGCGTAAGCTCGCAGGCTGCTCTGGTGATAGCTTGAGGAATCTATTTCACCGAAGCGGGCGCCAGAACCGCTCAGGCGCTTGCGTCCCGAAGCAAGTCCATGTTGCTGACAACGGCCGATGTGGACAGATCGTAGCTTAGATAGAAACCATTCCATTATGACTATGTTGCCCACTTGGTCAGATCGGCTGGCCGCACACGCTCTCGACGGCGGCGCGGTTGGCGGAAGAAGGTTTGGAGGAATCGGATATGCCGGAGACTATCCACGACAAATCCTCGGCGACGGCACAAGCCATGCCGCCGCACGCCAACGTGGAAGCCGAAGTGCTCAGCCGCTACGGACGTGCCGCCCGCCGAGGTGAAAGTGGACTATGTTGCCCGACCAAGTACGACAACCAGCTGCTGAGCCTCCTGCCACAGGAGGTCGTGGAGAAGGACTTCGGCTGCGGTGACCCGTCCCCTTATGTCCTTGAAGGAGAGACGGTGGTCGATCTTGGCTCCGGGGCCGGCAAGATCTGCTTTATTCTCTCGCAGAAGGTCGGCCCGAATGGGCGCGTGATCGGGGTTGATTTCAGTGACGCAATGCTCGCCCTCTCCCGCAAGTACGTTGATCAAATGGGCGAAAGGTTGGGCTATCGGAACGTCCGCTTCGCCAAGGCAAAGATCCAAGATCTTGCCCTGGACCTCGAGCTGACCCAAGAGTGGCTCGAGACGCATCCCATTCATACGTTGGAGGATCTTTCGCGGTTCGAAGCCGAGTGCAGCCGCCTTCGCCGGGAACGACCGCTCATCCCCGAATCGAGCATCGACGTCGTGGTTTCCAACTGCGTGCTCAACCTGGTTCGATCGCAAGACAAGCAGGTGCTCTTTGAGGAGATCTATCGTGTGCTGCGGCGCGGCGGTCGCGCCGTGATTTCGGACATCGTTTGTGACGAGGACCCTTCACCGTCTATCCAAGCCGACCCGCAGCTATGGAGCGGCTGTATCGCCGGCGCATTTCGGGAGGACCGCTTCCTAGAGATGTTCGAATCGGCTGGTTTCTACGGCATTGAGATCCTGTCACGGCAAGCTGAACCGTGGCAGGTCATTGACGGCGTCGAGTTCCGCCCAATGACCGTGCAAGCGTTCAAGGGCAAAGACGGTCCCTGCGTGGAACGCAACCAGGCCATTATCTACAAAGGACCCTGGAAATGTGTGTGCGACGACGATGGGCACACACTCTACCGCGGCCGGCGCATGGCCGTATGCGACAAGACGTTCTCCATCGTAACAAATCCTTCAGGCCCGTATAACGGCGATGTCGTCGCCGTGCCGCCCCGTGATGACGTGCCACCGGACCAGGCGGCGCCCTTCGACTGCAAGCGCGCCGCTACACGCCATCCTCGAGAGACCAAAGGGATGGACTATCGCGCGACGGTGACAAGCGACGAGTCCCCTTGTGACTGCAGTCCGGCGGAGTGCGAAGCCCCGCGTCAGACGACCTAGGCAATGCCGCCTGTCGCAGAGCTGCCCGGGGCTTTCCGTCATCGCAGGCAAGTATTGCGGCGAATTCGTGAACTGGATCGCACGGAGTCAACCCGCTTGAACCTGTAAACCATACCGGGGATGACGATGAACGATTTTGATGAGCGCATAGCCGGGCTCTTCGGTCACGTGCTGCATAGTTGTGAGATAAACTGCATACAAGTCAATCTTGGGTTTCGGTGCAATCAACACTGTGTGCATTGCCATCTCGGGGCCGGACCGAACCGGACCGAGATGATGGACTGGCCAACCGCGGAGCTGGTTCTTGACGCGGCCAGGAAGGTGCGGTGCGAGCTCGTGGATCTCACAGGCGGCGCTCCGGAGCTGAACCCCCACTTCGCGCGGTTCGTTAAGGCGCTCTGCGAAGCGCGCCACAGCGTTCAGGTGCGCACCAACCTTACGGCGTTTCTCGAGCCGGGCATGGACTCGATGCCGCAGTTCTTCAGGGATCATCGGGTCCAGATCGCGGCTTCACTGCCGTGCTATCTGGAGAAAAACGTGAACGTGCAGCGAGGGCCAGGCGTCTTTGCCAAGAGTATTGAGGGGATCAGGCGGCT
>CAYGAN010000006.1:0-11528 GCA_964347585.1 uncultured Planctomycetales bacterium | reverse complement strand
GTTATGGAATCCAACACGATCTGGCCCTCAATCTGGTTTACAATCCGCTTGGGCCTTCGTTGCCTCCGGATCAGGCAAGCCTCGAGGCAGACTATCGGCGAACACTGCGCGAGCGATTCGGCATCAGCTTCTCTCGGCTCTTGACGATCACCAACATGCCGATCGGACGCTTCCAATCGGACCTGGCACGACAGAATAAGGACCAGCAGTACACGCAACTTCTGAAGGACGCGTTCAACCCCGAGACCGTGGAAGGCTTGATGTGCCGACATCAGATCAGTGTCGATTGGAATGGGGCTCTCTACGACTGCGATTTCAACCTGGCCCTGCGCATGCCCGTGAACCATGATGCCCCGGCCCACATTCGGGATTTCGACCCGCACGCGCTGGCGCGACGGAGGATTGTCACCGGCGGCCACTGTTTCGGTTGCACAGCGGGATGCGGATCCTCCTGTCGTGGGGCGCTACTGCCGGATGAACCTACCGTCTCAGAGACGGCCACCGTTGGCCCGTCGGACACGGAAAGGCCGCAACACGATGAAACGAAATAGGAAGATCCTGTTCGGCACGGGCAGCGGTGTGATCCTTGCGGCTTTGCTGCTCGGTGCGTGGGCGTACACCGAATTCTACGGTGGGCCGGCGCGGTTTGACGCGAGCTTCTACGCGGTTCAGCAGAGCAATCAGGACGCGCCATTCTCGTACGCTCTGTACGCGGCGACGCTCAGGAAGTACGTTGACGAGAAGGGGATGGTCAGCTACGCAGAGCTCAAAACCGACCCCGAAGATCTCGATGCGTTCTGCCGAGCGATGGGCCACCTGGATCCCCAGGAGTATGGAGCCTGGGACGATCATGCCAAGATCACCTTTTGGATTAATGCTTATAACGCGCTGACGCTCAGAGTGATCATTGAACACTATCCCATAAAGGCCGGCGTCCTGCGGGCTATCAGGTTTCCCAAGAACAGCATTCGACAGATCCCCGGCGTCTGGGACAAGCTGCAATTCCTGGTGATGCACAAGAAAACGACACTGAACGGAATCGAGCACAGTGTGCTCCGAGCTGAGTTTAATGAGCCACGGATCCACGTTGCCCTCGTCTGCGCAGCCATGGGCTGCCCGCCGCTCCGGAATGAGCCATATCTTCCCGACAAGTTGAACGATCAACTCGATAACCAGGCCAAGAAATTCCTGTCGAGCCCTGCCAAGTTCAGGATCGATCGGTCCGCCGGCAAAGTCTATCTGTCCAGCATCTTCAAGTGGTTCGGTGCTGACTTTGTCAAGACTTACGGGACCGACGAGGGGTTCGCCGGTCACGGCCAGTCCGAGCGCGCGGTGCTCAATTTCATCAGCCAGTACCTGCAGCAAGAGGACGCCCCCGAGTACTTGCGAAGCGGGAACTACAGAATCGACTACCTCGAATATGACTGGTCGCTCAACGAAAGGAGCAGAGGCGTCGAGCAGGACCACACAACCAAGGCAGAACCGAAAGCCAGCAGATAAGGGGTGACAACCATCGTGGCAGTGCACAGCAGCCGAAAGACGCCCACCGAGTCGCCCGACAGCTGTCGCCGCCAACCTTGGCGTGTGATCCTACTTGCGGGGGCGCTCGGCGCGCTGCTCGTCGCTGGCTTCGTCCCTGCGGCGAGAAACTCGATCGCGGACCTGCTCGGGGAGCTTCTGGAATGGACCCAGGGCCTTGGGGTGTGGGGCCCTGTGGCAGTAGCAGCATTCTATGTGGTCGCGTGTGTCTTTGCCCTTCCTGGGTCCGTGCTCACGCTCGGGGCCGGCTTGCTCTTCGGCGTGGTCAAAGGGACGATCACCGTCTCGATCGGCAGCACACTTGGCGCCTGCGCAGCATTCATAGTAGGCCGGTCACTCGCCCGCAAATGGGTAGAGCAGAAGGTCTCTGCCAGGGGCAAGTTCGCCGCCATCGACGAAGCGGTCGGTCGGCAGGGATTCAAGGTGGTCCTGCTCACTCGGCTGAGCCCGATCTTTCCGTTCAACCTGTTGAACTACGGATACGGGCTGACGAAGGTGCCCTTCTGGAAGTACGCCCTGGCCTCCTGGATCGGAATGCTGCCGGGTACCGTCATGTACGTTTACCTCGGCTCGGCTACCGGCTCCTTGGCAAAGATTGTCGGCGGCGAGGCTAAGGGCGGAACGGCCCAACAGGTGTTCTTCTGGTCAGGGCTGGCGTTTGCGATCGTGGTGGCGATCGTGATTACGCGGATCGCACGCAAGGCGCTCGCGCAGACGGTCGCGGGCCTCGACAAGCACACGCGACAACTCCCGGGACAAAACTCCGCCTCGATTGTGCAGACAGCCGGCATCCAGAAAGGAAAGGGCCGGATATGACCGATCGCGTGCAGCTTGAACCTATGGACAGTCACAACGAGAGCCTTGTGGCCAACACGCACCCGCCGGGCTGGGCAGACCCTGAGCCCGCTGATCGCTACAACTTGGTCGTTATCGGTGCCGGGACGGCCGGCCTGGTGACGGCGGCCGGAGCTGCCGGTCTTGGCGCCAAAGTCGCGCTCGTAGAGCGTCACCTTATGGGCGGCGACTGCCTGAATGTGGGCTGCGTGCCCTCGAAGTGCCTGATCCGCTCTTCGCGGGCTCTGGCCGAAGTTCGCAGCGCGGCAGAGTATGGCGTGCGCGTCCCTGACGGCGCGGAAGTGGACTTTTCAGGCGTCATGGAGCGGATGCGGCGGCTGCGGGCGCGGATCAGTCCGCATGATTCCGCCAGCCGCTTCCGCGAGCTCGGCGTGGACGTGTTCTTCGGCAACGCGCGCTTTTCCGGCGCGGACACGGTGGAGGTAGATGGCAAGACGTTGCGGTTCGCCAGGGCCGTCATCGCCACCGGCGCGCGAGCCGCCCAACCGCCGATCAAAGGTCTAGCCAACGCCGGCTTTTTGACCAACGAGACGGTCTTCTCCTTGACGCAGCGCCCGCGCCGCCTGGTCGTCCTGGGCGCTGGTCCGCTGGGGTGCGAGCTGGCGCAGGCCTTCCAGCGGCTTGGCTGCCAAGTCGTCATCATCGAAAGGGCGCCGCAGCTCCTGCCGAGGGAAGATCGGGATGCCGCTCGGGTCCTTGCCGATGCGTTCAGGCAGGACGGCATCACAGCTAGGTTAAACGCCACGGTCGAGCGCGTTACCATCTCGGGCAACGACAAGCTTGTCCACCTGGCCGGTGACGGGAAAGAGGACGTCGTCGCGGCGGATCAGATCCTCCTCGGGGCCGGCCGCGCGCCGAACGTCGAGGATCTCGACCTCGAGGCCGTCGGCGTCAAATACGACGAGCAACAAGGCGTTCTAGTGGATGACAGGCTGCGGACCACAAATCCTCGCATCTACGCCGCTGGCGACGTCTGTCTGCAATATAGGTTCACGCACACGGCGGACGCCGCAGCCAGGATCGTGATCCAGAATGCGCTCTTTTGCGGGCGCAAGAAGCTTAGCGCCCTAACGATCCCCTGGTGCACCTATACCGACCCGGAGATCGCCCACGTCGGCATGTACGAGAAGGACGCGCGGAACAAGGGCATCGCTGTAGAGACGTTCACGAGAGCATTCAGCGACGTGGACCGCGCCATCACGGACGGCGAAGAGCAAGGTTTGCTCAAGATTCACGTCAGGAAAGGCACCGACAAGATTCTGGGCGCGACGCTTGTCGCCCGGCGCGCGGGGGAAATGATCAGCGAACTCACCCTGGCGATGGTCGGCGGCGTCGGGCTGGGCACGATCGCCAACGTCATCCATCCCTATCCGACGCAGGCTGAGGCGATCAAGCAGGTGGCCGATGCCTATAATCGCACCCGACTGACGCCGCTGATCAAGAAGCTCTTTGCTCGATGGCTGGCCTGGCGGCGGTAGTCGAGACGGTCCGCAAGACCGCGCCGCTCCAGCTGAGTGGGACAGCCACAGATGGCCCTGCCGCACACCTACCTTGACTCGCACGGGGACCAACCAATCGACGCCGCCACTGATTCCGACCAACCTGCCCCCCGGTCCCGTTGGAGGCAGATCGTGTTGGTCCTGTGCGGCCTGACACTTGCGGGACTCATGGCGTGCATCGTAGTACGTCTGCACGACGCAGCCCGTCACGGCCCGATCTACGGTCCTCTCTCATTGACGACGCTCCTCTATATCACCGCGAACGTGACATACTTCGTCGCGTTGCTCGTTGGGCCGCGCAAGAGCAGCACCCGCAACCTATTACTAGTGATTCTCCTCGTTGCCGCTGGAATGCGGGCATCGGTGTGGTTCTCGCCGATGCTTCCAGACGGCGACTATCACCGTTACATGTGGGACGGGGCCGTCACCGCCGCCGGCCACAACCCGTATCGATACTCCCCGCAGCAAGTGCTGCACGATCCGCCTGTGACCGATCCGGGCATCCGCGCGCTAGCTGAACGAGGCCGAGCCACGCTGCTGCACGTGAACAATCCGGAACTGCGGACGATCTACCCACCGGCGGCACAAGCCTTGTTTGCCATCGCGCACCGGTTGGCACCGTTCGACCTCGTAGGCTGGCGGATCGTTCTGCTGGCGTTCGACTCGTTAGCGGCAGTGTTGGTGCTGTCGCTTCTCCGATCTGCACAACGCCCCACCGCGCACCTGATCGTGTATGCCTGGAACCCGCTCCTGATTATGGAGACGTATTGCGGCGGGCATGTTGACCTAGCGGCCGCGGCGCTGGCGGTCCTTGCGGTCTGGCTCTTGTCGCGTGAGCATGTCGCCGCTGCGGCCGCCACGCTCGCGCTCGCCAGCGGCGTCAAGCTCTGGCCGGCGCTGCTGATATTCGTGATCCTCTGGCCCGTCCGTAAGGAATGGCGGCGGTTGGCCGTTGCCCTGGCGATGTTCTCGGGATTGCTGGTGCTAATGGCGATTCCGTTCGCCTCCACACTGAAGTCGGACGACAGCGGCCTGATCGCGTACTCGAAAACCTGGCTCGCTAACGCGGGAGCCTACTGGCCGATACGCTCGCTCGCGTTCAGAGTCTCGAACAGACTCGGCGGCAGCGTGGACGGCCGGGTGTTGGCCAGAGCCGCCGTTGCGGCGGCGCTGATCGCAGCTGCAGTGTGGCAAGCACGGAGGACAACGTTCCGAGCGGATGAACTGTGCTCGCGCGTTGCCACGATTGTGCTGCTCATGCTCTTGCTCAGCCCCACACTGTACCCCTGGTACTACCTGGCCGTGATACCATTTGCCGCACCGGCACCAAGACCGTCGTTACTGGCTTGGACGCTCTTGTTGCCCCTGAGCTATCTGCGCCTCTACGGCGAGGTGGACCAAGTCAGCATCATGACGTTCGTGATTCACGCGCCTGTGTGGCTATTGCTGCTGGTCGAATGCGTCAGACATCGCACGGCGGCCAAGAAGGCACCGGTAACGGCATATGCTTGACGGCGCTCGCGTGAAGGTCATCATCCCCGCTTTGAACGAGGCGGCCTCGATCGGGAAGGTGCTTGCCGACATCCCTCGCTGGGTCGACGAGGTCGTCGTCGTCGATAACGGCTCGACGGACAATACCGCTGACGTTGCCGTCCGCGGCGGCGCTCGCGTCGTTCATGAGTCCCGACGCGGCTACGGACAGGCCTGTCTTACCGGCCTTGAGGCGCTGGGCCCGTGCGACGTGGTCGTCTTCCTTGACGGCGACTACAGCGACTACCCTCAGGAGACGTCGCGGCTCGTTGCGCCCATCCTCCGCGATGAAGCGGACATGGTCATCGGCTCTCGTGTGCTGGGACGGCGCGAAGCCGGCGCACTCACGCCCCAGGCCCGCTTCGGCAATTGGCTCGCCTGCATGCTTATTCGTCTGTTCTGGCGCGTTGAGCATACTGACCTCGGGCCATTTCGCGCTGTCCGAAACGGCGCGCTCCAGAGCCTCGGCATGCGCGATCGTGACTACGGTTGGACGGTGGAGATGCAGGTCAAGGCCGCGTGTCAACGCCTCAGAGTGCAGGAGGTACCGGTCAGCTACCGCAGACGCATCGGAAAGTCCAAGATATCCGGAACCATCAAAGGCGTGATGGCAGCCGGTACCAAGATACTGGTCACCATTCTCCTAGGGGCAATCAAGACGTGGGGCCACCGGAGGGACCACACTGCTCGCGAGCGATTGGTTGTCTTCACACGCTATCCTGAACCGGGCAAGGTCAAGACGCGACTCGTCCCGGTCTTGGGGGCGGGCGGCGCAGCCGATCTGCAGCGTCAGATGACGGTCCATACGTTAGCATGGGCCAGACAGCTCGCACGACGCCGTCGGGTCGGCATCGAAGTGCGTTTCGACGGAGGCGATGCAACCCTTATGCGGGAGTCGTTCGGCGGCGACCTTCGGTACTGCTGGCAGGGCACGGGGGATCTTGGCAAGCGCATGGCCCGCGCCCTCGATGAGGCCTTTTACGCGGCAGCCAACGCCGTCGTACTCGTGGGCACGGACTGTCCGGGCCTTTCCGACCGTCTGGTGCAACAGGCTTTCGAGGCCGCTGAGAAAAACGACGTGGTGCTCGGACCGGCGCGCGACGGTGGCTACTACCTGATCGGGCTGCGGCGCAGGATCCCGCAACTGTTCGCGAATATGCCGTGGGGGACGGATCAAGTCTTCGAACGGACGATCCGAACGGCACAGCGCTTGGGACTATCCGTCGCGCTGCTGGAGTCGCTTCAGGACGTGGACCGTCCGGAGGACCTGACAGTCTGGCAGGAGGCAATCGGCGCTTCGCCGGCCGGGGTGCCAGTCGTTCCAGGCACAGCTGTCAGCAGGCCGCGGCCTCGGCCATCCGCAGTTGAGCGCATCTCGATCATCATCCCGACTTTGAACGAGGCGGCTAACATCGCCTCGCTGCTGCCTGATCTCATGCACGCAACCGGCGTGGAGGTAATCGTCGTGGACGGGCGAAGCAGCGACGGCACGCCAGAGATCGCCCGGACCCTCGGTGCGACGGTGCTGACCTGCCAAGCCAATCGCGCCAGGCAGATGAACACAGGAGCCGCTGCGGCCGCTGGTGACGTGCTGCTCTTCCTACACGCTGACACCCGCCTGGGCAAAGGCTTTGACGATCATGTCCGACATGCGCTGGCCCGAGCAGGCGCCGTTGCCGGTGCCTTTGAACTGTGCATCGGCGCCCGCTTGTGGTCCCTTAGGCTCATCGAGCGCCTGGCCAACTGGCGATCCCGCCGAATACAGATTCCCTATGGCGACCAGGCAATCTTTCTAAGGGCCGAGGTCTTTCGCGACATCGGCGGGTTCCCGGACATCCCGTTCATGGAGGACTATGAACTTGTCCGCCGTCTGCGACGCCGAGGCCGTATCGTGATCGCCCCCGCGCCTGCCGTCACGTCCGCACGCCGCTGGCTCGCCCTCGGAACATGGCGAACGACTCTGATCAATCAGGCAGCCATCGTCGCATACCACCTGGGTGCTTGTCCCTCGCGTATTGCCCGTTGGTACTATCGAGTCGGCAACAGCAGCGCCGATGTCGTGGGTTCTTATGGCAAAGCGAGCCACGACACGCCCGAGTCCCATCGGACCAGCCAGTAGCGCTCACACCGCGGCATGCGAACGGAACGATGCAAAGCACTTACAGGAAGGGCCGTTGCGGTCGCGAATGAACGCGCGGCGGCATTCTCTGCGGGCAAGGGCCTCCGCCGGCGTACGCTGCAGCCATCCGATCAGCACCTCTACCTGCAAGCATCCCGTGTAGCGCGCGGAGATCCGGCGTCGTGCAACCAGATTCTACAGGGCTTGAGCTTGCGATAGCCAACTCCCTGCAAGCCGTCGCAAGCGGTGTCGCCTGCGAGTCCGTTCACGGGGCACATCGTGAACAGGGCATGTAACCGCGCCGTAGCGCTTCGCGTTTTTCAATCGGTTTCTTTGAGTCGCGAACGTGCTCGCAGTCAATCCGATGATAGCTCTTGCCGGTTCGCCCGACGTAAACGAACTCCTTGTGCGATGAGCGCGTCTGCCGCGCCTCGCTCCTGATCTTGGCATACTGATCAAGCCGCTCGCAGGTGTACTTCAGCTCGACCTGTGCATGGCCGGACCGGATCATCTCGGCGTTCACGTCGAGCCACACGTAAGCCGCCAACTGACCAAAGACGCGCCGTCGCCCCCGCTCGAACTCCAGGAGCACGTCCCGACCTCCTACTAACTTCCTGAGCTGCGCGGTAGCGGCCGCCCCGCCCGGTTCGCTCGGTTGTGGCGCCGAGATCCCGAGGAGCCTTATTGTCTCTTCTGCACGTTCGAGCAGTTTGACCTGCACGGTCTCGCCGTCAATGACGCGTAGGACTCGCGCTCTGGCAAACTGAACCTCCGGATCGTCCGAGTCGGCACCCAATGCAAGCCACGAGCCGACCAGCACCGCACCTGCAGTCAGAATCAGATCGCGAGTCATAGCGCACCTCCGGACCGGAAAGCCTATTCCTGCCCACGTCTTACAAGCTGACGTGGCGATTATCGCAGGGGGACACGCCTTCGGCCACTCGCGGTCAACGGCAATCACCGGCAGGACTAAACGTAGCTGAAGCGTCCCAACCCGGAGAGCGCAGGATTCGTTCGGGTCTGCTCAGCTCGCGCGAAACCACAGCCGCCCCAAATCAACATCTCGTCGCGAAAGCAGGTGAGCACGCCCGATCCCGAGCGCTTCAAAGAAGCGGCGCGGGCCCGCCCCGCTACCACCGGCGTTCGCCCCAACTCAGCGCGATCATGGCGGCTTCAGGCTCGATGACGTGAGCAGGCCGACGGTGATGCTTTGCGTCTGGCCAGACCCGTCAACGGCGTAAGTGCAGCGTTTCAGGCGCAATCCGGCGTGGAAACGAGCTGAGGCTGGGCGCGGCCATGGCGGACTATTCATACGGGGACTGAGGGCGGCAGGATTCGAACCTGCGACCCACGGCTTAAAAGGCCGTTGCTCTACCAACTGAGCTACGCCCCCTATCTTCTTCCATCTACAGCTCTTATACGCCCAAAACATCGGCCGAGCAACCCCAGAATCGGCCCGCGCGTCTGAGGCGCGTCTGGAATGCCCGAATCGCCAGCTCCGCTGCGATCCGTTCGTTCGCCCGGCGCAGCCGATCCGCGGACGTTCCGTCGACCTCAGCGACGGAATGTAGCACGGTTGACAGCTCAGCGTGTCCTGTTCACTGCATCACGTCGGTGGCCGCAATCCCGTTTGCAGGCCAGTTCATCACGGCACTTACCCGCAGATCGTGGATAGTCGCCTTCGCCAGTCGGTCAGCTTCCTGGGCAAGCCGCTGACGCGATTCTCTTAACCGGCCGGCGTTCGCAGCGCCCCGCCGCAGCCCCTCAAATCTCCGGTGGCACAGGGCCGGACACCCCGCGGCAACGTCTCATACGTCTCATAGCCTCCATAACTGGCCATCTGGCAAGGCTTTATCCTATGAGACTTTGGGTGTGAGACATTGCCGGAGACTTTGGGGGTTGCCCCCTGACACGGCTACCCGTCAAATCATGGCGCGCCCGATCTGTTCGCGTTCAACGGGGCATCGAACGGGTAGGGACTTCTGGCACTTCCACCCCCTTGCTATAATGGTGCCAACGAGTTGGGAGAGAGAAGTCCTTTCCTGAGCGTACATGCCTACGGCTGGGGAGAGAGAGAATGGCGACGAGAAAAGTGCTGTCCATAGCGGGGTTGGTGTTGGTTTGCGCTGCAGGCGCGCAGGCAGTCACCATGGAATGGGTCACCGTCGGTGATCCGGGCAACGTCAATGATACGCACGGCTACGGGGGGGTCGGCTACGTCTACAACATCGGCAGGTACGAGGTCACGAACGCTCAGTACTGCGCGTTCCTCAACGCGGTGGCGGCGTCCGACCCGCACGGGCTGTACAACACCTACATGGGCACCTTCTTGGGTGGGATCACGCGAAGCGGTTCGTCCCCCAACTATACGTACAGCACGATCGCGGGCCGCGGCAACATGCCGGTGAACCACGTGAGCTGGTACGACACGCTGCGTTTCGCCAACTGGATGCACAACGGAGCGACGGCGGGCGCTGATACCGAGGACGGCGCGTACGACATGTCGCTCGGCGCGAGCGTGGTCCGCAAGCCCGGCGCGCTGGTGTTCCTGCCCAGCGAGGACGAGTGGTACAAGGCGGCGTACTACAAGGGCGGCGGGATTAGCGCGGGCTACTGGGACTACCCAACGCGGAGCGACAACGCCCCGACGGCCGAGGGCCCGCCGGGTACCGATCTGATTAAGGGCTCGGCGAACTACCGTTATGCACTCTACGACCTGACCGACGTCGGTGCCTACACGTACAAGCCGTCGGATAGCGCGTACAACACGTTCGACCAGGGCGGGAACGTCTGGGAGTGGAACGAAACGCACATCTACTACCTAGACGTCTCTTATCGTGGCTTGCGTGGCGGGTCGTTCCGCAACAGCGCCGACCGCCTGCACGCCTCGGGCCGCTACTACGACTCCCCGTCGCGCGAGCACGACATTGTCGGGTTTCGTGTTGCCGAAGTTCCCGAACCCGCCACGCTCTCGGTTTTATCGCTCGGCGCCCTGGCCCTGATCCGGCGGCGGTAAAGGTAGGAATCGTCCAGCGGCTTCCGTAGATTTACCCACAGCCCGTTGGGTGAATTGCGCACGACCATCGTGGGAGGGCTCGATGGTCTCGGTGCCGCTGGGAACTTACACGGGCGACACTCGGCGGTAGAATGCGCCTGTGAGGCCCTAAGGTCTTGGTCGGCAGCGCGCGGTCCGGGGACCCCAAGAATATGGGTGAACGGGTTGGCCCAAGCCAGTGGCCCGATCTACTTCGCGCGGCTGCGCGCGTAATCTTCCTCTCGTGGTATGCTCTCGGCTGTGTAATCTTCGCCGTGTGCTTGTCTTGCATCGTACCTTGGGGCCAGCACAACCTCCTGCAGTACTTGGTCGTCATACACGGTGCGTTGGTCGGCTTTACCCTAACAGTCCTTTCCCTTAGCCTCTTCGGAGCCACTGGCGAATACATACAACGGCTAGTGCCTGGCGCCAGCGCTAAGGCGATGCGAGGGTGCCCCTTAGCGCTGGATGCTTGCTGTGTGATTCTTTGTGTGGTGCGGATGTCGCATGTCACGGACTGGGCTGCTCATCCAGCATTGGCCCTCTCCTGGCGATTCTTGTACGTGTTCCTAGCGGCCCGATCCTTGCTCGTGACATACAAGAATATTCAGTTCCTCTTCCTGTTCGCGATGTGGCGGTTTGAAGAACTTTTCGAGCGAAGCCGAGCGGACCGCGACTCGGACTAGATTCGTCGGGGGCGGCAAGCGGCCACGAGAAAAGCCACCGAAATGGTCTACGTGCTGTTCGGCAAGAGCGCGCCAGCACGCCGAGAACGCCGATCACGTCGTCACCGATGACCGGATTTGCATCGCGGAAGCTAGTCCGATGCCTTATGGTGTAAGCCACCAAAGCACCCCGACGTAAGCAGCCAGAAGCAGTAGCAGCCCATGCGGTGCTTAAGCCCCTCATCAACGCCCTCGACAAGATGGGCGGCATACGCGACAAGGAGTAC
>CAYGAN010000005.1:61837-63019 GCA_964347585.1 uncultured Planctomycetales bacterium | reverse complement strand
TTGGTGCAATCTTCCACTCTCCGGCAGCACGATTGCACGTGTGGCAGTAGGCGGCTCTCGCTACGACTATTGCCTCACTGCTTGGGAGAGGACGTCGGGCTCGTCGAAGGGATCCGCTTAGGGCCGCCCTTGGATTGGCTCAAGTACCACCCCAGGAGCACAGTTGCCGCCAGTATAACGCTTGCCACGAGTAGCCAGAGTCGCTTGCGGCGGACACCCTTGGCGCCCTTGGGAAACCTCGGCTGGCGGGTGAAGAATCGCCCTTGCGAGAAAGTCAAGCGCATTCTTGCGTTGATGGCCCATCCGGAGGCCTCCAGGATAGCGCTCAGATCGCGGCGGCGCAGCTTGAGGAATCCCGCGATCGAGGTGGGGAGCATCACGGCGAGCATCGCTGCGATGAGGGCAATGATTATCTTGGGCGTCTCAATGCTTGCGAGTGTCTTCGTAATGTAGGCCAAAGCTGAGCCCAGAGCTGCCACTGCCACGCCGGCACCCATCAAGAGCCCGCCAGCTAGCGCCCCTCCTCCTGACGTGCGCACCGGTCCGGCCGCGGCGCCGGTCTGTATCTCCTCGACCGTCTTGGAGGCCGTCACATCGAGTTCTTTTTCTGCCGCGCCAGCCATGGCCTCGATTTTTCCGGTCACCAATTTGCCGAGCCGCTGAAAAGGAGAAACGAGCGCTTCCCGCATGCTGATCGGATTCCCAATGATCTGTACAACGCAGGCGTCCGATTCCCGGCCGGTAACGTCCTGGAACAGTCCCCGCTTGCCCACGCACAGGTTGCCTTTGCCCCCGGACGTCACAGGTACGGCTAACTCGTACTTCGGCGCGCCTTGGCCCGGCGTGACCTCGACGTAGAGTACGTACATGTTGCTCGTCTTGGCCACATTCGTGTGCTGCGCGCGGTCCTTCGCCTTGACGCTCAGACTGAAGTGTCGTCCGTCCATGACGAGCGTGCCCATCTCAAACATAGCTCTCATCGTTGCGTCATAAAGATGTGGGAAACTGACGAAGTTGTTCGCGAATTCCAAAAGATACGCTTGGTAGAGAATGAGCTTCTCGGTCAGGCGTATGTTGTCCAACACAAAGGCTGTGCTGGCGCTTTCTGCTATAAGGGAGCGCAGGGTTTTGTCGAATCTTTCGTCAAGGTACGTCGTGAGCTTTTCCGGTCCCAGACGCTCG
>CAYGAN010000005.1:59576-61827 GCA_964347585.1 uncultured Planctomycetales bacterium | reverse complement strand
CGCTTTTGCGTGAGTCCAGGCCTCATGGGGAGCGAATAGCTCCTTTATCGCGGTCCACTCCTTTTCCGAGAAAGTCGACATTGAGCGACCCGTCGCGGCCTCGATTACCTGCGCGCGAAGCTGGGCCACGTGCAAGGCATAGTAGGGGTTGATCTCGTCGCCCAGGCAAAGCACGCGATCCGGTCTGGGTTTGGCGAGCGGCGAATCCTTAATGAACGTCTCGATGGCCTGTGGGTCGGCAAGATCCAACGATCGAAGCTTGGCGTCGCTCAGGCCGATTTGCTCGGCTGCGCGCGGATCAAAGGCTACCGCTTCGCACTGCGCGAAGTACTGATCGATCTTGGCACGAAGGCACGTGTAAACCTCAAAGGCCTCGGGCGTTCGAGAGCCGAGCGGCATGATGGCCGACTTGGTCTGACGTTCAGGTACCTGGCCGCGAGCACGCCAGTCCAGATACGCCCTGGCTTGCTCTAGAAACTCGTCCAATTGGGCTTGGCCCGCTCCCTCGGCGCCCCCTGGATGAGGAACTCCGCCGACCGTACCAATGATGTCAGCAATGAACTGCTGTACCTCAGTGTCTTCGGTAGCTTGCGGGAGCACGACTCCCGCCTCGCTGATGGGCGTACCTTCGACAGCAGCCTTGATGCGACGCACCTGATCAAGCGTAATCTGCGGCGCGTCCGAAAGACCCAGCCGGTCGAGGATTTTTGCAGCTGATGAACGAATGCGCTGACCTTGCTCATGGTCGGTATTGATCGCGTCGAGCCGCAGCGAGGTGCTGGCTCTGGTAACGCCGCTCCGGTCCCGGAGGCGATCGAGAAGCCAGCGGATTGCGTCCCGCAGCTCGAAACACATAATGCGCCCGTTGTTGTCGGTATCAACGAGTCTAAGAAACGTGGGATCGCAATTGAGCGTGTCAATTGGAGCACTACTGGCGAGCCAGTGTGCTTCGTCAAGCTCAAGAACTTGTTCGAGATCTTCAGGCGTCTCGATGGCAAGGTGATGCGAGCGGCCAAACCTTCGGAAAGTCATGTGCGGAGAACCGCTCATTGCAGAAGCCCTCGTTCTCTCCTACGAACCCGCGGCCTGGCTAATCGAGGACGACCTGATCTTGATAGCCGGGCACCGAGAGCGGCCAGCCCTTGCGCTCCGTCAGGTAATTGCTGAAACGATGCGCGGCCTCGGGCTCGCCGTGAACGACGAAGACGTGCTTGGGCGGCCTTTGCAGAGCGGATAGCCATCCGAAAAGCTCGTCTCTGTCGGCGTGGGCGGAAAAGCCGTTGATTCGAGCGACTCTCGCCCTGACCGGGCGCTTCTGCCCGAGAATCCGCACTTCCTGAGACCCATCGACGATCTGTCTGCCGAGCGTCCCGACCGCTTGATACCCCACAAAGACGATGGTGCTGCCGGGTTTGGAAATATTGTTCACGAGGTGGTGCTTGATTCTGCCGCCGGTGCACATGCCGGATCCTGCTATGATGAGGACCGTCCCGGCGATGTGGTTGATGGCCTTCGACTGGTCCACGGTCCTGACCATCGTCAGGCCCGGAAGATCGAAGGGCGACTCCTTGCGATTGATCAGCTCCGTCATCTCTTCATCGAAGAGCTCCGGATGGTGTTCAAACACCTCGGTAACGCTTACCGCCATCGGGCTATCGACGAAGATCATCAGGTTCGGTGTCCGGTCCTCGAGCAGCAATTCGTTGAGATAGTACAGTACCTCCTGGGAGCGCTCAACGGCGAAGCTGGGGACGACGACATTGCCGCCGGCCTCCCGGGTGGAGTTTATGATGTCGGCAAGCGTTCTCTTTATGTCCTCCGACTCCTCGTGTACTCGGTCTCCGTACGTGGATTCAACCAGGACATAGTCGGCTTTGTCGAAAAGCGTTGGATCGCGCAATATCGGCCTGTCCCATCTGCCGACGTCGCCGGAGAAAAGGAGCGTCCTTTCCTCGCCGTTTCGCCTCACCTTGAGCCTTATCATGGACGCGCCGAGTATGTGGCCGGCGTCGCGGAAGGTCGCCTCGATCCCATCGGCGATCGCCACGGGCTCTTCGTATTTGATCGGCGAGAAGCGGGGAAGACAGGCCTCGGCATCATCGGTTGTATAAAGCGGCACCTCCGGATAGGTTCCCGTCCTGCCCTCTCGGCGGTGCCTTTTGCGCTTGAACTCGGCATCCTCCTGTTGCAAATGAGCGGAATCGAGCAGCACAATCCGGGCGATCTCTGAAGTGGCGGCGGTACAATAGAT
>CAYGAN010000005.1:53681-59566 GCA_964347585.1 uncultured Planctomycetales bacterium | reverse complement strand
GATCGCCCCGCCAAACCCCTCCCGGACCAGCTTGGGCAACAACCCGCAATGGTCGAGATGGGCATGGGTTAAGAGGACAGCATCGATTGTTTTGGGAGGGATGGGAAAGGGGTCCCAGTTTCTTGCTCGCAGCTGCCTTTCCTGATAAAGTCCGCAATCTACCAAAAGCTTGCACCCGTTCGCTTCAAGAAGATATCGTGAGCCGGTAACGTTCTGAGCTGCGCCGAGGAAGGTCAACTGCATTTGCATACGCGGTTCTCCCTGTGTGACCGGACAGCTGGGTACGAATCTTGTGTCCTTCTCAGGCCGGCGTCAAGCGGCGAAAAAGATCGGGCTCAGCCTGCCGAGCCCTTGATGAACTGCCCTAGGACCGATGCCTCTGTCAGGGCATCGCTGATCCAGGCCTGGAAGCCACGAATGGTGGGAAGAATGGGCTGGAGAGAATCTTTTCAGTGTGAGGAGGCTTCGAAATGACCCGTGGCTCGACCGCTGCGGCACGCGCCGGCCGCATTCTCGCGTCCGGGCTCTGCTTGAGTTTGGCCGGTCTCGCGAAGGCTGACAACGATGTCCCGCTATGGAACCTCGCGTGGGTTACAGACACACAGACGCCCGAATGTGAGTGGATCACGACGCTGACCCGCAAGGTGCAGGCCAACAATCCGGCGATGGTCATCCACACCGGCGACACACGATTCGAGTGGGCCAATCGAGGCGCCTGGAAGGACGTGATGGCCGCCCTTCGCATCGAGACGCCGCCGATTGAGTTCCATCTGGCCCCGGGCAACCACGACCTGACCCACGGAGTGCTGAAGCCGCATTTGCGTCGCGCCGCCACCGAAGGCATCTATCGTCTGGATACCGGTAGGAAGGCCCCAGGCAAGGGTCACTACCACGGCCGCGTCACAGAGGATGCTTCCGGCCCCCGGTGGCCCGTCTGGAACCCGGAGGTGGCGCGCCACCCCGCCTGGCAGGCTGCTGCCAACAAGAGACCCAAGCATCACCAGCATCCCGAGATCCCCTACCGATACGTGTTCAAACGCGGCGGCATTCGTTTTATCGTGTGCGACTGCTACTACACCCAGGAGCAGCGGGACTGGATCCGAAGGCTGATCGTGCAGCCCGATGACAGCTCGGTGTCCGTCATTCTGCATCACAAACACGAGGTGGATGACCTGGCCAAGTACGTGGAAGGCCTGGAGGGCCGGCACAATGTCAAGCTCGTGCTCTCGGGCGATCACCATCGATATTGCTACGAAGAACGCCATGGGGTCACGTTCATCACGGCAGCCGGCATGGCCAACGGCCATTGGCAAGACAGCGACGCGATGACGCTGTGGGTCTATAGGGATCACCTGCGCCTGGACCGGTACGTGATCCCCAAGGGCCTGCCCATGACGCCAATCGAGGGGCCGAGCACCATCTGGACCTGCAAAGGTACTTTCTCCCAGTACTGCCGCCCTGCGGCTGCAGGACTTACGTCCCGCCGCGCCGGTGCCGCTAACACGCCGTCGACATCGCCGGCTGCAGCGAACGTCAAACCGGCGACTGCCGCTCGGACGCTGAGCCCCAACCTGCTCTACAACGGTGATTTCGACAATCACATCTGGTACGAGCGGTTTCGGGGTTGGTCGCCCAGCGGATGGTATCAATGGTTTACTCGCGGTGGACACGCTCCCGAACACGCAGTTGGCAAACGACTCCCACATTCCGGCAAGGAATATGTACGCATACACATGCTATTCAGGGCATGGCGTGGGGGCGTCCTGCAGAACGTGAGAGGCGTGCACCCGTGCCACATGTATCGGTTGACCGCCTATGGTTTCTTTCAACCTGAGGGCGCGTCCAAGCCCAACGCACGAGTCGGCATTGATCCCTGCGGGAGTCTGGCCGACCAGTTCGCCGTCGATGTCACCAGACACCCCGCCCCGAAGTATGACGAAGGCGTCGGCGACGACCCGAAGACGCCCGGGATGGACGGGCCCGACATCCCGGAAACCACTGTGTGGTCGGACTGCAAAGAGCATTACCGGTGGGGAAGATTCGAAGTGACAGCGGAGGCCAGGTCCGACGCGATAACCGCGATTCTCTATTGTGCACCCGAACAGCGTCCGCAGGAAAAGCCCATATACGAGATGAACTGGGACACGGTCGCTTTGCACGAGGTGCCCTGGCCGAGGAAGCGCCTGGTTGCCACCGGGGGCGTGCTCGCGGCAGACGATCGACTTGAAGGCTTGATCGTGACCGTGCAAGAGAGACTCAACACCGCTCAGGTGACATGGGGAACGAAGATACCCACCGGTGCCTCCCAGGTGCTCTATCGCTTCCTGGATTCAAATGCCGTCGAGCGGCGGCCAACTGGGACACGAGATCGACCCGCCGAGGTACGAGCGGACGGCTTCCCCTTTGAGACGCCGGTTGCCTATGAGCGATCCGCCAAGCGCCACTGGATCGAGATCGAGAACCTCGCCATACCTGAATCTGCTGCAGAGCTGCAGGTGGTGGCCTTGTCACGAGCGCTGGTGGACGGCCAATGCAAGACGCTGTGTTCGCCTCCCCGAAAGGCGGCGTTGGCGAAACGTTGAGCGGCGGCCTGATGCCGGGGCGCGTTTATCGTCAGGGTCCTGACAATCTGGTGTATTCTCGGGAGGACCATTTCATGATGCGACGAGCTTGTGGGGGGGCACTGGACGGATCTCGTTCGCGGCCGCGGGGGCCTTGACTTGTTGCTTGCTCTTACTGTGATCAGTGTCGCCGGCTTGTCGTGCGCCCGGCCCGAGGTAAGCTCAGCGCGGGTCCCGCGAGGTCGAGCCATTGCGCCTCCGACGGCTGGTGAGCAGCGGGCACCCGACGGCTCGGTGGCAGTCAAGAGGCCTTACTCGGCCAAGGTGGCCGGGACTTCATTTGGCCGGCGAGGCACCGTGGCATTGTGGCTAAGACCGGCCAGAACCTTGCGTGAGGAAAGCTTGGAGCTGCCGTTGCTTGCCGGCGAGGCTCTGAGTACCCGGATCTGGTGCCGTGGCAATGCTGTTCACATCCTGAGCCACGTGGGCCCGGCAATGACCGGGGACAACGAGGCTGGCAAGCCGTCGCCCTACCGATACCAGTCGCTGCTGACGCATCTGAAACGCGGGCGGTGGTACCACGCCGCCTGGAGCTGGGACGCCAGCGACGCGAGCCGAAACGGCTTCTTCCTGGACGGCATCTGTCAGGGCGGGGCCGGTACCTACGCATACCCGGGTCAGCTCGTTCCGGCCAAGGGGGACCTCAACGTAAGGGTCGG
Organism: uncultured Planctomycetales bacterium; assembly: GCA_964347585.1. Classification (GTDB taxonomy): domain Bacteria; phylum Planctomycetota; class Phycisphaerae; order UBA1845; family CAYGAN01; genus CAYGAN01. The sequence goes on along the minus strand of CAYGAN010000005.1, from coordinate 56,286 downwards.
GGCTGAGGGCCTGACTGTCAGCGCGCTGCAACTTTTTGACGAACCTTTGGACCAGCCTCAGCTCCAGGCGATCTGCCGAGCCGCCGGGCACGAAGCCTACACGAGCGAGGGGGTGCGATTCAGAGGCGAGAAGCTCGTGCCGACGGACGTCGATTGGGCTCATCCGATCTACGACACGTCATTCGACGGTCCGTCCGTGTTGAAAGATTGGCACCTGGAAGGCGGTCTGCGGATGAGCGTGGCAGGCGGGAACCTGTTGCTGGAGAACGGCCCGGACGCAGAGCAACCACAAACTCGCGGCAGGCATCTGGTCTGCTGGCTGAGGCGGGAGGTGCCCGCCGATTTTCTGCTCGAGTTCACCGTCTGCCCGCAGGAGCGAAGGCGCGGGCCGGCCATCGTGTTCTTCAATGCTCGCGGGCTCAACGGGGAGAACATCTTCAAACCGCCCATCAGGGCTCGGGACGGTACCTTCCGCCAGTATCACAGCGGCGACATCGACAGTTATCACGTCTCGTACTGGTCGGGCGGCCGAGCCACTGCCAACCTGCGAAAGAACAAGGGCTTCCACTTGGCTGCCGTTGGCAAGGACTTGGTTTACACGGCGCCAGCTGGCGCGTTTCAGACCGTCCGGCTGTACAAGCACGGCGGCAAGATCAGGCTCATGGTGGACGACATCTTATCGCTGTCGCATGACGACGACGGCAAGACCTACGGCCCGGTCCATACCCATTCGGGCTGGATCGGCCTGAGGCAAATGAGGCACACGCAGCTTTGCAGATACGGACACGTGCGCATCTATCCTCTCAAACACTGACTCGGACCCGGTGTTCGCTTACCGACAGGAAATCCACGCATGGTCTCGAAACACATCAACCGGGTTGGTCGCAGTGGCGCCGGAGCGCGAGACATGGATGGCCCGTCTTCGGCGCGCCTGATCGTCCGCCTGTAGACCTATTGATCTTGTTCTTATCAGTTGGCTCGACACAGTGCGCTTCTGACCGCGGTCTTCCCCAGGCCGGATGTCCACGCTCCCTGGGGCCGGCCGGCAGATGCGTCACGTCGTTTTGCTCGCCCCATCGCGCAGGTCTCGTCCAACCGAAGTTGCGAGAGGGTCAACGTGATCCGCGCGGGAACACCGTCTTGAAATCTTCCTTCATCCTTATGACCGTCCAGCCCCGCTGTTTTGCGAGGCGCAGGCCCTTCCCGGCGCCCCGTTCAAAGCTTGAGCGGATGTTCTCGGGAGGGCACCTGCCCTTGAACGGCAGATTCCGTCCATGTCGGCTCTCTGAGTCGCTGAACGGACATTCCCATTTGCCTGACCGTAAGCTCTCGTGCTACATCGAGAAGCGTCTTGACAGCAAGCCAAGATCGGCCGTGTGATCGTGAGTCGCGCCCGTTTGGCCCGTGCATCATGTCAATCTGGCTCCATCCGCGTGTTGAAAAAAAAAGGTTGTTCTGCCCGTTCTCGCGCAGCGGCAACCTTTTCCCCACGCCAGCCTTGGAGTTTCTGATCCAGCCGTAACCATCGTTCAGCCCTTGCTGGCGTCGGCAGCAGGCCGAACCACCCGATCTGCTCAAGGATCGCAGCGAGCAACTCACGCAGCACGGCAACTTAGGCGTTCTGGAACGGGACACACTTGGCCTGCCGGATCACCTTCGCACCGACTCTGGTCGGCTTCTGCCGCATTGGGGTCAACGGCCAGCGCCGAACACTTCAATAACGCCAGCGGACGCAGGAAGCTGATTGGACGGTCGATTCACTTGCATGGGCCCGGGACTTGCTTCGAGACGCACGGAGACAGGGCGGCGTTTGCCAACTAAAGCGCTTCGGGCTTATATTGTGCGGCGAAGTGCGGACATCGTGGCATGCTGTCAGGCTGCTGTAAACGATCTCCGAATGCCGGGTGCGTCATGATCCTCGCCTGCTCTGCATTTGGCACCTCTTGGGGCATTTTGGCTGTCGTGGTAACGCTTTGTGCGGCAGGTTCGGCCCTCGCAGTGGATGCACCCGGACAGCCGCGCAATCTGCGCTGTGAGTATAGGACAAACCCACTCGGGCTTGACGCGCGGGCGCCGCGGCTCTCGTGGGAGGTCAACGACTCGCGACGCGGTGCTGTGCAGGGGAGCTATCAGGTCCTCGTGGCGACCGACCCGGAGGGACTCGACCGTGATCGCGGCGCCACGTGGGACAGTGGGAAGGTCAGCTCCGGCCAGTCCGTGCACGTTGTCTATCAGGGCAAGCCATTGCAGTCGGGCCGGCGCTATTACTGGAAGGTACGCACATGGGATGCAACCGGGAAAGCCTCGCCGTACTCAGGCCCAGCGTGGTGGGAGATGGGCATGCTCAACGAAAGCGACTGGGCGGCACGCTGGATCACGGCGCCGGGCAGGCCGGCTGACGCTGTGCCAGAGATGCTGGGCCGGTGGATTTGGCACCCGACGGAGCAGGCAGACGGTGCTACGGTCTTTTTTCGAGCGTCGTTCAACGTTCACCCCGGGGCCAAGGTCGCCAGCGCGCTGATCCGAATCACCGCCGACGATACCTACGTTCTCTACGTCAATGGCCGCAAACTCGGCGAGGGTTCGACTTGGCAGATTGTCAACG
>CAYGAN010000005.1:44914-53671 GCA_964347585.1 uncultured Planctomycetales bacterium | reverse complement strand
CATGACGCGGCTTCGGCGATTCGGCCGGGCATCAACGTGCTCGCGGTCCAGGCCACCAATCTGACCGGTCGGTGCGGCTTGCTTGTCAGCATGCGAGTGCGCTCTACCGACGGCCGCCGCGTGGAGCTACATTCCGGCCCCGATTGGCGGGTCTCGGCAAAGGCCAAGGGAAGCTGGATGGAGCCGGAGCATAACGACACGGCCTGGGAAATGGCCGCTGTCCTCGGCAAGTACGGCGACAAGCCATGGGGCAAGCCGAAGCCAGAGAAGAAACCGTTCCGTTCGCTCTGCATGCGCAAGGAGGTCGTACTGAAAGGCGAGGTGGCACGCGCCCGCGCGTACGTCAGCGGTCTGGGATGCTACCGGCTATCGATCAATGGGCAGCGTGTGAGCCAGGACGTGTTCACGCCGGGTTGGACACACTATGACAAGCGCGTCCAGTACCAGACCTACGACTTGACTCGGCTGCTGCGTGAAGGAACCAACGCAATCGGCGCCGTACTCGGCAACGGTTGGTGGTCCGGACAGCTTGGTGGGAGTTGGTCGGGGCCGGTGGGTTGGGATCGGCCCGACTCTCGCGACCAGGGTACATTGCGTCTCATCATGCAGCTCAACGTCGAGTACGCCGACGGGACGCGAGAGCGCGTCGCCACCGATGACACGTGGAAGACACATCCCTCACCGATCACGCGAGACAGCTTCTACCACGGGGAAACGTACGACGCCCGGCTGGAGATGCCCGGTTGGGACCGCCCGGGCTTCGACGACCACGAGTGGCCGCCCGCCTTCGTCCTGACCGACGCGCCGCTGGGACAGCTCGTGGCGCAGCGAAGCGAGACCATTCGCATCACGCAGGAGCTGGAGGCGCTCAGCGTCACGAACCCGGACCCGGGGATCTACGTTTTCGACTTTGGGCAGAACATGGCAGGCTGGGCCCGCCTAAAGGTCCGCGGACTGCGCGGCACGAAAGTCACACTCCGGTTCGCCGAGGTCCTCAAGGACGACGGCCACATCTACCGCGACAACTATCGATCGGCACAGGCCACCGACGAATACATCCTCAAGGGCGAGGGCGAGGAGGTCTGGGAGCCACTGTTTACCTACCGCGGCTTGCGCTACACCGAGCTCTGCGGTTATCCCGGCGAGCCGCCGAAAGACGCACTGAGGGCCTGCGTGGTACATTCGGCCGTGCCCTCTGCGGGCAGGTTCAGCTGCTCGAACGAACTGCTGAACCGCCTGCACCGAAACATCACGTGGGGCCAGAGATCCAACATGCACAGCGTGCCGACGGATTGCCCCCAACGTGACGAGCGTCTGGGATGGCTGGGCGACGCGCAGCTGTTCGCGCCGACTTCCTGCTGGAACATGGACATGGCAAGCTTCTACTCGAAGTGGATGCGCGACATTGCTGACTCGCAAGGGGCCGACGGCCATGTGACGAACGTAGCGCCGGTCGCCGTGGCCACGGAACCTGCTTCGCCGGGCTGGGGTGACGCAGTCGTCGTAATACCCTGGACGGTTTACCAGTTCTACGGGGACACGCGCATCATTGAAAAGAATTACGACGCCATGCGAGCCTGGGTGGAGTACATGCGTCGGCACAGCTCTGATCACCTGTACGAGAGGGAAGGATACGGGGACTGGATCGCGGTTGTGGCGTCGCCAAAAAAGCCGATGGCCGCCGCCTATTACTTCTATTCCACGAAACTGCTATCGAGGATGGCCGCTGTCATCGGGCGAAACGATGACGCGGCCAGATACGCAGGACTTGCCGACCACATCGCCGAGGCGTTTAACTCAAAGTACTTCGACACCGATGCGAATAACTATCTGAGCGGAACGCAGACAGCGAACATCTTGCCGCTCTATTTCGGCATCACACCCGAGGTTCGTCAGAAGGCGGTCGCCGAGAACATCGTTCGCGACATCCGGCGCCGCGCCGATCATCTCTCAACAGGCATTCACGGCACCGCCTACCTCATGCCCCTCCTAGCGGACCGAGGTTACCAGGAGCTCGCTTATCGCCTCGCCACGCAAACCACGTATCCCTCCTGGGGCTACATGATCGAGCATGACGCCACGACCGTCTGGGAGCTGTGGGACAGCGACAAGAAGGGCCCGGAGATGAACTCCAGGAACCATTTCACCCTCGGCTCCGTCGGGCGTTGGCTGTTCGAAACCGTTGCGGGCATCAACATTGATCCGAGTCAGCCCGGGTTCAAGAGGGCCATCATTCGTCCGCGGCCCGCCGGCGATCTGATTTGGGCTCGTGCGGAGTATCCGTCGATGTACGGTCTGATTCGCAGCGAGTGGCGACGAGACGACGGGCGCCTTGCACTTGAGGTCCTGATACCGGCCAACACATCGGCTCTGGTCTTTCTGCCAACGCGGGGAGAGCGAAAGATCAGCGTCACTGAGCAGGGCACACCGGTCCTGACGAACGGCCAGTCTGATCAGCGCATGCCCGGAGTCAACTTCCTCAGACACGAACGGGACAGCGCAGTGTTCGAGGTCGGCTCCGGCCGATACGAATTCGGGCTCAACACGGGAAGTTAGCATGCTGAGCACCAAGACGGTTTCCCTCCTGACGGCTCTCGTCTTGACTTCCCCAGCGAGCAGACCTGTGAGCTTCGAGCCGCCAACATCCGATGAGAGGCTTCGGGCAATCGGGTCCACCGAGGGGCTTACGGAATTGCTCCGACGGGCCTTTGATCCTCATGATGGTTTTGAGCCCATACCTGTGCCGAAGGCAGGCGACTGGCTGGCTGTGCATTCAGAGCCCGGACAAACATTTGACGAGTTTGCCAGCTCGAAGCCACAGCGCCCCGTCGACGGCCGCGCCCGGATCTACCTGCAGCCACTTGGGGAGTTTCCAAAGAACCGCAGCCCGTCACTCGAAAAGTTGAAGGCCTACGCAGGCGCCTATTTCGGTCTCCAAGTGCAGCTCCTACCTCCGCTCGCGCTGACCGGTCACAGCCTTACGACACGCATCAACCCCTTCACGAGGAACCGCCAAGTCCTCACCGGAGACGTATTGGCTCTGCTGACGAGGCGGCTTCCTGCCGACGGCTTCTGCATTCTGGCTATCACAATGGAGGACCTTTATCCCGATCCGTCGTGGAACTTCGTGTTCGGCCAGGCCTCGCTTCGGGGGCGAGTCGGGGTTTACAGCTTTGCCCGGTACGATCCGGCATTCTATGGACAAGAACGTGGCAAGGGTTATCAAGAGCTTTTACTGCGCCGGAGCTGTAGGGTCCTCTCTCACGAAATGGGCCACATGTTCGGTCTAAAACATTGCGTATTCTTCCGGTGCGTCCTGAATGGGTCGAACCACTTGGCCGAAAGCGATTCGCGTCCATTGCGTCTCTGCCCTGTCTGCCTGCGCAAGCTGCACCACGTGATCGGTTTCGACGTCGCAGAACGTTATCGCGCGCTCTTGGACTCTTACAGAAAGCTCGGCTTCGACGCTGAAGCCCGGTGGACGGAATCGCGCCTTCACAGGATCACGCAAGGGCAGAGCAGTCAAGCGCCGACGGAGAAAGAAGGCTCCCAATGAGGCGTGCTATTCTCTCCGATTGTACACCGCACACCATGGGCTAATTGGACACGGTTGCGACCATACGACCGCTGACCTGCAGTGACGCGGAAAGGCCCGATGCGATGTTGCCAACGATCTGGTTCGGCCGGCCTCTTAGCCGACGTGCGCAGACTGGACTGGCCCTGTTAGTTCTACCGGTCGCCTTGCAAACGCCGGCTGCTGCACAAACCAAGACCGGCTGGGTCCCGATCAGCAACTTTGAGGGCGTAGCCCGGCCGTGGACTGCTGAGTCAGGGCCCAGTAGGCATGTGGCTGTGACCGACGAGTACGCGCAGTCGGGCCGCAGAAGCCTGGCTGTCACAATGACGTACGCTAATCAGGGCCGAAGCGTCCGTCAGACGTGGGCAGCAGACGTGGGGGACCTGCTGTGGTCTGCCGACAGCCGCATCCGCTTTTGGGTCAAAGGTAGCGAACTTGCTCAAGTACCTCACGGCGGCGTGATCGTGGTTGAGGCCGGCGGCGGTAAGGATGGCGGCGATTCGTTTTTTAATGATACCGCGACCACCGAGATCTACACTGATCGCGAATGGCACGAATACACTTGTCCTCCAATTAGCACCGCGACAGACCCTGGCTGGCGCCCCGACGCCGACGGAAAGCTGGACCCGGCGCGGATCGCGCGCCTTCTGTTCGTCGCGCAACAGGAGGCCCCGCCTGAGCTGAACGTGCCGTTCACCTTCTACGTTGACGACGTGGCGGCGAGCAACGTCCACAGACAGGAGGTTCGATACGTGGCAGTCACAGCAGAAGGAAAGCCGGCCAACGTCAGGCCAATCCAGCGCGGTTTCAAGGCTCGCAAGCGCGAGCATCCGCCAACTGTGACCTTCGAGAATGTGAGCGGGTGGCGAGTGGGCCAATGGGGCGGCACGCAGGCGACGATGATGCGGTCGGAGCAGGAGCCCTGCTACGAAGACCTGCGGTACCAGGCCAAGCTGGTTTATGCGTCCCAAAGCGGCTCGGGACGCTTCGAAGCATTGCCGCCGAAGCCCATCTCCGTCAAAGGGCGCTTTAACGCTGCCTGCGCGTGGGTTTACGGGAACAACTGGGCGTGGATCCCAGATCCCGCGACGCCCCCGGTGCACATCTGGGTGCGAATCGTTGATGCTGCAGATCAAAGGCACAGGATCGGCCTGGGCGTCGTCAACTTCAAGTTCTACGGATTCCTGCACAAGCGCCTGCGAGACGATCCGCGCGGGGACCCCGGCCACCTCTACTGGGGCGGCCCAGCCGACGGTAAGGTCCATTTCCCGGCGAAGTTCGAGGCCCTGGAGGTCCACGGCGGCACCAACGCGGAGCCGCGGATCATCTACGTTGAGTCCGTCGCCTTCTATCAGGACCAGATGGAGCTTCCCCACTTTCGTCCGGAGCTAATCAAGAACCTGCCCTTCCCGACCAGGCCTGAGACAATCCTGCCAACGGTGGTCCAGCCTACTACCGTGGACCTCACCCGGGACGGTAGCGCGTACGTTTTCACCATCGAGGGCGATGAGCGCGTCGTCTATCGGTACCTTCCCCAGACCGGGACGCTGTCCGATTTGACTGTGCAGGTCGCCGGCCGAGCGCCGTTCACACCGTGCGCCGGCGGCGGACCCGTCTTTCTGCTCGCCGGATCCGAGCGAGAGCCCCCGTCAAAGGACCTCTCTCGCCAGCTCCTTAACGTCACAGCTAATGAGGACGGACTGAGCACGCAGTGGCGCTTCCGCCTGGCCGGCGACGCAGCGGAGTTCACCCTCTCCATGCGAGCCAGGAGTAAATCGCTGATTGTGGACTGGGCGTCGGACGACCCCAGGGCCACGGCCCTTCGCCTGGGACGGGCGGAAGGCCTGAGCAGTCCGAAGCTCATCCGCGTGCCGTACCTGACCATTGATAGGCAGGGGCCCGCCGTCCTGCTCAACGACGATACGTTCTTCATCACGCTCCTGGATTGGTACAACACCGAGTGCTCCAGCTTCTACACGACAACCTCGAAAGAGGACGACTCGGCGATCGTGAACGGGGGCGCTTCCTACCATCCGCTCACGGACGGGACGCGTAACTGTCTCGGCGAGCGTCAGTTCATTAACGTCTCCTCTCGTTTTGAAGAGGTGCTGCCCAACATTCCGAATCTGCCTTCCACCCAGGCAGAGGTAACCCGCACGCATCTTTACTCTCATCTGGGCGGCACGGCTGTCGAGCGCTTTGACACTTGGCTACGCATGTGGCGTCGATTCCACCGACACGGGATTGACAAGGTCATCGTCACCCACCATGAGGATGCGTGGACGGATGGCGCGGACGTCGGCCAGGGCCCGCAAGAGTACACCATGTGCATTGAGGCCGCGCCGGAGGTGGGCGACGAGAAGTTGATCGCCTACTGCCAAGCCTTGCGAAAGATGGGCTACTACATCGGCCTCTATGAGAACTTCACCGACTACAACCCGCTGGGCAAATCCTGGTACGAGCCCAACGCCGCTCGAAACCCTTACGGTGAGCTCATGCGCGTCTGGCCGCCGACCTATGCCATCCGACCCCTGAAGGCGGTGGAAATGGCGCTTGACTATCCGCGTCGGGTGGCGAAGAAGTTCGGCTGCAACACAGCCTACCGCGACTGTCACACAGCCTACCCGCCGTGGGGACAGGTGGACTACCAGGCCGGCACCCCTGGGTCCGGCAAGCTCGCCACGAACTTCAGGGCCTGGGGCGCGCTCCTGCTGGACGGGCACAGGGCTTATGGCGGGCCCATCTTCAGCGAGGGCACTCACCACTGGTTCTTCGCCGGTCTCGTGGACGGCAATTACGGGCAGATGGGGATCCCGGAGGCAGCGGACTACCCGCTGCTGCTCGACTTCGACCTGCTGAAACTCCATCCTCTCGAAGCCGACATCTCTATGACGCCCCACTGGAGCTGGGGCAAGGGGATCTACCACTGCCAGGCCACAACCATCGCGTACGGCCACATCGGCTTTCAACCCGCCGGTGAATTGGCGACGGCCGGGCGGTACTACTATCTCATCCAGCAACTGCAGTCGCGTTATGTCATGGTACCGGCGGCTGAGATCCTCTATCACCGCGACGGCAAGTTTGCACCCATCTCCGAAGCATTAAAGACGGACGCGCACAAGGCGAACCAAGTGCTCGTGCGCTATCAGAACGGTCTGCATGTGGCTGTGAACTGTAACCCACAGCAGCGATGGGAGGTCAAGCTGGCCGGCACAACGTACGACCTATCAGCTTACGGGTGGGCGGCTGTGCAGAGCGGGGAGTTCGAGGAGTACTGCACCGAACTGGATGGGACAAGGGTCGGTTTCGTCAAATCGGCAGCCTACTGCTTCGCCGACGGCGGCGGCAGAATGCGGGACTTCGGCACCGTCGCGACTGATGGCGCCATCGCTGTTCGCGTAGCCAGCTCGGGCGCTTGCCGAGTCATCGTGATCGCGAAGCCAACGCGGATCGCCATCGAGGCGGCCGAGCCGGCGACGGTGGAGGCGTTCGACGAGGCCGGAACATCCGTCGGCAAGGTGTGCTTTACCCGTGACGGCGCGCGCATAGCGTTCGAGCACGCCGAGCAGGCAGAGTCGTATCTCATCAGATAGGCCCTGCCTTGCGCCGGCCGGGGCGCGCGCACAAAGCCCTGGCGGTCCGCGTCGGGCGGCGTATATTTCCGGTGACCGAGATTCGCATGATGCGTACCGGCTCGCGGGACGGCCACAAGGGGCGGCCAAGCAATGGATCGGGCCACATGAGTCGCAGAAGAAGACCCAGCCGGCGCTTCTGGCCGTCCGCGCGACCGGATCGTAATTGCCCGGTGTGCCTTCTCTGCAGAGCTGTTGTGCTTGGTATGTCGCTATACACCGGCATTGCGGCCGCGGAGGAAGTCCGGTACGGCGTTGGCTCGTGGCCGCCGGAACTGGGTAACCACCGCGCACGCATTCACGTACCCGAGCCGGCGGATGCCGTGTGGGTGCACATTCCCTGGCGACGGCGGGACCCCTCCCCGCAGGACAAGCCCGTCGTTGTCCTCGAAGCAACCAGCGGCAAGGCGGTCAATGACCTCGTGAGAGTCAACGTCAACCGCGAGTTCGGCGACATCGTGTTTCGCCCGGAGACGGCCCCAGCCGAGTATCACGTTTACTACATGCCGTACACCGCCTCGACCATCCCTCACGCCTACGCGATACAGTACGCTGCCCCACGCGCTACGGCGAATCCGGCCTTCCTGAAACGCCACGACCTGACACCTGAGGGAATCGCCCAAGGCCGGTGGAAGGCGCTTCCCCGTGCGAGTGTGTTGGAGATGCAGGCCCGAAGCGAATTCGACCGCTTCGACCCGATGGAAGTAATCGCCACGGCAGAGGAAACAGAGGAGCTGTTGAGACAGTATCCCAAGCAGACGTACTTGCTCTTCCCCGAGGACCGGGAGCATCCGATCCGGATGACTGATGACCTGCCGCAGCGTTGGATCCGCAACCGACCAAGTGCCGAATTCCGCGGCAGAGCGCAGCGAGGTGAATTCTTCGTCTTCCAGATAGGCGTTTACGCGGCCAGGGAATCGATCGAGGATCTGACCATCCGCTTCGGCGACCTGCGTTCTGAACGGGGCAAGGTCATCGCCGCGAAAGCGTGCCGCTGCTTCAACCTGGGTGGAACCGACTGGCTGGCGCGCCCGATGACCAAGAAGTTCGCGGTCGCCCGAGGGAAGGTGGGAGCGCTCTGGTTCGGCGTGGATATCCCGAAGGACGCTGATCCGGGCACGTACCGAGCATCTTTGACGTTCCAGCCGAGTCCCGGCGCAGAGAGCGCCGTCCGACTATCGTTGTCGGTCTCTGCGGACGCGATCGAGGATGCAGGCGATAGCCAGCTGGCACGTCTTTCCCGACTGCGATGGCTGGACTCCACCATCGGATTGGACGACGAGGCCGTTGCCCCCTACACGCCGCTGAGGGTGCACAACAACAGCGTCGAATGCCTCGGCAGGCAGGTCCAATTCGCGAACACGGGCCTGCCGGACAGCATCCGAAGCGGCGGCCGGGACATCCTGGCCAAACCCATCGTTATGGTTGTCAAGATCGGCGCCCGCGAGGTGCCCTGGACGCAAGGCAGGCTGACAATCCTCAAGACAACGCCGGGCGCCGTGGTCCTGCAGTCAGAGCGCACCGGCGGTCCGCTGACCATGCAGTGTC
>CAYGAN010000005.1:41778-44904 GCA_964347585.1 uncultured Planctomycetales bacterium | reverse complement strand
TTCCACCGCGTCGAGCACCTGCGGACGTTCCTCGGCTACGTCAACTTCCGGGTCACGCTCAGGGCGCAAAGCGCTATTGAGGTCGATGACATTTGCCTGGAGATCCCGATTCGGCGGCAGGTGGCCGCCTACATGATGGGCATGGGACGCAAAGGCGGTCACCGCCCGACGCATTGGCGATGGACATGGGACATTAACCGGGCCAACAATAGCCTCTGGATCGGCGACGTGGACGCTGGCCTGCACTGCAAGCTGAAGGGGCCTGACGATACTTGGGATCTCTACAACCTGAGGGCTTCCGGCATCCCAGCCGCCTGGGGTAATGGCGGCAAGGGCGGCTGCACCGTCTCGGAGGAAGCCCAAGACACGGTTCTGATCCGCGCGTACAGCGGCCCGCGCGTCCTCGAGGCCGACGAGGAGCTCCGGTTCTGCTTCGGACTGCTTATCACGCCGGTCAAACCGCTCGATGCGGCCCATTGGAAGCAGCGTTACTATCACGCCTACGTGCCGGTGGACACCGCAGTGCGGGCCGGCGCAACCATCATCAACATCCACCACGGCAACGAACTCAATCCGCACATCAACTACCCTTTTCTCGCTGCAGACAGACTCGCTGCGTACGCGAGAGAAGCACACGACAAGGGCCTTAAGGTCAAGATCTACTACACCGTCCGCGAACTCAGCAACTATGTCGCGGAAATGTGGCCGCTGCGCAGCCTGGGCTACGAGGTCTTCAGGAACGGTCCGGGCGGCGGACATTCGTGGCTGCACGAGCACCTCGTTTCCCACTACGCGGCGGCCTGGCATCACACGTTCGGGAACGGCATGGTGGATGCCGCCATCGCCACCACGGGGCTTTCCCGGTGGCACAACTGCTACCTGGAAGGGCTGCGCTGGTTGCTGGAAAACGTCGAGATCGACGGGCTTTACCTGGATGGTATCGGCTACGATCGCGAGATTATGAAGCGCGTGCGCAAAGTAATGGACAGAACCCGGCCCGGCTGTCTGATCGACTTTCACTCAGGCAACAACTTCCACCCAGAGTATGGTCTGTCCAACTGCGCGACTCAGTACATGGAGCACTTCCCCTACGTCAACAGCCTCTGGTTCGGGGAAGGATTCGACTACGAAGAATCCCCCGACTACTGGCTCGTGGAGATTTCGGGGATACCGTTCGGGCTCTTTGGGGAAATGCTGCAGGGCAACGGGAACCCCTGGCGAGGCATGATTTACGGGATGACCGCCCGCTACTACAGCGGCGCGGACCCCAAGCACATCTGGAAGTTGTGGGATGACTTCGGCATCCAGGACGCCAAGATGGTCGGATACTGGGTCGAGTCATGTCCAGTCAGACCAGACCACAGTGACGTTCTGGCGACGGCTTACTGCAAGAGAGACAAGGTACTCGTCTCGCTAGCCAGTTGGGCGAAAGAACCGGTACAGTGTGGGCTCCGGATCGACTGGAGGGCGGTCGGTTTGAATCCACAGAAGGCGAATCTCTTAGCGCCGGGTGTCGCGGGTTTCCAGCCGGCGGCGAGCTTCGCGCCGTCTGACCTCATACCGATCGAGCCCGGCCGCGGCTGGCTCCTGATCATCTCCGAGGAGTCGCACGAACAGGACAGAGAACGTTGACCGCCGATCACCGGCTCATCCTGGCACAGGGATCGGCGCTATCCGACCCGGGTTATCTGTGACTGGCGTCCAGATCCAGCTTCACTCTATCCGAAGCCGACGGCTCAGGGCGAGGCGACCCGCACATTGTCGAGAACGAATGTCGCTGAGCCGCTGCCCGGCGGGCGCTCGGACCGGCATTGCACGAACAGCCGGACCGCACTATTGGCAGCGATGGCTGACACCCTGGACTCTTCTCCGAAAGGTTTCATTTCCTGCCAATCTGTCCACTTGATGCCACGGCGCTTCGGGTCAGTTCCGCCGACAGGGTCGATCCCTGCGCGGGCGGTGAGCTTTCCCGACCTCACCGTGGTTTTGCCGGCCCAGAAGAGCGCGAGCTGGATAGGTTTGCCCAGCGTCGCAGCCACGACCGTACTTAAAGTGCTGTCGAGCTTGTGCTCCTCGCCGAAGGCGAAGACCGCCTGGGCGTGCTTGCCGTGGCTGATCCGAGCGTGCGGAATCAGGGCGGCGTCCGTGCAGAAGCCGTGCCCCTTGATCTGCCAGCCGTTGGCGATCCCGGCGAAGAAACCATCTTCGAAATCGCCGTTGTGCACGCTCGGGCCCGGGGAGCGCACGCTGTACTGGGCGGAACGGATCGTCTTGGTCTTGCCGGCGTGGTTGCTTGTGGTCTCTATGACGTAGCAATAGACGGTATCGGGCTGGAGACCGCTGAACACCACCCTGTGCTCGGTAGCGGAAGAAGACTTTTGCTCCGACCTGCAAGAGTCCTTCGCCCTCGGCAAGAGCGTTACTCGCCCCTTCGTGGGCTTGAGTGTTTTCCACAGGATCGCCAGGCGATCAGCGGCAACGAACGTCGGCTCTATTTCGTAGGGCGGGTACGCCCCGAACCGCGACGCTGCCTGGAAGGCATAGAATGCCGGTCTCGGCCGGAGGTTCGCGTCGGTTAGGCCGAACCCTTCGTTTCCACCCTCGAAGTCTGCGATGCAGAGATAGACCACCGCCTCTAGGTCGCGCCACGAAGGCTGGATGAAGGCCTCAAGTACCTCGGCGACCTTGGCGGCTTGATCCTCGAGCGTCGTGTTTCCCGTGTGCCAACCATATTCCGTGATCCAGAACGGCTTATCGCCGTCCCCGTTGGCGGCCATGATCTTCCGGAGGGCGTCGAGCTTGTCGCGCATCACCCTCGAGTTTTCGCTGTACGGATGGTCGCTGACGGCGTCGAAGATGCGCCCCTCAAGCGCGTGCCTCTTCTTCTCCTCGTACGTCTTGCGCATGAAAATCGGAGCGTGGCCCTCTGCGTCATCCAGCGAGCCGAGCGAGAGCACGCAGTCGGGGTTGCCCTTCTTGAGCGCCGCATAACAGGTGGTGAGCATGGGGAAGTACTCGTCCGCGTGGTTGAATCCGTCGTGGAAGTGCCAGCCGCACCCGTTCTGCTCGTTCCACAGCTCGTAGTAGCGCACCGGAGGGATCCACAGGCAGAACTTGATCAGGTTG
>CAYGAN010000005.1:30605-41768 GCA_964347585.1 uncultured Planctomycetales bacterium | reverse complement strand
CCTTCCCTCTGGTTCGCCGGGCCAGTTCGGTACAGAAGTCGGCGAAGTCCGGTAGCAGCTCGGTTTTGTAGGGATACGCATGCGTGGCCTCACCTGTAGGGCTGGCCCAGGCGGGTATGTTGACTATGCAGACAATCGGTTCCTGTTCGTACTTGATCGCCAAGCTCAGGTCGCGGTCAAACTCCTCCCAATTGCGCTTCCCGCGAACCGGCTCGATGTCCCGCGGGCCCGCGACGAGACGAACACATGTTCCACCCGCCTCCCGGATCCGCCGGTACATGTGCTCGTCGTAGTTCGGCGGGTTGTGCAGCACGCCTGGGTCCCCCACGCGATTCACACCGAAAACCAACGGCCGTTCCTTCCCTGCGCCTAACCCGGCATCAGAGAAGCATGTGACAACACCAAGCAATACGAGTCCAATGGTCCAACGTCGCATCATTGTTACGGTCCCTTTTCTAAACATCGCTCTTGTGGAGCACGCTGCGTCCACATCGTCCCGCAGGCTGGGCAGTCGATCCGCTCCGTCGGGATTCGGCTCACGTGAATGTCGCGGACGGACTGATGGTATTGATCGGAGTGGCCCAGCCCGCGTGTATAGCCGTGCTTCTGGGAGTCAAGCAGGCAATGTCTCGCTGGCTGCGCGCCGTCACCCATCGATGTGCGTCCCTGTAAGCTCAATCCGTACTTCCGGAAGCCATTCCCACAGCCACGGGTGCAGCGTGCCAGGACAAGCCCAGACTACTCGGGTCTTGGTCGCTCAGGTGGCCTAGGCGGCAGAACCGTCACGCTCGCGCCGCCGGTCAACTCTTGATTGGCTTCGGTAACGATGAGCACCTCGATCCGATGCTCGCCCGGCTTAGTCAGAACGGTGCTGCCGTTCCGGCTGTAACAGAAGGGCCGCCCGTTATCCATCCACAGAAAGTCAGCCCCATCCAGTATGGCGGGCGGCAGGTCAACGCTGAACGAGATCCAGAGCGGACTGACACCAATCGCCGAGCTGACCCGCACGTCAGCAGACGCCGGGCGAATAGTCTCGGGCACACCAGGAACCGGCTCACTCGACTCGCGCCCTGAGGCCGCCTGGACCTTTGCCATCTGGATTCGGCTCATGTCTGGTGCCGTCTTCGGCTGAGCGTTGCACGTCTCCGCGAATAGCGCCGCTGCTACTTCTGGCGTGCGCTCATGTCCCATCGCGTCGATGACCCCGGCGGTCACGTCGCATCCATGCCTCTGATACCACTTGATGGCTTCCTCCGACTCCTTCCGACAAACGTTGAAATCCTTTTGCGTATAGAAAATGCCGATTCCCATATCCTTATATCCGGGCACGTTCTGGGAGTCGAGTATCTCCGCCGAGAAGTTGGACTGCTTGACCACGAGACAACTAAACCTGTCGGGATGCCGGTTGACCATGTAGTGCGCCATGTACCCGCCGCAGGACCAGCTCGTCACCAGCACGTGGTCCGGGTCGGCCTCCGTCCGACGGAAGATGTCGTCCAGGATTGCCAAGACACAGTTCTCGTCTCGTTTGACATAGCCGTGGACTTGCTTCAGCGGGTATTCCATCAAGATGCTGCAGGTGTGCATCTCCGGGGCACAACAAATGAAGCCGTATCGGTCGCATTCCTGCTGCCACTCGCGGATCTGGGCAGCGGCGCTATCCCAGAACCACATGCCGTGAATTGTTAACACGAGGGGCCACTTTCGCCCGTCCGCCCGCCTGCCGTCCGTCTTGACGTAGTCCTCCGGCAGGTACAGCCAATATGCCCGCTTCGTCCGCGTCTCATGCAGAAGGTTGCACTCTCCTCTGCCCGGCGGCTGAGGCACGATACAGCCTGTAATGAACGTGCCCGTAATCAGGGCAGACGCCAGGCGAGCCCCGCTAGCTCGGACCATGGCTCTGCGTCGATAAAGAGTTTCCCGGAAACGAGAGCCGGCGCGCCCGGTCGCCAGGTCGGGCCACCTCACCGACCTGATTACGCTCTGACGCCGGCCGCGCGCGTAGATTATGCTCGGCAACACGGGCGCTCATCCCCCAGAAGCATTGGCTCGAGACCGCCGTGGATGGCTGCGGCCGGACCTGGGCAGCCCGATCGACAATGCCAGAGCGGCGCTTTTCGTTTCAGAACGTCTCCTCGCAACTGGCTAGCTCTCCGAGCCGTGCGTGTTCCCACACTCCTCGCTCAGGCTCCGAGGGCAGCTAATCGCGACTCTGCCACTTCACAACCGGGACTGCCGATCTTCAGGACTGACCTCCACCAGCCAAGCCACCGGCAGAGACTGATCTCAGTCTAGCCGACGCCCACCAGAATACCAGCCTGCTCGCGCAGCCGGGCTTCATCCTCGTCCTGGCGATAGATAGACGCCTCCTTGAGGCATACCTGCATCGCAGATACCGAGACAAGTACGGCTTGGAAGAGTATCGCGAAGGCTAATCGCATCTCGATAAGATCATCCAACTATCCTTCCCAATACTCTCCCGTGTTAACCGTCTTAAGGATTTCGTCGCTCGGATGCTAAGCCGCGATGAGCTGTCCGAACTCGCCCAGCATTCCGAGCCGCTGAAACGCAAGATCAGCACCGCCTGCAATTTCAACCCACGCGAGGTCGTCCGCTTTTTCCACAGGATGCTCATCGATCGGCGCATATGGCGCCAAGTCAACGCGACGGTGTCGTTCGACGCCGGCGCATCTGCTCTTGCGCGCTGTATCCAGTCCCAAAGCGAAAAAGCATACCCTGACCACGAGTCGGGGACTTTGCAGCGGCCTCGTCCACGGTCACAAGGGAATCACAGGCCGCTTGCATGCTCTGCGTAGGACATCTCGGGAACTGGATGCGGGGCAGGCAGAACCACTCGAATGTATTGGCTAGTCGTCTCGACCTCTTGATGAGGCCATCAATGACTTGCTGGCTCGCCCCCTGGTGTGCGACGTGTTGGGGACTGAAGCGGGGCGCAGATGGCTGAGACACCCGGACCTTCTAGATCGCATCGAGCAGTTCCTCCAGGTCCAGCGTGCCGAGACCCGTGAAGCTGATACACCAGCAATGGTGGAGGAGGCTATCTGCCGAGCCATCGGGAAGCCCCGCAGCACACTGCGAAGAAGACCGAAGGCGCGTCACATATGCGAATCTCAGCGCCACACAGATCACCTACCTGATGCCGCTTCAAAGGCTTGTCAACCTGAGATCGCTTCAGCTCCTCGGCGGCACGCAGATCAGCGCCGACCAACTACAGGCGCTCCGCAAAGCTCTGCCGCAGCTCCTTGTAGTCATCAGCCCGGACAGATGAACCGCGCCGGCGCGATCGCCTTATCTTCCGCGTAGGCCAATTGGAGGGGATTCGCCAACGCGGCCCCTCAAGCTCCTCGTAGGGCCTGCTTTCCCTGGCATGGCCCAGTGCCGAGCGCGAGAGGCGGGCCTGACAAGCGCCTTTCGGATGTTTGTGAGCAGTCAAGCCTCGCTCGGCCTAGAAGATGTGCGCGATGCCCCCAGAAGACGGCTACTGCCACGTGCAGCTTCAGCGATCGCGGCGGCGGGCAAAGGCCATCGGCACGCGCAAGAAGGTGGCGCGGCACCACGGCGGTGATCTGGGGAATGCTGCTGCTGCCGGAGCGTCATCGCGGAAAGGTCAATGCGCTGCACCTGCCGAGGGGCATGGCTCCGGATGAAACCCTCAACTCTCATACCTCCGTTATACGCCCTGCCTCGTCGCCTCGACGGCTACTTCAAGCCTCGCGGCCCATGCGGACCATCCGGCGTCGTATCAGAGCACTTTGCCGTACCCCAGAAGATTCCTGGTCAGGGTCTCCTGTAGCAAGACATGGAGCTGCCGCGCCGGTTAGCAGCGCCGCCATAAACACCCCGGACCTGCCCGCCCGCCGACATCAGACAGATGCGATGAGCTAGCCCCTTCGCCGGAAATCCGCAACAACGCGCCTAATCCAGTTGGGCTCGCGATCCCCCTTCTCCGCCGCCAGTCGTCATGAGCCGGGCCGAGGCGTGTCGCGCACTATCCTGAGGTTGCGGCGCAGCGAACCCAGAGCCAGACCCACGAGCGCCGCGCCGCCACAGCCGACCCGATTGCTAGGCGCTTGCAGGCAAAGCAAGGATGCATAGAGAATGCACGCTGGACACGGTGTGCAGGCAGACTTGAGGTCAACGTGCCTCAAGGCGGTTCGGGGGATTCTACCGGGGGCCGCTGGGAGTTGAGCAGGTGCTCTTCGACACCGCTTTGCTGATCGTGGGCCTAGCTCTGTTGCTCGGCGGCGGGGACACCCTCGTGCGTGGTGCGGCAGCGCTTGCGCGTCAGTTCGGCGTCTCCAGCTTGGTCGTCGGCTTGACGGTCGTCGCCTTTGGCACCAGTGCACCCGAATTGGCCGTCAACATGCTCGCCGCCTTTCGAGACGCTGGCGGGATCAGCTTCGGCAACGTGATCGGCTCGAACATCTTTAACATCAGTGTCATCATCGGCTGCTCGGCCTTGCTACGACCGCTGACGGTCCAACTGGTCGTGGTGACGCGTGAGATACCCATGATGCTTCTGACGAGTCTGGCGGTCCTTTTGATGGCTCTGGACAGGCCGCTGGACGGAACCGTCAGCTCGTTCAGCCGCAGCAACGGCCTCCTGCTGCTCCTGCTGTTCGCTGTGTTTGTGTACTACACGGTCAGCGCCGTGTGCAAGCAGAGGCAGCAGAACGCTGATTCAGCCGGCTTGGGCCAGCTGCCGACGATGCAGGCCCAACGATCGCGCGCATCGGCAGCGATGCTGACGCTGGCGGGGCTGGTCGGGGTGATCCTCGGAGGCCAGCTTACGGTCACCGGGGGCGCGAATCTCGCCGAGCATTTCGCAGTGAGCCAGACGGTGATCGGACTGACAATCGTGGCTGCCGGCACGAGTCTACCGGAGCTGGCTACGTCGGTCTTGGCAGCGCGGCGAGGCGAAAGCGACATCGCCGTAGGCAACATCGTCGGCTCGAACATCTTCAACCTGCTGTTCATCCTAGGGCTGAGTGCTGCCACCAGCCCTATCTCGGTCCCGACGGGAGGGCTGATCGACCTGGTCGTAATGACTGGCCTATCGATAGTCCTGCTGCCATTGGCCATCAGCGACCGAGGCCGGATCGTCCGAGCCGAGGGAGTTGCGCTGTTGGCACTCTATGGCCTGTATGTGCTGTGGCTAGCGTGGAGAGGCATGGCCCACTGAAGCGGGAATCTACGGAATGGGCGTGCACGGCTGGCGCGCCCTTTGGCCGAGATGCGGAAGTGCCCGGTCACCCGCGAGGCCGCTCGCGCACGAAGGGCACGAGCGCCGATCCCGCACAACGCCGGCGCCACCTCGTCACGGCCGGACGCCCTTTCCGCCGCAGCAGGAGCCGCATCCGCACCGATCGGGTCCTGAAGTCCCCAGCGTGTAGGCCAACGCATGCACAGCAACAGACCAGCGGATGAGACGATGCCGCCCGCCGAGCGCTAACACTCTCGTGCCGCGTGCTTTAGGCGCATAGGGTTGTGATGACACTATCGCGTCGCCCAAGCCGTAGTGCCCACCCACGCAGGCGGCGATCAGCCAGGCACCGCCCGTTAGAAGAATCTGAAGCGGCGAAACAGCCAAGCGACGAACACCGCCAGGATCACGAGTATTGCGCAGACGACCGCAAAGGCCCAGTGGTTCTCAGTGCCTGGAATGCCGCCGACGTTAATCCCGAGCAGTCCCGTCAGCAGCCCGAGGGGTAGGAAGATGCCCGCCACCACTGAAAGGACGTACATGGTCTTGTTCATCTGCTCGGACAAACGATTCGCCAACTCCTCCTGGGTGACGGCCGCCCGCTCGCGCGCCGCATCAAGATCCTCCACATATCGCAGGAGCCGATCGCTTACCTCGCGCAGCCGCGCCCGGTGTAGATCGCTCAGCCAAGGGACACGTTCCGTTTGCAGGCGGGACATGACATCACGTTGCGGCGCAAGGTAGCGACGCAGCACGATGCCTTGTCGGCGCAAAGTGCTGAGCTTGAACCGTAGCTCATGGCTCTGAGCTTCGACCACCTCCTCTTCCAGACGATCGACTTGGTCGTCCAGGTCCTCCACGACGGGACCGGTCCGATCCGTCAGCTTGGTCGTGAGTTGGACGAGGAAGTCGCCGGGGCTGGTGGGTCCCGTGCCTGCAAAAATGCTGTCGCGAATGTCCTGAACGGCCCGAAGCCGTGGCGATCGTAGCGTAATCACACGACCTGAATCAACCCACACGCGTATCGAGATCATGTCCTCCGGGTCGGCACCCGAATTGAGGTTCACACCCCGCAGAATGACCAGCAAGCCATCGCCGATCACCAAATCGCGAGGCCGCGTCTCCTCAGCAAGCAATGCCTCACAGGCCAGAGGGTCAAGGCCTGCCTCCTCCTTCAGCCAGCGATTGCTCCCGGGATGCTTGCGGTCCAAGTGGACCCAGATGTGACCGGCGTCCGGGCTCCAGTCACGGACCTGGCTCCAGCCCACCTCACGGCCCCCGCCCTTTCCATCAAGCATGTACGCGCAGATCAACCCGTTCTGTTCGTTCATCGCACATCTCCCAACGGGCCAGCTGCTACTCCCCGTCCTGGATGCCCGTAGCGCTCTTCATCCGCCAGTCCATTGCCTCACCGTTGCAATGTCACGAACGCTAGCTGCCTCGCCACCGCCAATTGGCGATCTCCCGCGGGTCGGT
The DNA here is from genome assembly GCA_964347585.1 of uncultured Planctomycetales bacterium. GTDB lineage: Bacteria > Planctomycetota > Phycisphaerae > UBA1845 > CAYGAN01 > CAYGAN01. The sequence continues at coordinate 35,068 of CAYGAN010000005.1, read as the reverse complement.
TCCCTGCTGACGTATGAAATCGCGGTGCGCCCGGAGCTCGGCCTCATACTTCTTGACCAGCTCTTCGGCCCTTGCGCCGACTTCGAGGTAAAGTGTGGCCCTTCCTGGTCAGCAGGTTGCTGACGAACCCCGGACCTTGACGCGACTAGCCCTTGTTGTCCTGCCGCCAGCTTTGAGAGGTCAGCAGGTAGTTCAGCGACAAGATCGGCCTGCGCCACGGGACCTCGAGCGATGACTGCGGGAACTTGGCGTACTCGTCCGTCATGCCGTCAACAACCGGCCGGAATGCCTCATAACAAGGGGAGATCCCGCGGCGGCCGGTAGGCAAATAGCTTTGGAGCCAGCCCGCTCGCCTACCATGACGCGCTGGACGGAACCATCAGAGGTGCTCAAGGATCTCCTTTCTGGCCACAAGACGCGTACCCCGTATCTTGTGGACGCCGCAAGCCGCCAGCCATCGCGTGCGCACAAGGGATTCAAGCTGTTCGATGTTACCCATCCGCTCTCGGACGCCAGAGATTCTTCCCCCGGCTCGATGCGGATGTCCTCCGCCATCGCCGAGGCCCTCTACTGTCTGGTGCACAAGAGCCCGAGCGCTGCCGCCGCGTTCCGTCGTCCGGACCGACACAAACAGATCAGGTTCCACGACAACAGCACAGAGCACGCGGCTGATCTGATTGCACCGGACGAGCAGATCGGCAATCTCACCCGCCGTCTCAGGCCCGCTCGCCCGCGACAGGAAGCAGAACGCCGACCCCTCGTAAACGAATGTACTCTCGATCGCCGCCAACAGATCCCCGAAGTAGCGCCGCGGCAAAGGCGCATTCTCGATGTCGGCGAGCTTGGCATGGTCGGCCCGGTCGGTCAGCCAAGACACAGCGCTCAAATCCGCGCGCGTGAAGACCACGCCCCGGCCCTGCGTTTCGGTCCTGATCGCGTACAGCAGGGCCGTAGCGAGCCCCGCCGTCGGCTCGATTTGCTGTTCCCTCAGATAGCCGGTCACAATACTGGCTGAGGCTGCTGCCCTCGGACGTATATCTGCGTAGGCCACCTGCGGGGGATAGCCTCCGCCCGAATGGTGGTCGATGACAGCGCAGGGCCTGATACGTGCCTGGCTCAATAAGTGGTTCGCCGCGCTCAGACGGCAGTCAACCAGAAGCAAGCCGCAGTGTGGGTCCGTTGCCAGCTCGGTCACAAGCTCCAGCGGCGGGGCAAGCAGCTCAAGCATCCGCACGTTTTCCGCGCGAACGATTGCCCCTCGCGCCACCAGACGTGCCGCCCTGGCCAGCCTAGTCTTTACCAGCACAGCCACAGCCCAGCCGGACGCGATGCCATCCGGATCGGGGTTGTCGTGCGTAACGATCACAACCTCGTTATGATCCGCAAGCGTTCGAAGTAGCCGGTCGGACTTCTTGGCGCGTCTCTTGGGCATAATACATCGTTGAGCGGACTGCTAAGGGCCTCGCGCTTCTAGAATCGAGCACCGCCAGTATCACGGGCGCAGCAGCTCCGTGCCAGCCATCTTGGCTCGGCCGTCTCAAGACCTAGCCGCGCTTGACGACGATACGCCTGGCTTTGGCCTCGGGCTTCTTGGCCAGCGTCACGGTCAGGACGCCGTCCTTGAACGTCGCATCGATCTGGCTGGGATCGGCCGTGCTTGGCAGTTGAAGGCTTCGCCGGAACGTGCCGAACTGTCGTTCTGCGTGCCGGTAGCCGCCTTGCTCTACTTCCTCTTCGCGCCTCTTCTCCCCGCGCACCGTTAGAATGTCGCCAGACACCGTCACCTCCAAGTCCTTCGGATCCACGCCGGGCAGCTCAGCCCTGGCGATGATGTGATCTTGAGACTCGGCCAAGTCGATCCGAGGCGCCATACCCAGCCGACCCGCCAGGCTTTCCAGGTGCCGACTCCCCCACGCCTCGCCGAAAAAACGCTCGAACAGGCTGTCGATTTCATCTCGCAGCCGAGACAACAAGAGCTCGCCGCCCCCTTCTTCCGTCCCCGGCTCGCGCTTCTGCCGCCATGGAATCAGAGACATGACTGGTCCTCCCTTCGAGCTGCCGTCCCCGAGGTTGCCTCAGGGCCCTTACCACAAGACGGAACCGTCACTAATACCCCCTAGCACGATGGATGTCCATCGGCAAATGGGGCGGACAGCCAAGCCCGTTGGAACACAACAGGTCATCGGCGGGGCAAGCGGACCTCCGCCGCCTCACCTCCGGGGCTGGGGGGGCGCTGCCGACTTCGGCCGCGAGGAAACCACACCGGCGGAAAGGACAAATAGCGTGGGGGCGCGCCGCTTGCGGCGACCGACAGCCAGCTCCAGGTGCGCTTTACCCAGGGGTTCACGACAATCATACTGTTTGTCATTGAGAAGCTCCGCCGCTGCGCTTCGGGCACCTGCGATGGACAGGGCCGGTGGCTGGGCGGCTGGGAAGCAGACTCATTAGGCGTCAAGCAATGAGACTCAGCTCCGACATCCCGGGGCCAGTCATCGCAGGACTGGAGAGCGTTGGCGTCAAGTGTGCCGACGTCGTGCTGTCGCTCTCAAGCGACATCGACTTGCTGGGCCGGTACGACCGGCAGTGGGTGGTAGCCACGCAGGGCGGGGTGTGGGTCTTCAGCGGATCCAAGCCTCGGCATCCGCAAGTGGCCGTGGCCTTGAACGAGGTCGCTGCGTTCCGCACCGGCGCCGCCGTTGGCTCAGGTCTGCTCCAGGCCAAGATCAGCGGTGAGTGGATTGATCTGGTCCGCTATTCCAACCGGATGAAGTACTGGTTCGACCGTCTGTCCAAGCGACTTGAGCAACTGCGCGAAGGCGTCCCCATAGAATTGGAGCAGGAGGACGAGCAAGACCCGCGGCGCTGCTCGACCTGCGGCCTGATGCTTCAATTCCCCGGCGAGACGTGTCCGCGCTGCGTCGATCGTGGCGCAGCCGTCGGGCGCGTACTGCAACTCATCAAACCATACTGGCCATCGGCGACGGTAATGATGGCCTTGCTCCTGGTGGGGATCGGGCTGGACATGATCGGCCCGCTATTGACGCGGTATCTGGTGGACAACGTACTTAAGGTCGAGCGGGCAGAAGAGGCGAAGGTGTTGCTCATGCCTGTCTCAGAGCCGGTCCGTTTGCTCCTTCTGGTGGTCGCGGCATTGGCAACCGTCCAGATGCTACGTGCCATCGTCACGCTCTTCAACGGCCGGCTCGCCAGTCGGGTTGCCACGCGTCTGACCCACGACGTCCGCGGCAGGCTCGTCGAGCACCTGCAGAGGCTGGATCTGAGCTATTATGACAGTCAACAGGTCGGCTCACTCGTCGGGCGCGTCGCCTACGACACAGAGGCGGTACAGGGCTTCATGACCCAGCTGACGGCTGGCTTCCTCATGCAAATTTTGCTCGTGCTCTTTTCTGCGATCCTGATGTTCAGTCTCGCGCCCAAGTTAGCCATCTGGACCCTGGTTCCCGCCCCACTCGTGGTGCTTGGCTCGCTGCTCTTCTACCGATTTGTGCACCCGCGCTACCGTCGGTTCTACGACCGCTCATCGAAGCAGGCCGGCATGCTCAGCGGAATGCTGTCAGGCATCCGCGTCGTTAAGGCCTTTGGCCAGGAGGGCCGTGAGCTCCACCGCTTCCAGGACTCCAGCGCGAGGCTGCGCGATGCCAGACGCAATGTCGACGCTTCGGCGGCCACGTTCTACCCACTCATGGGCATCGTCTTTCAGATCGGTGGTTGGGTGGTCTGGTACGTTGGCGGGGGCCGCGTGCTGCAGCAGGACATCAGCCTCGGCACGCTCATGGCATTCTTCGGCTACCTCGCAATGTTCTACGGCCCTTTGGCGAGCCTGACGAACCTGACGACCTGGGTCACGCAGTTCACCACACAGGTGTACCGGATCTTCGAGGTCCTCGATACCCCCATTGCCATCCACGAGACGAGGACGCCGGCCTCGTTGCCGAGAATGCACGGAAGCATCGAGTTCCGCAACGTGACCTTTGGCTACAGCCGACAGATTCCGATCCTCAAGAGCGTTACGTTGCGTATCGACCCTGGGCAAACGCTTGGCGTCGTCGGCCGCAGCGGCTCCGGCAAGACCACGATCGTCAATCTCATCTCACGGTTCTATGACGTGGACGAGGGCCAAATCCTCATCGACGGTGTTGACGTCCGGGACGTCCCCCTCCAGGACCTTCGCCGACAGATGAGTGTGGTGCTTCAGGACCCGTTCCTGTTCCGAGGGACGATCTGGGATAACCTCACCTACGGCCGCACCGACGCCACGGAAGAGCAGATCATCTCCGCGTGCCGGGCCGCCAACGCTCATGACTTCGTGCTCAGACAGTACCACGGCTACGACACGTGGGTCGGCGAGCGTGGAGCGGGGCTGTCCGGCGGCGAGCGCCAAAGACTGAGCATCGCCCGGGCGCTGCTGTGTGACCCGCATGTGCTGATACTGGACGAAGCGA
>CAYGAN010000005.1:27752-30595 GCA_964347585.1 uncultured Planctomycetales bacterium | reverse complement strand
CCAGCAGCGTGGACACCGAATCGGAGCTGGCCATCCAAAAGGCGCTCGAGGAATTGGTGAAAGATCGTACGAGCATCATCATCGCGCACCGCCTCTCGACGTTGCGCAACTGTGATAACATCATCGTCGTTGAGGACGGTCGCATCGTGGAGCAGGGCAATCACAATGAACTGATGAACCTGCAGGGCAAGTACGCCAGGTTTGTCAGGCTCCAATCATCAGGCGGCGACGGCACGGCGGATCGGGCCGCCACGGAAAAGCGCGGCTTTGCGCTCCAGGATGCTTCGACGCAGACCGTCGATCCCGACACGCACCTGCCGCCGATCACGAGCCACCACCCGCGCTGGCTGACCCCAGGGGTCGCCCGAGTGCACCTGGGCAATCGCAGGGCCCTACACGTTACGGTCATGAACGAGCGGATCTACCACGGCGCCTTCGCGCTGCGCTGCATGCCGGTGCGCCACCCGCTGCGCTACATCAGCCTGCGCTACCTGGACGCCGAGGATCGCGAGCAGGAGATCGGCCTCGTCCGCGATTCGAGTGAGTGGCCCGCCGAGGCTCAGCAACTCATCCGCCAGGCTTTGCTCCGCCGTTACTTCGTCCACACCATCGAGCAGATCGAGTCGATCGATCAGTGGCATAACTTCCTGACTTTCAGAGTCAACACAGACCTCGGCCCCATGGAGTTCGTGCTGCGCTACTCACAGGACTCCGCTCAGGACTACGGACTCAGCGGCAAGATGCTGCTAGACGTCGAGGAGAACCGCTACCTGATACGGGATTTAACAGCCTTGCCTCAGCGAGACCGCCAGCTCTTCGAGCGGTACATCTACTGGTGAGGTCAGCGCAAGCCGCGTATTGCCAGGTGCCCCCGCATGGAAACAGAAGCGATAACGGTTGTTCGCCGTCCGGAAAGACTGGACTCCACAGACGAGCGCGTGATCACACGTTACCTCGATCTTAGAAGCGTCCGCCGGATTCGGTCTGTCGTGGACCGGCTTATGAGGCTTGACGAGGCCGAGGTCGAACGGGTGCTCTCGAAGGCGATGGAACGCTTCTCGTCCAGGCATCGAGACATCGAAGCCGCTTTCATGGACAGCTATCAAGAGGTCGCCCGCCACCTCAAGCCGCATGAGAAGATATCCGAGCAGCGCCAACGGTTGATCGGAGCATACTTTACGCTGGAGTACTCCATCGAGTCGGCGGCGCTGTTCAATCCGTCTATCGTCGCCCACCCAGATCAGAGCGGCCTGCCCACCGGCTCGGTGCGGTTCCTGCTGAGCCTGCGAGCCACTGGCGAGGGGCATATCTCTTCGATCGTCTTCCGCCGGGGCGTGATCGAGGCCGACGGTCGGATCAGCTTTGATCCGACGCCACGCTGTGCCTACTCCGCCAAGCCGGCCGCCGACGCGCCTCTCGAAAAGGCCCTCTTCCAGCGCCAGCTGGAGGCAATGGGCACGCGCAACGATCTCGTGCCGCAAGGGCTTGCGAGACTCCCTGATCGTTTTAGCAAGGAGCAACTCAGGCAGTGGGTCGAGCGAACAGCGCAGGTCCCGGGCCCGTCGTCCGCGCTCAGGGCCGCAGCGGCCGACATGCTCTGGCTGGCCGAGGCGAATTATGAGCTGCGATTCCCGCCCGAATGCCTGCCGGCGGAAATCGTGATCTTCCCCGTCACCGAGCAGGAGAGCCGCGGCATGGAGGACCTGCGCCTCGTCCGCTTCGTGGACGACGACGGCCAAGTTCGCTACCACGGGACCTATACGGCCTTTGACGGGTCGCGAATGTTTCCGATGCTGCTTACAAGCACCGATTTTGTGACTTTCCAAGTGCGCCCGCTCAGCGGCCGCTACGCCAGGAACAAAGGCATGGCACTCTTTCCGCGGAAGATCAATGGCCTATACACGATGATTTCGCGCCACGACGGCGAGAGCCTCTACGTTCTTAGGTCGTGCGAGCCTTACTTCTGGTCTGAAGCAGAGAAGCTGCAAACACCGCACGAGCCATGGGAACTGCTTCAAATAGGGAACTGTGGCTCGCCAATCGAAACCGAAGCCGGCTGGATCCTGCTAACTCACGGCGTCGGACCCGTGCGCGAGTACTGCATCGGCGCGACGCTGCTCGACCGAGATGACCCGTCGCGTGTCATCGGTCGCCTTAAACGGCCGTTCCTCATGCCGAGCGGCGCGGAACGCGAGGGCTACGTGCCGAACGTGGTTTACTCGTGCGGATCGATGATACACAAGGAACGGTTGATCATACCTTACGCGATGTCGGACCTGGCCACCACGTTCGCGACCGTCTCGGTTCAGGAACTACTGGAGCGATTACTCACGGCGGGCCCCTAGCAGAACGAGGCCAGTAAGCACCGGCCCTTCCGGCTGACTTGGAGGCAGGCGTGCGAATCGCGGGGATTGCTGGACCTGGAAACGGGAATGGGTGTCGCTCAGTCGGCTGTCGTGCGGCGGGCCGGAATGGTCTTCCGGGGCTCCGATGTTATGATTCCGGCGATCGTGTCAACTTTGCGAATAGTTCAGCTCGCTCTTGCAGTGCTTAGGTAGGACAGACCAACTATGCGCATTCGATCGAAGCTGGCACTGCTGCTGTTGGTGATAGCGCTGGTGCCCCTGGTCTCCGTCACCTTGTGGGCGAACCGGGCGACATATCGACTGGGCCAGCAGGTTGGCTCGCAAACACGTCAGGCACTGACCGAAAGGGCTGAGCGGAGGCTGGAGCTTTTCGTCAATGACAAGGCCGCCTTGCTCGGCAGAGAAGGCAGCATCATCGAGCTGGCCTTGCAGCTTCAGGCCAGCCATGTGGAACGGTGCTTGGCCGCCGAGCCACCT
>CAYGAN010000005.1:16494-27684 GCA_964347585.1 uncultured Planctomycetales bacterium | reverse complement strand
GGTGACCCTGAGCCAGCAGGTGTTCAAGCTGGCCGCTGGGGTCAAAAAAGACCGCGTTACAGACGACGTGAAGCGCCTGGCCGCCATGACCGCGGTGTACAGGTCGCTCTACCAGGAGCACGAGCGCATTCTCTACTGGCTTTACACCAGCCTGGAAAACGGCATCCACAGCTGCTACCCCGGCCACGGTGGATACCCGGCCGAGTACGATCACCGAAAGCGCGACTGGTACAAACGGGCGATGAGCGGAGAGGGGATTTCCTGGACGCCGCCCTATGTCAACGTCTCCTCCCGCCAGCCGGTGTTGACGGCTGCCATGCCCGTTCGCCGCCCGGACGGTTCCTACGCCGGCGTCACCGCGATCGATGTGGCCGTGGCGGACATCGTCAAGCGAGGCTGGCTGCCGAAGTTCCGCTCTGCGGTCGCCAAACTAGTCGTGCTGGCGCCGCGCGCCGCTTTCGATCCGAACGAGCCGCAGGAGTACGACATCCGCTCGATTCAGCCCGACCAGCTCGGCCTGTTCGTCCTCGCCGAGCCCACGGCCGGCCAGACCGACACCCGCTGGCAGGCGCCCTATAAGACGACCTGGCTGGAGTCGGATGACCGAGATCAATTCCTGGCGATGATACGTGATATGCTTCAAGGTCGCAGCCGCGTCCGGGAGCTAACCTATCTGCAGCGACCGTCGCTGTGGTCCTACGGCCAGGTATGGAAGGACCGAAGCCATCTCGTCGTCATTGTCTCCCAGGATGAGGTGATCGCGGACGCGGTGCGCGCCGAGCAGACCGTCCTGTCGCTCACCCACTCTCGGCTGAAGATGACCGCGGCAGTCGTCGGCCTGATCTGTCTGCTGATCTTCGGCATCGTGCTCTTCGGCTCGCGAGCCGTCACCAGGCCCGTGCGCCAGTTGGCCAAGGCCGCCCGCCAGATCGCTCAAGGCGATCTCGGCACGCGCGTTGCGATCCGCACCCGCGATGAGCTCGGCGAATTGGGCCGGACGTTCAACGAGATGGTCCCGCAGCTGCAGGATCGCATGAGGATGCGCCAGTCGCTGGCCCTGGCGATGGAAGTCCAGCAGCATTTGCTGCCGGCCGGTCCGCCAGACATGGAGGGCATCGACGTGGCGGGCAGGAGCGTCTATTGCGACGAGACCGGCGGGGATTACTACGACTTCCTAGACCTGGCCGAGCTGGGTCCTGGCCAACTGGGGATCGCGGTCGGTGACGTGACGGGCCACGGGATTGCCGCCGCTTTGCTGATGACCACCGCGCGCGCGCTACTGCGTAGTCGAGCCGATCAACCCGGAACGCTCGCCGAGCTGATGAGCAGCATGAATCGCCACTTGACGGCAGACACCTCCGGGGGCCGCTTCATGACGCTGTTCTACTCCGTGATCGATGCTCGCCGTAAGACACTACGCTGGGCTAGCGCCGGGCACGATCCTGCTCTTGTCTATCATCTCGCTACCGAGACCTTCGACGAGCTCGAAAGCGCTGACATTCCGCTGGGGGTCGCAGCACATTGGTCGTACAAGGAATTCGGGCTGGGCCAACTGGCCGCCGGGGACATCATCGTGATCGGAACGGACGGCATCTGGGAGACTCGCAATCCCCAAGCCGAGCAGTTCGGTAAGGACGCGTTGCGCCAGATCATTCGGCGTTGCGCCGATCTTCCCGCTCAGCAGATCAGTAGCCAGGTCATCAGCGCGCTTACGGATTTCCGTCAGAGTCGGCCGCAAGAGGATGATATTACGCTCGTCGTCGTAAAGGTCTTACCCTAGGCGCGGTCGGCACGCCCGCGATCAGGCTGGCGGTTGTCCATGCACAAGCACGTGAACCGCCAGGAGCGTCAGCCGGTCCCACGGTGCCTCCGTGGCCTCTGCCTGCTGGCATGCGTGCCGCAGGTAGCTCACCAGCCAATAGCGTTCGGCATGCGCGGGCGCCACGGCGGCCACGAACTCCAAGGCGTTTTGCTCGTCCCCATGGTACGCGTAGCGCAGCTCCAGAAACAGCAGCGATAGCCGCCAGAGAGACCCCAGAGCGCCTTTCCAGTCCTCCGATTCGACGTGTTCGAGGAAGACCTCGGCCTCATTGTCCACCTCGCTTACGAGCCGCCGCCGCTCCGCCAACGGTCGCCGTTGGTGCACACTCGACGTCCGGACGAGCACGCGCGCCTGGCGCCGAAGCTTCTTGGTCAGCTTCGAGAAGCCGCTTCCCCTCCAATGCCGGTCCCGCCTCCAGAGTTTCTGGAAGTCGTCGGTCCCACCGAGCAGATTCGCCAGCGCGACGAGCATCTGAGAGCGGACAGTCGTGTTCGCCGAGCGCAGCGCCAACGGTAGCATTTGGCGGACGGCCCGGAACTCGCCTAATTTGGACAGGGCAACGGCCGCCGAGGCGAGGACCTCCCCGTCCGGTTCGTTGGCCAGGAGGTCCCGCAGTGCGTCGCTCGCACCGACGTCGCCTGACCGGCCCAGGGCCTCGACGGCCGCCCGTCGAACCTGGCTATGCGGGTCTCGCAGCGCGCGCTTGAGCAATGTCGTCCGATCGGGCGTACGCGCCCGAGCGATCGCCTCGACCGAGGGGGCCCGCAGGGCCGCGTCCGGCTCGTGCAAATACCAGCGCAGCAGATCCATCGCCTCGTCCGTGCCCAAGCGTCCGAGGGCAAGCAAGGCCTCTCGTCGCACGGTCAGGTCGGAGTCGTCCAACGCCGCGGTGATCTCAGGAAGCAGCAGATTGCCGTCGCGTTGGCTCACGCGCCGAAGCGCTCGGACGCGACGCGGAACGTTCGATGGCGTTGCCAGAGCGCTCAAATTCCACACCGTGCGCAGCAATTCGCCCGATACCAGCCGGGCGAACCATGGCAACAGCGCGGTGCCCTTGGGATCCGGCACCCGAGCCATGATCGCCAACGTCAGCAGCATGCCCGCAAAGGCGATGGTCAGGAGCACATGGATGTAGCAAACCGGCTGGCCGCTCGGCAGGATTACGGCGCCGAACACTCGGTAGTGGTCCGCCAGCCATCCACCCACAACCGGTCCCAGTGCGGCGCCAAGGGCCGTGACCGATTGAAGAACCGAAACGTAGAACTCGCTCCTCCCAGCAGGGGCCATAGCCAGCATGATGTTCTGCACAGCCACTTGCTGGCCCGCACACAGAAGTCCGAACGCAGCCGCGTTGCCCAGCGCAAGCCATGTGTAGTTGTCACGGTTGATGAAGAAGAACGACAGATGGGTCAAATACGCCAGCGAGCATAGTATCCACACCGTGCGATGGCCGATCCGGTCCGCAAGACGCCCCCAGTGATTTGCCGCAAGCGCCGTCGCCACCGCAAACACGACCATGATCGCTGATAGGAACGCCATCGAGGCCTGACCCCCGATCCATATGCCGTTGACTTCCTCGCCTCGGAGGAAGAGAACAGAGAACACCATCGGCATGCTCAGGAAAAACCCGTAGCCCGTCGCGCCGATCAGCACCTTGCGGAATGCGCGATCACGAATCGGCTGCAGGTACTCGCGCGCGAGCTGCCCCAGCGTGCGCGATGCCGGCTTGGGTCGCGCGGGCTCTGGAACAGCCCAGAACATGAACGTGCCCGCAACCATCAGAACGGCGGCGATGGCGAAGATGACGAAGAAGACCCACCGTGCCGACGTCAACTCGTCCGCCGCATCCACGCAGAAGCCAGCAAAGATCGCGGCCACCGACTGGGCCAACAGCATCCAACGGTACAGCCGACTGAAGAACAGCCCGCGAATCGATTCAGGAATAAGGTCCCCCATCCACGACCACCAGCCTGGCGAAGTGAAGACGCTCCCGGCCTGCACCATCAGCAGACACCCCATGAAGATCCAGATGAGCGCTGATCGCCACTCAAGTTGACCGGCGAGAAGCGCGACCAGCGCCGGACCGATCATGAAAATCCGCGCTGCGGATGTCAGAAGCACCCAAGGGCCCCGGCGGCGCTGCAAGCGGCTGAACATCCAAGCGCCTGGCAGCGAGGCAACCATCGCGATCGTCACAAGGGTGAGGTTCAGCCCGATTTCGGTCTTGCTGGCCCCGAGGTGTTCTTGGAGGAACACGATCGTGATGGCGGCTGTCGGCCAGCACACTGCCAACGCTGCCAAGATGCATGCCGCCCCCACGATGCTCACGAGCATCCCGCGCGCCAGGCGCAGGGGGCCGATGCGGCGCCCAGAGTAGTCCGCGGCCCGCGGGACGAAAACGTCCGGAAGATCGCCAACCGAAGCCATTTGCCTCACCCGGGCGCTGAAGTTTACGGCCAATGGCTCGTCCGGCAAGGGGGGTGCTACCTTGTCCGGCTCCCTGCGGGGGACGGGGCGGGCGGCTCAGCGGGGGCGGTCCGGTGCGCCGACAATGTAAACGTAGCCCGATTTCGGCGTGACGCTTTGGATGGTACCATCTGCGGTACTCATCAGGAGGCGCAGCCATGCCGAGTATGTGGAACGTTCTATCCGAGGTGCTCGTACTGCTGGCGGCAGCCTTCGTGCTTGGCCTGATCTTTGAGCGGCTCCGTCAGAGTGCCGTCGTCGGCTATCTGCTGGCTGGAACACTCCTTGGACCACACGCTCTTCACTGGATCGAGAGCGGCCAAGTCGTCCGGATGGTCGCCGAACTCGGGGTCGCGCTGCTGCTGTTCGTGATCGGGCTCGAGTTCTCCCTGCGGCGGCTTCTGCAGATCGGACCGATCGCTCTGGTCGGCGGCACAGTGCAGATCCTGCTGACGATCCTGGTGACCGCGGGGGGGTGCCGAGCTCTCGGCACGTCGTGGAACACAGCCCTGGCCGTGGGAGCGATCGTGGCCCTGAGCAGCACGGCGTGCGTACTGCGGGTGCTCGCGGACCGGGCAGAGCTTGACAGCATGTTCGGGCGCAGCGCGCTCGGCATGCTCCTGCTGCAGGACATCGCGGTCGTTCCGCTGGTGCTGCTGGCAACTGTGCTCGGCGGGCCGGCCACGGCTCAAGACATCGCCACCGAACTCGGTCGCTCCGCCATGCTGATTGCCGTCTTGCTGGTCGCCTTTTACCTGGTCAGCCAGTACGTCCTCAGGCCGGTGCTCACTGGCGTGGCCGTCCGCCGGAATCGGGAACTGCTGATCCTGCTGGCCGCGGTCTTGGCCCTGGGTGCACCCTGGGCGGCTCACGCTCTGAAGTTGTCGCCGGCGCTTGGAGCATTCGTCGCCGGGCTTCTGCTTGCCGAGTCGCCGTTCGCGGTCCAGATCCGTGTGGATGTCGGTGCGGTGCGGACGCTCTTTGTGACCCTGTTCTTTACGTCAATCGGAATGTTGGCCAACCCGGGGTGGATCGCCCGGAACTGGGTCTCGGTCGCGGCGGTCGTCGGGCTCATCGTCGCGGGCAAGGCCTTGCTTGTGGCAGCATCAGCGATGCTGGTCAGACTGCGCGTGCGCGACGCCCTGGCCGCGGGGATTTGCCTCGCGCAGGTCGGGGAGTTCTCATTCGTCATCGCGGAGGTCTCGCTGAGCAACGGCGTTGTCCATGGGGATTTGTACCGCCTGCTGATATCCGCCACTCTTGTGACGCTGCTGCTCACGCCGTACTTGGTGGCCGCCGCGCCGTCGATCGGCCGGCAGGTCGAGCGCCTTGTCCCTTGGACCAGCAGGCTAGCCGGCCACGAGCGACCTACCGGCCCCGCTGGCTTGGCCGCCCGCGGGCACGTCGTCCTCGTCGGGTTTGGCCCGGCAGGACAGCGCGTTGGCCAGCTTCTCGCCCGTCGCGGCACGCCAACGACCGTGGTGGACCTTTCACCGCGGAACGTGGAAATCGCCCGCACAATTGGCCTTTCCGCCGTGGTTGGGGACGCGACAAACACCCATCTGCTCGCGCATCTGCACCTCGCCGAGGCGCAGGCGGTCGCGGTCACGTTGCCCGACCTCCGTACAGTCCTTCAGGTCGTCCGCGCAGCCAAGGCTGCCGCTCCTGCTGTCCCCATTCTCGCCCGCGCCCGGTACAACCGATTCGCTCGGGACATTGAGCGCGCCGGGGCGGATGTGCTGGACGAAGAGGTGCTTATTGGCAAGCAATTGGCCCGCCGACTGGCAGCGCGTCTGAGTCAGGCCAGGCCATAAGTGCTTCGTTGACACGTAGGTGCCACTTCGCGTGCTTCACGTGCTGCATCGTCCAGCCGCGGTGCGAGAGCAAGGCGAGGTCGAAGAGGACCTCCCCATCTTGCATCTGCGCGCCGAAGCTAGGAAAACAGTTAGACGCGTCTCCAACGCTACGGGGCTGCGGCAGCCGGACCGCTTCCGCTAGCTAGGATAAGGCAAGCCCTGCAAGAGACGACGTCGGACGACTGGGCGAGGGTCTCGTCCGGGGGGGTCCGCTGCTGGGCACTAAGACTCGTGCCAGCGACGTCTCGCCCGCCGTGTGCGCCGTCTGCAGATGGCAATGGCGATAAGCTCTTCGCCTTCGTCCCCGCGCTAGCAGCCATTTTGGCCGAGCGTGCCCGCGGCCTCCTGCCAAAAAGACACGGTTTGCCAGGGCAAGCGGGTCCTGCCGGCCGGCGGAGGCACGTGCACGAGATGGCACGTCTCTTGCAGCTGCCCCAGCGGCAACTGGCTTCGTGCCACGGTCGCGTGGTCACAGGATGCAGGGCGCAAGCCTTGGTCATGTTTGACGGAGAAGGAGGTATCCCATGTTTCTGCGTCGCGTGAACGATCCGGACCCAATCAGCCGTTTGCGAAACGAGGTGGAACGTCTGTTTGAAAGCTTCGTCGCCGAGGCGCCGGCGTTCGGTCCGTTCGCTCGGCGTGAGGCGCGGGCCTTTCCTGCCATGAATTCCTGGCAGGACGACCACAACCTCTACGCCGAAGCCGAGATCCCCGGCCTGAAGATGGACGACGTGGAGGTCTTGGTCGTGGGCAACGAGCTGACCGTCAAAGGCGAGCGCAAGCCCCTCAAGCAGCCCGGCTTGGTCTATCACCGCCAGGAGCGGGGCACCGGCGCTTTTGGCCGGTCCATCCGCCTACCGGTCGATATCGACGCGGGTAAGGTTGAGGCGCATCTCCAGGACGGTGTGCTGAAGGTTACGCTGCCCAAGGCCGAGGCGGCCAAGCCGCGCAAGGTCGAGGTCAAGGCACTCACAAAGTAGGCGTTTGGCGGCGAGTGACGATCGGACATCGTGATGGCCAAAGGAGACTGTGCCATGGCGAAGGAAAAGAGCGTTGAGAAGAAGGGCGAGGGCAAAGTGACTCGGGCCGAGTACACCCGCAGCGGCCGGCACTATCGCCCGAACGTGGACATCCTAGAGAACGACGAGGAGCTAATGGTCTTAGTCGATATGCCGGGGGTCAGAGGCGAGGAGATCGACATCCATTTCGAGAGCGGCACGCTCGCCATCGCCGGCAACGTCCAGGACCGCCAGCCGCAGGCCACCGAGTACCTGCTGCAGGAGTACGGCATCGGCGACTTCCACCGGAGCTTTCAGGTCAGCGAGTCCATCGACTCGGGCCGTATCAGCGCCGAGTACAGCGATGGCGTGTTGACTGTGCACCTGCCGAAGGTAGAGGCCGCCAAGCCGAGGACGATCACTGTGCAAACCAAGTAGGTCCGGCGGCATTTGCTCTTCGCCGGTGGCCGCGGTCGTTGTCAACGCCGACCTACCCAGCTCTCTTCGGAAGCAGTCGCCTCATCCGTCCGCCGTTCCGTGAGCGGTAAGCGGATTCGTGCAGCCCGAGCCTTCTTGACTTCAAGAACTGCGGTGGAGGCCCCCTAAAAATCGACGTGGGAAGCGATGAAATCGGTGTTCAAGCCCTCATTGCCCTGCCCGATATGCGTGCCGCCTTGCACAATGAACGAGGCCGGGACCTCCCTTATAACTGGCGGAAGTTCCTGATCAAACTCATCTTGGACGGGGCCGAAGATCTGGTCCAGCATGTTCTTCAAGGTGACAATAGCGGCCACGGTCGCGTGCCCTCCACGACGAAGACCATATGTTGATCACTTGCCCTAAACGGGCTCAGCAGCCGACTGAAGGGCATGCTTTCCGGAACACATTGGGGCGCTCGGCAAATGGATCGGAACTCGGCTGCCTCGTGGGCCGGAATGCGGGGGAGACCTGTCAGAAGCACCGTTGCTTTTCCCCAGGTGCGCAGGCTGCCAGCACGGCGCCGGCGCGTAACGATGTGGACGCGGCATGCCACGCCGCGCGTTGCGGGTCTTCCCTTCGCATAATGTACGTCTGAGGGCTGGGGCTCCTAACGGTACGTGGGCGGCAAGGCCGAGGCCAGTACAGAGGCAACTTGTGGCGCGACTTTAGCGCCCGGGCGGGGCAATGTCTGCTAACTGCGAGAGCAGTCCTACGCGAGGCCCCTTCGGTGCCGAGCACCTCTGTCGGTGCCACTAGACAGGAGAGCCAGAACGTGCAAGAGCCCATCTGGACGCTGGTAGAGGGGCGCGGCCCGCTGGTTGCGGTTGCCCTCCACGACGGGCATGCCGTCGGCCCTGAGGTGGCGCGCCACTTGGCTATCAGCGAAGCTGATCGGCTCCGTGAAGAAGATCCATATACGGCAGAGTGGACTCTCGTCGCTCCGACACGTGTGGTCGCCCTGCGGTCCCGGTTCGAATTGGACCTCAACCGGCCTCGGGAATGGGCCGTTTACCGCAGCCCGCAGGAGGCCTGGGGCCTGCGAGTCTGGAAGGATACCCCTCCACGGGAAATCCTGGCGCGGTCGTTGCCCGCATACGACGCTTTCTACCTGGCCATGCGACAGCTCCTGCGCCGGATTGAGCAACGCGCTGGCCGGTTCGTCGTCCTAGACCTTCACAGCTACAATCATCGTAGGAACGGGCCCGACGGCCCCACGGCCGACGAGGCCGACAATCCGCAGGTCAACCTGGGTACCGGCACCATGGACCGTTGCCGCTGGGCGCCGCTCGTCGATCGCTTCATGGAAGACCTCAGGGCGTTCGACTTCCCCGGTGGACGGCTGGACGTGCGCGAAAACGTTAAGTTCCGAGGTGGGCACTTCTCTGGATGGGTGCACGAGGCGTTCCCTGAGTCGGGCTGCGCGCTCGCCATCGAGTTCAAGAAGTTCTTCATGGATGAATGGACTGGTCAGCCGGATGCAGGGATGATCGTAGCCATCCGGCAAGCCCTCGCGGCCACCGTTCCAGGCGTGCTCAAGGAGTTGAGTCACCTGTGATTACACCCAGCCCCACGGAACGCCAGGTGATCACGGACCAGTTCGTGCGCACGGTATGCAGCCGCCTCGGGCAGAACAAGCGTGTACGGCGAAAGCTGCCCGTATGGGGCCGGTTGCACCTTGATCGCCAGCTTCCATTCCTCTGTGTCTACCGCCGCCCTCCCGGCCGGGACGATCCCGGCACCGAACGATTGGTGACCAGCGAGGCCTCGTACCTGATCGCCTCCGGCAGGAAGACGCTTCAGCCCGGCCTGGCGCAGCTGGCCGAGGGGGTTGCCGAGACGCTCCTCCGCGAGTTCGGGGGGTTCCTGGTCCTGGAGTTGTGGTCGGGCGGCCCAAACCAGAACGAGGCGCAAAACCTTGATCCTGGCTTTCGGATCATCGTGCCCAGGATGGGCAATCTGGCCGCGTTTCACAGCCGCTTTGAGGAGGCACTTTCGCGCGTGTCGGTCCGCAAGCGCGCGGCTGACGCGCGGATCTCGCGCGCGGCGAAATGCTGGCCGGAGGAACTGCCGCCAGTCTTGGCGCCTCGCGTAGCAGAGCGGCTGGGCTGCACGGTCCTGGGGTTACAGGTGCGTCCCATCTATCGCGATGCGGCCAGCTGCAAGGTGTATCCGCTCGTGCTGCGCGAGTTGCGGCGAGGGCTGAGCCAGGCTCTGCAGAAGATGTTCTATGAATTCGCACGGGCGCGCACCACGCACCGACCAAAACACTACCAGGTGCTCGGACGGCGGGCAATGGTCAAGGCCGTCTGGGAGGCGGACAGGGCGCTGGCGGAGGTGTCTGACACGTTCGACTTCCTGCTTCAGGTGACCCCGGTCAACACGGAAGAGGCCTGGCATGAGTTCCGGCGCCGCCGTTTTGAGCGTGCGCCGGCGTTTCGTTATCGCCCTCTGCCCTTGGACCCCGCAGTGCTCAAGCGTCGCTTGTACCGTGCGCCGGTGGAGCGGGTGGAAGACCCCGCCCTTGCACAACTGTTTCGCGAGAAACAAGACGAGCTCGACCGGCAGATCACGATGCTTTCGGATGTCAATACTGCCCGGTTCATCCACGGTAGCCTTCAACTGTTTGGCGGAGTGGATGCCCGGCTCGAGCAGCTTGCGGAAGATTTGATCGAGCGCTTGCCCGCCCGAACGCGTGACGACTCACGAAGTGGGTATCTCGACGCGGCGGCGTTCGCCCGGCGGGCCGAAGCCGAGATCGACTACTACCGGCGACAATTGGCCGACGTGAACGCCGCCGTGGAAATCCGCCACGACATTGTCAGCGGGCTGATGGTGTCCCACGGCTCGCTGCTGATCGGTAGGAACACGCGCATTCCGGTTTCCCGAGCGGACGCGTTGCTCCAGCACGAAGTCGGCACGCACATGCTCACGTACTACAATGGGCGCGCCCAGCCGTTCCGCCAACTCTACTGCGGCCTAGCCGGGTGCGACGCTCTTCAAGAAGGCCTGTCCGTCCTGGCGGAGTACCTCGTCGGGGGATTGAGCCGACCGCGGCTGCGACTCCTGGCCGCGCGTGTGCTGGCAACGCGCCGCCTGCTGGCGAGTGCCTCATTCGTGGAGGTGTTCCGGGAGCTGGACCGCACATGCGAGCTTGGACGTCGCGACGCCTTCACCGTGACCCTGCGGGTCTATCGCGGTGGGGGCCTGACCAAAGATGCGATCTATCTGCGAGGCCTGTGCGAGTTGATTGAGTACCTCAGGAATGGTGGCGACCTGGAACCCCTGCTCATCGGGAAGATCGCTGCAGAGCACATCCCGATCATGCGCGAGCTCCGATGGCGTGGGGTGCTGCGTGAGCCGCCTTTGGTGCCGCGATATCTCCACGAGCCGAGCGCCGCAGCAAGGATGGAGCGTGTCCGACGGGCAACCAGCATGCTCCAGCTTGTCGAAAGGAAGAGCCAATGAGGATCGGAATCGTTGTGAACGACATTAAGACCGAGGAGGTCGGGTACACCACCAGCCGCCTCGCCGTGGCAGCGGTCAATCTCGGTCATGAGGTCTGGGCCAT
>CAYGAN010000005.1:5515-16484 GCA_964347585.1 uncultured Planctomycetales bacterium | reverse complement strand
GGCGTGGGGGACCTCGCCTACGACCCGGACGATGTTGTTCGGGCGCGTGCCCGGAGCGTACCCAAGAACAGGTATGCCAGTTCGGAAAGCTATCTGCGGGACCTGCAGGGCAAGAACGCGACTCTCCGGCGGATTAGCGTTGACGAACTGGACGTCCTGATCCTGCGGAACGACCCGGCAAGCGACGCGATCGCCAGGCCGTGGGCCGCCAGCGCCGGGATCCTCTTCGGGCGCGTGGCAATGCGTCACGGCGTGATCGTGCTGAACGACCCGAATGGCTTGAGCAAGGCCATGAGCAAGATGTACTTCCAAACCTTCCCGGAAGAAGTGCGGCCCAAGACGCTCATCACGCGCGACCGGGATGAGATCAAGGCGTTCGCCAGGGATCTGGGCGGCCCAATCGTGCTGAAACCCCTGCAGGGATCGGGAGGCCAGAGCGTCTTTCTCGTGCGGCCCGAGGACGTGCCGAACCTCAATCAGATGATCGACGCGGTCAGCCGCGATGGCTACGTCATCGCGCAGGAGTACCTGCGCGCCGCGGCCGAGGGCGACATGCGTCTGTTCCTGATGAACGGGCAGCCCTTACGTTACAAGGGCAAGTACGCGGCCTTCCGCCGCGTCCGAAGCGGCGGCGACATGCGCTCGAATATTCATGCCGGCGGCGAGTTGCGACAGGCGGAAGTAGACGCGACCGCGCTACGCATTGCGGAGATTGTCAGGCCCAAGCTTGTCCAGGACGGAATGTTCCTGGTCGGTCTGGACATCGTCGGAGACAAGCTCATGGAGATCAACGTATTCAGCCCAGGTGGGCTCGGCAGCGCTCAGAAGTTTGAAGGTGCGAACTTCAGCCACGCCGTCGTTCACGCTTTGGACCGCAAGGTCCAATACGTGCGCTTCTACAGGCGCAATTTCGACAACGTGGAGATGGCGACGCTCTGAGCCAACCTAGGCGGAACAGTCGCGTCGTGGTGCAATCATCGGCGCGCCAGCTCGGCGGCGGCTTCTCACCGGGCTTGCCCTCATCAGTCCAGCCAAGGCCACAACAACCTCGGGCACGCGCTCCGGGCGAAGGTTGCCGATCAACGTGGTCAAGGAACTGATGGGCCACAGCTCGATTGCAACCACCGAGGAGTTCTACAGCAAGGTCGATGAAGATCAGCTTGCGAAAGTCCAATGGGTTGGCGAGGCGGTAACGCTCGGCGGGAAACGGCGGGCGACTGACGCCTGAAACGCCTCATTCCGGGAGTGGGGCAAGTGCCGTAATCGCGATAACTCCTGCCATCACAATCACTTCCCAAACTGCGCCGCCAGGGATTCGAACCCCGGACCCGCTGATTAAGAATCAGCTGCTCTGCCAGCTGAGCTAGCGGCGCCGCGCGAATCGCCGGTCCACTGCACAGCCAAGCCTCTGTCGCAGACGGACCCTCGGTCAAGATAGCCACCCGGCTCGACGTGTCAAGCGGCGGGCGCTCCTCGCAGCCGCTGGGCTCTGCCTTTCCTGGTCGGCGCGGGCCGGGCGATCTGCCGGAACGCCGGTTGCCAGGGCTCGCCGATGCCATTTCAACTAGCCAGCAACCTCGGCGTGTAGATTGGTCGGCCCGAAGCCGCGGCCCAGGCCGGGGCCGGTACGGATGGCCTGTGTGACGAAAGCCTTTGCGCCTGCGATAGCCGCGCAGAGATCTTCGCCCCGGGCCAGACGTGCGGTGGTGGCCGCGCCGAACACGCACCCTGTGCCGTGCGTGGCTTTGCTGGCCACGCGACCGGACGGGAATTGATGGATCTTACCGTCAGACCAGAGAACGTCCAGAGCTTCCCCCTTGAGATGGCCGCCTTTGACCAGTACGTGCCTTGGGCCGAGGCGCGCGATGGCAGCGGCTGCCTTGGCCATCGAAGCAGGATCGACCACGTCCATCTGGGCGAGCGCCGCGGCCTCGGGCAGGTTCGGCGTTACGAGGAAAGCGTGTGCCAGCAGCTTCCTGCGGAGCAGCTCGGCTGCGTCCTCGTCCAGGAGACGAGCCCCGTGTTTGCTCACCATGACCGGATCGACCACGAGCGGGAACGAGAATCGTGACGCGCGCCCTGCTACCGCATCGACGACCGCGGCATTTCCCAACGCGCCGGTTTTGGCAGCCTGGGGTGGGATGTCGGCCAAGACGGCGTCGAGTTGAGCGATGACGAAACGAGGGTCGAGGACCTCGACCGCATCAACGGCCCGGGTGTTCTGGACGGTCAACAGCGTCAGAACACTGGTCCCGTAAACGCCGTGTTGGTGAAACGTCTTCAGATCAGCCTGGATGCCAGCCCCGCCGGAAGGATCGGAACCCGCGATGGTCATAGCCACAGGGATCATGCACTTGGGATTCTATCACGAGTCGGAGACACCTCAAATTGGAGAAGGGTCTCGAAAAGGTGCCGAGCCATCCGCATAGTATTAGGGCCGTCACGACCAAGGCTGGATTGACAGCGATCGCGGGGCGGCTCACGACGGTCTCTTAGACGATGAAGATGGCTTGCGTTATCGCGCTGATGGTCTTGCAGAACACGCCTGGAGCGCAGCCTGTCCACGCGGAGCCGCCAGACGCGGCAGCACGTCTGCCCCGTAGTGTCCTCAGGGAGGAATACCATCCGATCTGTCGGCGGCCGTGCGAGCTGATAGGCTTTTCCTTTGCCGGGCCGGAAGCCGAGTTGCTCGAGATGCGCTCGGCGGGCGCCAATACGGTCGGCTTGGGGGCGATGTGGCGACCCGTCCAGGATCAGAGCGCGCCGCACGGTTGCGGCGCGCAGCCGCCGGGCGGCGCCGGCATACTGGGCCAAATCTTCAAGGCCGATCAACGGTTCGACGGATTCGCGGCTCATCTGCCGACCGGGCACTCCACCGACAGCGGCTGCAGTTGGACACTGTTGCGCGTGCGAGGCCGGGACGACGAGCCTGAGCGTGTCGCCGACGGCCGCTGGCCCATCGTAGCGGACAACGCCTGGGTCGAGGCTCGCCTTCCCGAGCAGGCCATAGGTTGCTATCACTTTGAGATCTCCCAACCGACCGGGAGTTGGATAGGCTGGTGGGCCAAGAGCGGCGATATCTACACACACGGCTACGCAGTTATTGCCGGCCAACCGCAACGGGAGCTCGATTTTGAGTTCCGACTGCACCGTGACGGTGAATGGCAGCAGCCTGTGCCTTCTGGGGGGCCGCATCAGGCCGTCCATCTCGGACCGTTCGCCACCAAACGCATCGAGTTGCTGCGTATGAACGTGGACTACTCAGTCGGCAACTGGAACAACCCCGGCTTCCCGTACTATCCCGATTGGTTCTGGCAGCGTTTTCCCGACGCCGCCGCCGTTGATCAGGACGGCAAGCAGATCGTGGGCGGGATGTTCGGCAAGGCCGTACCCGCTCCGGGCATCGAGCATCCGGTCATCGTTGACGGCACAAGCCGTTTCATCAGTGCTACGGTTGAGCAGCTTCAAGCCGAGCGAGCGATCCGTTACTGGGTCATGGGCGGTGAAGCCATGTACGCTACCTATGGATACAAAGGGCGGTGGACCGACTACTCGGACAATGCGATCGATCATTTTCGCGCGTGGCTTGCCAGCAGACGGTACCGGAACACCATCGACGCCCTTAACCGGGCATGGCGGACGCGATACACGAGGCGAAGCCACCACGCCAGCCGGTTGAAAGCCGACCGTGGCTGGACTGGCTGGACTTTCGCTTCGAGGCGATGGGCGAACGATTCAGCTGGCACTACCAGGCTGCGCGCCGCCGCGACAGCGGCCGTCTGATCCTGACGTGCAACCACGGCACGCTTTACCACGGGTCGAGCTACGCGGAGATGGGCGCGAGGCCTGAAATCTACGCGGCCGAATCGGACGGCTTCGAGACTGGCCAGATTATGCAGGACGGCGATGCGGACCTGTACAACCTGATGTACTGTGAGACGCTGACGTCGCTCGGCAAGCCGTACTGCCCGCGGCGGCTCGCCTACAAGAAAAGCGACCCGTATGCGCGCGGAGGCGGAACAAGCTACACGCCCGAAGCAGCCAGGCGATACTGCTACGAGAGTCTTGGAGCCGACGCGTGGCACCTCGGACTGATCCAGTGGAGCGGATCATTGCCCGACGGCGAGTGGGGCGTCAAAGGTACGCCCGGCGAGAAGGAGATCGCCAAGATCTTTGGCGAGATCCGCCGGCTCTGGCCTCTTCTTGACGACATGCACGCGGTCAAGCCACAGGTGGCTGTGTTCCTTTCCCATCCGACCTGGGCTCTGCGCGGCTTTCGACGCTCGTGGCAGGAACTACATCTGGCTGCGATCGAGCACCAACTGCCCAAGCTCTACGTTTACGACGGTCAGCTCGTCGCCGGCGAGGCTAACGACTTTGCCACTCTGATCAGCCTCGATAACGAGTTGCTCGCCGATGGCGTGCCCGAGGCGCTGCTGCGGTATGTCTGCGGGGGCGGGCAACTCATTGTCGGCGGCAAGCTCGGCGGCGGGCCGGCCGACTTGAGCAGGCAGGTTCCGCCGGAGCTCCGCGGCAGCGGCAGCAAGCAAGTCGGCGAGGGGCGGATTGTGTTCCTCGACACCGTCGATCCGATGAGCGTGCTCAAAGCGATCGGTGAATCGCCGGCGCCGGTCAAGATCAGCGGCACCGGGATCGCGATGCGGCCGACGGAGACACAGATAGCCAAGGGCTATCACGATTGGCCTCAGGACCTCGACCCGCACGAATCGCTCGGCCAGACGGTCACCCTCCCGCAAGCCGGCCTGTGCGAAGTGGCCATTAGGATGCCGACCTACCTCCGCAAGCCACCGGCTGGATTCACCTTCCAGCTTCGGGCTGAAGGGCCGACCGGCAAGGTCCTTGCCAGTCGGCGTGTGGCCGGTGGCGTTGGCGACAACGCTTGGGTCGAGTTGGAAGTGCTGACACCCCCGTCCGCCGGACAGGTCGTGTACATCGGCGCAAAGCCGGACCCGGAGCTGCCCCCTCAGCACCTCGGCTGGTGGTCCACGCACAAAGACGCGTACCCGGGCGGGCAAGCGTACGTGGACGGCAAGGAAGTTCCCGGTGACCGCCAGGTCAAGATGACGTTCCTGCAAGGCGTCGAGGTGCGACGCACGATCGAGGCCTTCATCCTGTCGGACGGGTTGAACTTCGGCGTCGTTCTCATCAACGTTAGCCGCAGTCCGATTCGCCCAGAGGTCGATCTTGCAGGCCTACCATATCCTCTGCCGGCTCGTGCCTATCGTGTGACCACCCCTCTGAATGCTTCTCAGTGGCATGGGAGCGGCCTGAGCGGGAGCGTGCGTTTGGCACCTCACGGGACGGCATTCCTTTACATCGAGCGTCGTACAAGCCCGGACGAAGCGCGCCAAGCCGTCGCGGCAGCCCAAGGGTGCGTCGAGACCTTCGCGAAGCGCGAAGCTGTCACGCCTTTCGCACGCTACGCGCTCGACCGGGCCAACGACTTTCTGAATCAGTCCCGGTCTGCGAAAGCGATGGCCCTTGCGCTGAAGGCCTGCTCACAGCTTGGACTGGCAGTGGAGTGTCCAACTGAACTGAATCGAAGCGACCGACTCGTCTTGGTCGCCAAGGTGTATGACACTCAGGGCCGGCCTCGCGAGGCCGACCGTGTCCAGGCCGAGTTCGTGCCCACTCCCGCGTTCCGCCAGGCGCTTCGAGCCATCGACAAGGGCATCTATCAGCTCGATCTGCCGGTGACAGCTCTGCCGCCGCGATACGACTACGAGGCGAGAAAGTACGTTCCATTCCACGGCCCGTTGCAGATCACAATCCGCGCAGCAGCCGGCCCGTTCCGGGCCTCACGGCGGCTGTTGCTAACGATCAAGCAATAATCCTTTACCCCTACGCCGCCGATATTCGCCCTACTGCCCAGTAGGTCGCCCCACGTCGATTGTCAGACGATGCCCGGCGTACTTGAGTGTAACCAGCCCCGAGTCCCACGCGGATTTCAGATAAGGCGAATCGAAGGTCGGGTAGTACTCCAGGTCCAAGGGCTGGCCGTTAACTTCGGGAAGCTCGCCGTAGCGCAACCGGAGCGTGAAGGGATTTGCCGACGGACCGGAGAACCCGGATGAGCCGCTTTCGTACGTCACCCCGTCAGGGTGAACATCGAGACGGTTGCCGATGATGTCGGCCTGGAATCGAGCGAAGTCGCCACTATAGTCACTGGCCCGCCCGGCTTCCAGAACAAAGGGGGCGTCGTGCTTTCCGAACTCGATGAAGTCGCCATGGACGCTTGGACTGTTTATCTGCTCCCAGTGATAGCCGCCCAGCGCCACTCGATAGGCAGCGTAGGCCGCGCCGGCGCGCACGAAGATCCATCCGCCGCGCTCGACGACCTCATCGAATTCCTTCGTGGCCAGGTAGGCGCGCCCGACGACCCCGCGGCCGACGGCAACGTTCTTGTGCTGCACGCAGTCGACGACGGCGTCACGGTTCTTCTTGCGATCGCCGAAATAGAGGTCCGTGTAGATGGCGCGTCGCGTGCTACCTGCCATGCGGAGCACACAGCTTAAGGGAGCTGCGGCGACCGCCCGATAGTGGCCGCTGACTTCCTGGAACGAGCCGAGGACGAAGTCCGGCGTGACCCACGCGTACACCCGGGCGTTGAACACCTCGGCCGGCGGCGCGGAAAGGTTGCGGTGATGGAACATCGCGCTGTGATTGTGACCGGCTCGCCTGGCCTTGAACTCATAGCAACCCCGATTCGGGCCCGCTGTGGCCAAGGCGTGCACGGCAGCCGGGGCCACGTAACGACTGGTCGCAAGCAGCGGTGCCCCCAGCACGCCATAGTCGTGCGGCGCGCCCTGGCCGAATAGCATCCGCATGCACGGGTAGCTGCCGGCACAGGCGGCATCGCGCCGGCTGTTGTGGTTGAACTCATCCAGCGGAATCACTGGCTGGTCGCCATAGACCCGACTCATCGCCCCGCAGAGCATTCCTTCCAGATGGAGCACGGCATGTTCGGCAAAGAGTGCGTCCAAGCCCGTACTCGCCTTAGCCCGGAGCGTTTCGTCATTCGCCCATTCATACAGGAGGATCAGGCAGCCGATCTCTTTTTCCACGTAACACGGCGAGTTGTATTCGAGCCATCCTTTCTTGACGTGCTCCTCGATGTACGCGTGGATGTGCCGGCCCATATCCGCCTCGCCTTGCTCATCCCCAGCCAGCTGGGTGTTCAGAAGGAACCACACGTGGCCCATGAAGGCGTGGTTTTCCGTCGCGTGGAAGTCCCATACTGAGGGATGGATCCGACGAGGCGGAGGCTCGAACTGAATGATGTCTAGTAATCGCTGCCGGCCGTCAGACGACAGATTCGGATCGCGGCGGAACAGATGATAAGCGTGCAAGGCCTCGCAGACGCGCATGTCCGGATCGCATCGTTCGTCGAGCGGCATGGCCGCGAAAAACGCGCCGGCCTTGGCAACTTCCTCGGGGGATCGCTTCAGGACCATCGCAGCCAGCGCCCCGTCCCAGTTGGGTTCGACCTCGTCGAACTTCCATTCCTCGTGCTTCCAGGCGACGGGATAGCCGGCCTGCTGCCAGCGGTCCGCCAGCATCGTCAGGTAAGCTCGCTTGCGGTGCGCAACCGCCACTCGCGTCGCTTCCTCCGACGCGGCTCGGGAAGTGAATGATCTGGCCGCCGTCATTTGCTTGGCCCCGCCGGGACCGCAGCCTGCCACACCGCCGAACAGGCCTGCGACCAGCAGACCGGTCATTCTACGCATGCACTCAGTCCTCGGCCGGCCAGTATTTGACCTTCGCCGCTGAAATGCAACATCCAACCGACGCCGCCAGCACGAGCGCGTCGTCCGAATGCCTATTGATGCCGCCACACGTAGCCCGTATCGTCCTGCCTCAGTTGCCCTGTCCGGCGCGTCGATCGAGCGATAGAGAACGCATCATGCTGGAGATGAGCCCACTCGACACGGCCACCGTTGCGGTGTACGCGATCGCGGTGATCGGCATCGGCGTCTTCGCCGCACGTCGGGAGCGCGCCGCGCAAGGAACACACAGGTTCTTTCTGGCCGGATCGACCTTGCCGTGGTTCGCCATCGGCATGTCCATGATCGCCTCGAGCATCAGCACCGAGCAGTTCGTCGGGGAGGTGGGCTTTGCCTATCAGCAGGGGCTGGCGGTCTGCAATTGGGAGCTTCTGATCTTCCCCTCGCTGACGTTGATGCTATTCGTCTTCGTGCCGTTCTACTTTCGAAGGCGAATCGCAACCATGCCCGAGTATCTCGAGCGGCGTTACGGCCCGACGGCTCGAACAACGTTCGCCTGGTTCACCGTAGTGAGCTATGCCTTTATCAATCTGGCTGGTGTTCTTTACACTGGAGCTCTGCTGCTGAACGAGGCGTTCGGAATCGACTATAAATGGAGCATCGTGGGGTTGGCAGTGTTCGCCGGCAGCTACACCATCTACGGCGGGCTGGCGGCGGTGGTGTGGACCGACGTGCTTCAGGGCCTGTTGCTGATCGGAGGCGGGCTGTTCGTCTTCGTCTCGGGCGTCCTCACCGTGGATGGCGGATTCCTCGGCATCATCGGAGCCGATCCGCAGCGCAGCCACCTGTTCCTGCCGGCGAGTGATCCGAATCTGCCGTGGACAGCGATGCTCCTACTGGCTCTGTCAACGAACACGTGGTACTACGCCACCAACCAGTTCTTGAGCCAGCGTGTCCTGGGGGCCAAGAGCGAATGGCACGCCCGCATGGGCATTCTGCTGACGGCGTTCCTGGGCGTTCCGCTGACCCTATCGGTGGCCTTTCCGGGCCTGATCGCGCACGCAATCAACCCCGCTCTCGAAAGCTCCAACCAGGCTTACCCATTCCTGCTGGGACGCCTTGTACCAGCCGGGCTGCGCGGGCTCATCCTGGCTGGGCTGCTCGGCGCGATCATGTCGTCGATCGACTCGCTGGTCAACTCAACGGCCACAGTCTTTACACTCGATATCTTCGCGCGATGGCGTTCCGGCAGTGACGAGCGGTCCCTGGTTATGATGGGCCGCGTCAGCAGCATCGTGGTGCTCGTCATTGGGGCCTTCTGCGCGCCGCTTGTAGGGCTGTTCAAGTCGATCTTTTCGTACTTCCAGGAAGCCTGGGCCTTGGTGGCTGCGCCGTGCGTCGTTGTGTTCATGCTCGGCCTGCTTTGGAAGCGAATGACCAAGGAGGCCGCGGTGATCTTGCTGGCGTCATGCTTTCCGCTCATGGGAGTGCCTGTGTGTTTGAAGCTTCTTGTCAGGCAAGGCGTGATGCACTACGAGATCAACGTCTTGGAGATGGCCGTCGCCGTCTATTTGGTCTGCCTCATTCTGGCCGTCGTGATCAGTCTGGCCACTTCGCCACCGCCGGCACGTGCCGTGGCCGAGGCCACGTGGAAGCCACACATGCTCATGCTGTCACCTGAGCAGGCCTCAACGCTGCGTCGGTGGGGTATTCCGGTCATCTGGGCCGTTATGATCCTGATGTACGTGGTGATCTATTGGCGCTTCTGGTAAGCGGCGCCACATTGTTCGGCACGATGCGCCGATGCGACGCGACTATCGCCACCAGAAATGCTTAGCGGGCGTTCTGCGTGGCAGTGAAGCGGGCTTTCCAGACCGCGATCTGATCCCGAACCGACTGCAGGCCCGCAGATCCCAGGCTGGCATAGTGTGCGACGACGTTCTCGGCGCCGAGGTGGTCAAAAACATCTTCTCCGATCAGCGCACACGCGGCCCGGAGCTCGTCAAGGTCGAGCTCTCCGAGCTGCCTGCCCCGCTTCTCGGCCTCGAGGACCAGGCGTCCGGTAATCTGGTGGGCCTCGCGGAACGCCACGCCCTTTCGCACGAGATATTCCGCCATCGCCGTCGCGTCGATGAAGCCTCGCTCCGTCGCCTGCGTTAGCCGCTC
Source organism: uncultured Planctomycetales bacterium (assembly GCA_964347585.1). Classification (GTDB taxonomy): domain Bacteria; phylum Planctomycetota; class Phycisphaerae; order UBA1845; family CAYGAN01; genus CAYGAN01. Next base: position 6,573 of record CAYGAN010000005.1, on the reverse strand, counting down.
GCTGTTGAACTGGCTATGGCGGATGACGGCCTCGGCGACCTCGAGCGAAGCGGTCAGCGTATCATGCGCCGAGAAGACGTGCGTTTTGTCCTCTTGCAAGTCGCGGTCATACGTAAGCGGCACGCCCTTCATCACCGTAAGCATGCCGGCCAGCGCACCACAGACCCGGCCCGTCCTGCCCCGGATCAACTCCAGGAGGTCGGGGTTGCGTTTCTGCGGCATCATCGACGACCCCGTACAGTAGCTGTCATCAATGCGCAGGAACCCGAACTCCTGCGAGCTAAAGATGATCCAATCCTCAGCCAACCGCGAAAGGTGCATCATGCACGTCGCGCAACAGGCCACGTACTCGATACAGAAGTCCCGATCGCTGGTGGCGTCGAGGCTGTTGGTCGCCGGACGGGAGAATCCCAGGCGTTCGGCCACAAACTCCCGATCGATGGGCAAGCTGGTGCCAGCCGCCGCCCCGCAGCCCAGCGGACACACGTTCACCCGCTCGCGGCAATCCGCGAACCGCTGCCGATCTCGCTCGAGCATCTCGGCGAAGGCGAGCAGATACGCCCCGGCGCTGACCGGTTGAGCGGCCTGGAGGTGCGTGTAGGCAGGCATGATCAGCTCGGCATCCCGTTCAGCCCGATCGATAAAGGACTCCTGCAGACCGAGAATTCTCGGCAGAAGCTCGAGATCGATCGCGTCGCGCATCCATAGCCGCATGTCCAGGGATATCTGATCGTTTCGCGAGCGCGCGGTGTGCAGCTTCTTACCGGGCTCGCCCACGCGATCGATCAGAGCCGCCTCGAGGGCCATGTGAATGTCTTCGTGGGCAACGTCAAAGCGGAACTTACCGGCTTCGATATCAGCGGCGATCGCCTTCAGACTGTCTTTGATGTGGCGGAGATCGGCTCGGCTGATGAGCCCGACGTTCGCCAGCATCTCCGCGTGAACGATACTGCCGGCGACGTCGTACTTCCACAGCCGTCCCTGGCTGCGCCGCCGGACGTACTCCGGCACCTCGGCCTCGTACCGGTTCATCCACCCCCGCGCGCGTTCGGGCTGTC
>CAYGAN010000005.1:0-5505 GCA_964347585.1 uncultured Planctomycetales bacterium | reverse complement strand
CCGGCGACGTCGTACTTCCACAGCCGCCGATCGACGCTGATCGACTCGACAAATGACTCGCTCAGCGCTGCAGCCGGGCGCGTCAATCGGGTTTGCCATGGCTTCTGTTGGGGGCCAGACGTATCCGTCATGCCGCTCGATCCGCTTGCTCTGCCAAAGGGGATGGTAATTGCCGAGCACTTGCCGGTCAATCTTGTCGCGGTGCGAGGCGGTGGAGGCTGTATAATCGGGTGATGCAGCTTTGGTCCACACGCAGCTGGGCTACGCGCGGCAAAGAAGCGGCGGCGCTGCTGCTCGCCATGGTCGTCGGGGTGAGCTGTGGGGCCGTGCAGGCTGAGGAGCCGTCAGAGGATTCTCTCGCTGAGAAGGCCTTACTCGCAGCAGCGGGCGAGGGCTTCCATCTGAAGCGAACGGCACACTTCCTGGTGGCTTTCGATACAGGCCCAGATGTCCTCGCCGGCCTGACCGGCCGCTTGGAAAGCACATACGCGAGCATCGACCGGTTCTGCCAGCTCAATGCAGTCAAGACCCGCGAACCGACAGGACCACTCGAAGTGATCTTCTTCGACACGGTCGAGCAGTATCGTCGCTATGCCACCCGCGTCGGTTTCCCACATGAAGGCACCTACGGTTTCTACCTCGACCGCTGCAACCGTAGCGCGTTTTTCAACGCGCAGCGCGATCCAAAGCTTGCCGAGCTGCACAGCCGGACGGACGTTGCGGAACGGAACCTGGCTGCAATGCGTCGGTCTCTTGCCGCCGTCGGCTCGCACGCGCGCTTGCGCGTGACGTTTGCCGATGGCACTACGCGCGCGTTCACCCGCAGCGAGGTCCAGCGCGGCGTCGAGCAGACACGAAAGGAGCTGCGCATCCTCCGGACCCAGCTCAAGCACTACAGCAACCGTATCAACCAGATGGTTGTTCAGCACGAAGCGGCCCACCAGATCCTGTACAACGTCGGCGTGCACGTTCGCGGAGCGCCCAACCCGACTTGGCTGGTAGAGGGCCTGGCCTGCCTGTTCGAGACACCGCCGTCGGCATCAGGCGCCGGGCTGGGGGCCACGAACCAATTCCGCCTGGCCGACTTTCGTGAGGCGCTCGGCGGCACCGCCAGCCAGCCCCGGCCTGATAGCCTACCCGCCGCCATCGCCGCCGGACGTCTCGTGCCGCTCGAAGCCTTCATCGCCAGACAAGATCTCTTTGCTGCACAGGGGGAGCGGGCAGGCCTGCGATACGCGCAGGCGTGGGCGTTGATCTGCTATCTCCGCCACAGCCGTCAACAGAAGTTCGCCGAATATGTGCGCCATATAGCTTCCCGTAAGGCGGGAGTGTTCGTCTCGCCGGAGCAGGAACTGAGTGATTTCCAAGCGGCCTTTGGTCCCATGGACGAAAGGTTCGAGAGCGACTGGCTGGAATACGTTCTGTCTCTTCCGTTCAGGTCGGTCCGGTTGAGCCGATGACCGCCCGATCCTTGGCAATCGCGACATCCCCTCTATAATCTTGGCCGAACGACCACGACCGGTATTTCGAGGCAATCAGGCATGGCCGCACAGATTCTTGACGGTCTGGCCCTTGCGGGTCGCATTCGCGGCGAGGTAGTGGCCGGCGTAAGGGAGCTGATGGCGAAAGGCCATCGGCCGAAGTTAGCCGCTATCCTGGTCGGGCAGCCGCAGGCGGGTCTAATCTACGCCAAGTCGCAGCGTACCCAGTGCGACCGAGCCAACATCGACTATGAGCTACACCAGCTCCCGGCCCAGGCCTCTGCCACCCAAGTCCAACAGAGGATCGAGCAGCTTAATGCCGACCCGACCGTCACGGGTATCATCCTGCTGCTGCCTCTGCCCGAAGGCATCGACCCCACTGAGATGCAGTATCGCATTGACCGGTATAAGGACGTGGAGGGTGTGAATCCAGCCAACATCGGGATGGTCTTCTACGACCGGCCGATCATTGCGCCGTGCGCATCGCGGGCAGCCGTGGAACTGCTCGAATACGGTGGCGTGGACGTTTACGGTGCCGAGGTGGTCGTCGTCGGTCAGAGCGCTGTTGTCGGCCGCCCGATCACGCTGTTTCTGCTGCACGAGATGGCCACCGTGACCGCATGCCACATCGCCACGCGCGACCTGATCGCTCATACCAAGCGAGCTGAGGTGCTCATCACAGCCGTGGGCAAGCCGAATCTGATCACCGCCGACCACGTCAAGCCCGGAGCTGTCGTGATCGACTTGGGCATCAGCCGCGTCAAAGCCAAGGATCAAGCCGGCAATCCAACCACCCGCGTCGTAGGCGACGTGGATTTCGAAGCGGTCAAAGAAGTGGCCGCTGCGATCACGCCCGTGCCCGGCGGGGTGGGCCCGGTCACCGTCGCGATGCTACTGGCTAACACGGTCGAAGCAGCCCGCAAACAGTTGGCTCGCCCCGGCGGGTGACGCTCCGGCCCGTGTCGGCTCAGAGCGCTCATTCCTGCCGACCGACGGCACCGGCAACGGTCGCCGCGACGCCCCTCGATCCGATAGCCGGCGCCGCAATGGCTGACGGTTGCCATCATAGCTAAGTTGTTATACTAGAAGAGGATGTGGCCGGAAAAGGCCTTGGCCTCCGGGGCGATTCCCCTCTAGAATAGAGCGCTACGGGACCCCGTGGTGGGGCGGACAACTGGAGGTGTACATGCCCGATCGAGTCGAGTCGATTCAAGAGCTGCCCATCATCGACGAGATGCGTGACTCGTACTTGACGTTCGCGATGAGTGTCATCATGAGTCGCGCAATTCCCGACGCGCGCGACGGACTCAAACCCTCGCAACGTCGCATACTGGTGGCGATGAACGACCTGAACCTCGGGCCTCGAAGCCAGCACCGAAAGTGCGCCAAGATCGCTGGCGACACTCAGGGCAACTATCACCCTCACGGCCAGGAAGTGATTTATCCGACGTTGGTCCGTCTGGCGCAGGGATGGGCCATGCGATATCCGCTCGTTGACGGCCAGGGCAATTTCGGATCGATCGACGGGGACCCGCCGGCCGCGATGCGTTACACCGAGGCGCGCATGGCGGCGCTCGCAACGGAGATGCTCGACGATATTCAGTTGGACACGGTGGACTTCGAGCCGAACTACGACGGCACCAGACGCGAGCCGGTATGCCTGCCGAGCAAATTCCCAAATCTGCTGGTCAATGGGTCTTCGGGAATCGCGGTGGGAATGGCCACGAACATCCCCTCGCACAATCTCAATGAGATCTGCGACGCCGTAGTCAGAGTGATCGACGAGCCCGGCGTGTCGATCGAAGAGCTGATGAAGGTCGTCCCAGGGCCGGACTTCCCGACCGGCGGAACGATCTGCGGGCGGGCAGGCATCCGCGAAGGCTATCGCACCGGCCGCGGAACGATCGTCGTGCGCGGCAAGGTCCACGTGGAGCAACTGCGCGGCGGGCGCAAGCAGATCGTCGTGACGCAGATTCCGTACCAGATCTTCAAGAACACGATCACCGAGCGCATCGTTGCGTGCGTCAAGAGCGGCCAGTTGCCTGACGTGGCAGACATACGCGATGAATCTGACAGGAAGAATCCCATTCGTCTCGTGATCGAGTTAAAGCGAGAAGCCAACGAGGACGTGGTCATCAACCGGCTTTATCAGTTCACGCCGCTCCAGAGCAATTTCGTCATCATGAACATCGCCATCGTCGGGCGACAGCCGCGAACGCTGAACTTCAAGCAGATGATCGAGCTCTTCATCGATCACCGCAAGGACGTTATCCGCCGCCGGACGACGTTTCTCTTGCGGCGGGCGCGGCAGCGGGCACACGTGCTGGAGGGTCTGATCCTGGCGGTAGGCGATATCGATCGGGTCATCGAGCTCATCAAGGCCTCTGCCGATCCAGCGACGGCCAAGGAGCGTCTGATGGGGCTTGGGCTCCGGCTCGTCGAGCACGAGACTCTCAGGGCTTTGCTGCCAGAACCATTCGCGGAAGCGGCACGTGCCGAGGACCAGAACCTGACGGGGGCTCAGGCGGACGCGATTCTGGCGATGCAACTCCAGCGCCTGACCGGACTGGAGGTCGAGAAGCTCGCCAAAGAGTACGCCAAGCTCTGCGAAGACATCCGGGGATACGAGGCCATACTTCGCGACGAGCGATTGGTGCTCGACATCATCCGCGAAGACATGTTTGAATTGAAAGAAAAGCACGGCGACGAGCGCCACACCGAAATTACCGAAGCTGTCGAGGAGTTCAAACCCGAGGAGCTGATCGCCGAGGAACAGGTGGTCGTGACAGTCAGTCACCATGGCTACATCAAACGTGTACCGGTTGACGCGTACCGCACGCAGGGTCGAGGAGGCAAGGGCGTGCGTGGCGCGGAAGCCCGGGAGGGGGATTTCGTCGAGCAGCTCTTCGTGGCCGGCACGCACGACTACTTGCTGATCTTCACGAATCGCGGGCGTGTCTATTGGCTGAAGGTGTATGACATTCCCTCGATGCAACGGAGCAGCCGCGGTCGGGCAATCGCCAATCTGATCAGGATGCAGTCCAACGAGGTGCACAGAGCCATCCTGCCGGTGCGCGAGTTCGAGGAGAGTTTCGTCTTCTTCGCCACAGCCAAAGGGACGGTCAAGAAGACCCCGTTGGGTGCGTTCAGTCGGCCCCGGCCCAGCGGAATCGTCGCCATCTCGCTCGATCCAGACGACGCGTTGATCGGCGTGGAACGCACCACCGGGAGCGATCAGATCGTTCTCGGCAGCCGCGACGGACTGGCGATTCGATTCAGCGAGGATGACGTCCGGCCGATGGGGCGCTCGGCACGGGGCGTCAAGGGAATGGATCTGCGCGGCAAGGATCTGGCGGTGGGCATGGTGGTGGTTCAGCCCAATACCTCGCTCCTGACGGTGTGCGAGAAGGGCTTCGGGAAGCGAACGGACATCGATGAGTATCGTTTGACCCGTCGAGGCGGCAAGGGGGTGATCAACGTCAAGACCACGGTGCGCAACGGGAAAGTGGTCGCGCTCAAGTCACTCACTGGCAAGGATGAGCTTATGCTCATAACGGCCCAGGGCATCGCTCTGCGGACCGGGCTGGACGAACTGCGGGAAATCGGACGGGCTACTCAGGGAGTGCGCATCATCCGGGTCAATGAGGAAGACAAGGTCGTGGCGGTCGCCCGGATCGCTCCGGAGGACGAAGAGGCCGACGGCCGCCAGGAGCCTGCTACCGGCGCGGAGAGCGGCTCGCCGGAGAGCGCAAACGGCTCTGCAGAGGCAGAGTCCGATAGTACCGAACCCGGAGAGCGCCAAGCTGATGCGAGCGGGCCGCCCGGCCAGGACCCCTCGGCTCAGTCGGAGACCGATTAGTGGGGCTTCAGGGCCGTCGGGAAGGCCCCAGGCGCCCGGATGAACCCTGAAGCGGACGAGCGGCCAAAGGATTTCGGCACGCCCAGCCGATATGCACTTGTTGCTGCATTGTGGGTCCGCCAGGTAGGCGTGACGGTACCTCCTGCGGCCAGCGGCGCCCGGGCG
>CAYGAN010000004.1:67637-85009 GCA_964347585.1 uncultured Planctomycetales bacterium | reverse complement strand
GCTTTACCGTGGAGGCCCTGGCGACGGACATCGCGCGGCTCTGCCTGGCCGTGGTGGGTGTCAAGCGAGTGCGGGTCCGGATCGAGAAGCCCGGCGCGCTGCGGTTCGCCCGGTCGGTTGGCGTCCAGATCGAGCGTGAGGCGGGCGATTTTGCCTGAAAGGGCCTTCATCTCGATCGGCTCGAACATCGAGCCCGAGAAGTACCTTCCGCTCGCAGTGGCTCGGCTGGGCGAGCTCGGGACGGTCGTCGCGCTGTCACAGGTCTATCAGGGGCCCGCTTTGGCCGACACCCCGCAGGCTGATTATCTCAACGCAGCGGCAGTCGTAGCTACGCAGCTCGAACCGCTGGCGATTCGGGCTCGGCTGCGCGAGATCGAGGCCGGCTTGGGGCGGGTACGATCCGCCGACAAGTGCGCGCCTCGTACAATCGACCTGGACCTGTGCCTCTATGGCGACGTCGTCCTGAACACGGAGGAATTGACGCTGCCTGACCCGGATATCCCGGTTCGCGCTCACCTGGCGATTCCGTTCGCGGAGATCGCGCGGGGTTTTCCTTACCCGGGCACGGGTGAGCCGCTGGGCGTGCTTGCCGAGCGGTTGCGGCCGTCGGCTCGGCTAGCCGTCAGGCCGGACATAGTGCTGTCTGTCGAACCGCGCCGTTAGTCTCCCGGGATTGGAGGAGCTGTGTCGGCGGACGCCGGCTCGCGGGCCCGACTGTCGAGACCTACGGTGCCATCGCCGTAATCCGTCACCGTCGCTGATTCAGGACGGTTGCCTCGGTACTCCGGCCGGGTCGCGCCAGACGCGGCTCAATTCGGCGGGTGAAGGCACCCGGTTGCATGCGGGGCGATGTTCTGGTATCTGCGTAGGCTCGTTGGGCTGCGAAGCAAGCCGGGCAGATGACGCCTTGCAGTCTTTGCTTCGTCCGCATTGTGCGATCTCGGAACTACCAGAGGAGAGTGGCCATGGCCACAGTCAAGGATATTCTCCACAAGAAGGGGGCTTTCGTTGCACCGATAAGCAAGAGTCATACCGTCCTAGCGGCGGCGAAGGAGATGAACACCCGCCGCATCGGTGCACTGGTGGTGACCGATGGCGACAACGTCGTGGGGATCTTTACGGAGCGCGACATACTGACCCGTGTGGTGGCTGCTGAGTTGGACCCTGGCAAAACGTCGGTCGGGCAGGTCATGACCTCACCGGTGGCTTGTTGTCAACTCGATACTACGCTGGAGGAGTGCAAGGAAGTTATGACCCGCGAGCGGATCCGTCATCTGCCCGTGGTTGAACAAAGCGAGCTGGCGGGAATCGTTACCAGTGGCGACCTGCTCGCGCACGAGGCGGCCCAGCAGAAGGAAACCATCAACGGTCTGCATCAATCCATCGAGTATCTCCATCAGTATCTCTACGGCGCCTATCGTTGACCTGCTGATACAGGACGTGCTTGCTGCGTCGGATCGGTAAGGGGCTTGGGTTCTGCGCCGCTCCGCGGGCTCAGACGTGAGTCCGGTGGGGGCTACTGTAGGCTGAAGACGTTTCAGTTGCCTTGGCGAGGATCAAGATCAAGGGAGCGTCCGGCAAATCCGCCGGGATGCTGGCGGACTATTCGGCAAGCCGCGTCAATGATGCCGCTGCTCATCGACCCGCGCGCCGCCTTGAGGAACTCGGCGGAGTTCCTTTCGAGAATAGGCCGCCGGGTGATAATCCGGAAACTCGGCTGATTGTGCGTGTGTCCAGTTACTGGCCGTTGCGGGTTCTCGGCAGCCCAGCGGAAATGTGGAACGCCTCGCTGTTCGACGCGCTCTAGCACTTGACCTTGTAAAGAGTGGTCCGGCTGATCGGGTATTCGATCAGTGGCTGGGCATGCCGAGTTATCGGAATGGGCACGGAGATTCTTCAAATCTGCCCGTATCGTGGGAACATGCTGAGCAGACACACCTGCCGTTGCCAACCGAAAGAGAAGTAAAATCTTAGTGCTTTCTTGCCGATCTTGGGCACGGCCTGGCGCAGGTACTAGGCGGAAAGAGTAAGAGGAATACTTCACCTCGTTAAGGGGCAGACGCCTGTTTGGTCGCCAGGACGTAGGAGCTCCAGACTAGGTCACTGAGAGGCTGGTTGTGGCAAGCCGGCAGTCCACCTTCGGAGCGCCCGGGGGTCTAGATGTGCTGAGTGGCCGCCACGCAGTTTGCTCGAGACCAAGAGCGGAACGGAGGCCCACCGGTAGGGGCGTTGTGGTGGGACGAGAGCTGGGGGTGACTCTCCATGGGGGAAGCAGCCGCATTGACAGCCGTTAGCTGTCGCGCGATGGGCGTGACAGACCACTTCGCTCGTCGTCACTTCGACGCGTGCAAACGGGTCGTGGATGTCGTCCTGGGCTTCGTTGCAGTGATTCTTGCGCTGCCCGTGCTGGTACTATGCGCCGTCATTATCAAGGCGTCGAGCAAGGGACCGGTTTTCTATACGCAAGTGCGTGTTGGCAAAGACGGCGTGCCGTTCAGAATGCACAAATTGCGGACGATGTATAAGGATGCCGAGTTCGCCGTCGGGGCCGTCTGGAGCTCGAACAACGATCCGCGGGTGGTGCCGTCTTGCCGTTGGATGCGGCACAGTCACGTTGACGAGCTGCCTCAACTTCTGAACGTCATCAAAGGGGAGATGTCTCTTGTGGGCCCACGCCCGGAGCGCCCTGAGATGATGGCCAAGCTGGAGGCGGTTTATCCTCACTTCAAGAACCGGCTAACGGTCCGGCCCGGGATTACCGGTCTGGCGCAGGTCCGGAACGGGTATGACGGGTCCGTCGAAGGCGCTCGTCGGAAGCTCGAGGCGGATCTGGAATACATCGCATCTCGAACGTGGCGCATGGAGTTGCTGGTTCTGGCCGCCACGGTGACGAAGCTCAACGACAAACGAACGCGTTGATCGGGGCCAACGGACCAGCAGGGCCGGCATCCCGACTGTGCATTAGAGTGCGGTACCAATAGGTCTCGCGGGCCGGGAACGCAGAGTACACGCCGCTGTTTCTGCTTCGCATTGCGGTCTGGCGATCACCGTCTAAGTGACATGAGTCCGAGGCCCGTCGCGCGCGTCTGCAGCACCGCGCGCACATTCTAGTCCCGGTAGATATGGCAGATTCGAGGAAAGGCTCAGACACTGCCTCGTCGCTAGCGTGAGTTATGTGGCTCGATATCTTCGGGGACGAGCACAAGAAGCTCATCGTGGTGAGCGACAAGGTTGCCCAACGACAAGCCTGGCAGGAGCTGTATGTCTGGATCGCCCTGGTCACCCGACGCAAACGGGCCTCTGCCTGGCCTGTCGGCCGCAGAGCCCTTCGCCTGTGTTCGCCCCGTTCCAGGGGGCGACCCCGCTCGCCTTACGGAGGAGACTGCTCGCCTGTCAGTTGAACAGGCGAAGGCTAAGGTTGTCGAAGTAGCTGTCGTTGTTTTTGCCCTTCTCCCGCCGGCTGACCATCCGTATGCGAACGTAGTCTGCCTGCTTGGGGATTACGCCTGCGAATTCGATTCTATGCCAGTTGTCAGGATGGAAGGTCTCGCCCCTATCGTATGTTTTCACTATCTCATCCGCATTTCTGAACTCTAGGACAAGGCGGGCGAGATCGCCCTCAACGTATGAGCGAACAAACCCCACGAAATGAAAGCGTCGCGACGAGGTCTTGTGCGCGCCCAGGTCAACGTCTTGTCTGAGTTCTGCAAACCCAGTCTTGCCGGCAAAGAAGTAGGCGTTGCCAGACTGAGCAATAGGATCCTTGAAACGCTGTGTCCATTGGTCCCCGTACACCTGTGTCCACTCCGGCACCTGCCCCTCGTCACCAACAGCTTCATTGCTGGGATTCTTGATGAGATTCTCAGTGGTGTACGCAGCGCCTCCGACAGGGGGCGTGGTGATACATCCGGACACGAGAACTCCAAGCGACAGTGCGCATACGCACGACAGAGTTCTTAGGGACCCAGCTTGTTTCATCGGTTGCTCTCCTTTGCCTTGTGAATGAACTTCTGTTTATCCGACATGTGCCATATGGCCTCCGCGGCCGAAGGTCAACCGCGCAGTCAGCCCGCATTTCACATCCAGTTCGATTCTGCCCGGTTCGATCATTGGCAGTTCAGCTTCTCCACGGCCAGAATCGGGATGTGCAACTCGTAGAGGGTGTTCAGTACTCCAGCCAGAGCGGCCTGATCTTTCAAGCGCCCAACCAGCGGGACTCCTCCGTAAGGCCTTTGGCGTGACGATCCCAGCTGAACAGGACCCCGTCGCAAGCCAGAACCGCGGTCCTGGCCGCAATCCTTGCTCTTCGCCTCTTGAACCCCGGGCATCTGGCTGTGCTTGGCCTCTTCAGCACGCGGTCGTCCCTGCTGGCGCGCAGCCGCGACGAGATCCCTGCACTAGCCCTCGGGGTGCTCGTCTAGGCGTGACCATCATCCCAGGCTCGGTACCAGCGGCAGGAGGTCCTGTCTGTCAAGCACATCGTTCAGGCTCGGGTCTCATCGAGCGTGGTATTGCTGCTGACGTGGTGGGTGGTTCTCGAATAACAAGTCATCGGTAAGGGCAGGAACCTACGTTTTATCGGAACAGTGGAGACTGGAACGGATGTGTTCCCAGGACCGGCAGGTCCGGAGTAACACGGCCGCGTCAGGCTCCTCAGTCAGGGACAAATAAGGTCCGAATATGCGCTTGCCGATGTTGGCGATGGCTTCTCTTAAGGTCCGGCAGCGCGACGACGGGGCCCCCGGAGCCGACTTGCCCTATTGCGATCAGTCCTGGTCCTGACGCCGTGGCGATAACGTGCGAGATCGCCGGTTTGGCACGCGGGAGTCTCAGATGGCCCGGCTCGACCGAATCCCGGCCTTTGGTGAGCGCCGAGTTCCCAGAGGCGCTTACTTCGTGCGGGGCCGTGTGCTGAGTTTGGGGGCAAGTGAACTGCAGGGGCCCATAACCCGACCTTGGCGCCACCGGGACCTCGACTGGAAATATGGGCCTTGGAGGCCCAAATTTTCGCATCAGGTACTCATGAAGGGGGTCGTCCTTTCCGATCAGTCTGATAATCGGCGAGGGCATTCTGCTTGCTGTTAGGAAGGTTGTACGTTGCTAGCGGCTGGTACGGGTGCATCGACGGAGCAGACCATTTGGTTTCCTGGCTCGGCGGCCATATGAGTAAGCGAACCAACCGTATCCGACTTCTTGGAAGTGCGATGGTCTGCGCGGTGCCTGCGGGATGCACCCACACCGAAGACATCGAGCAGCTTAAGGCTTTCCTCCAAACGCACGACACGCCTGTTTGCGGAATGGAATATCGGGTGATGCCGCCGGACGCGATCGCCGTCTCATCCACGCACGTGCCAGAGATCAACGGCGTGGTCCAGCAGATTCGGCCTGATGGCAAGATCAGTCTTCCGCTTGTAGGTGAGCTTTTCGTGGCCGGAAGGACTCCGGAGCAAATCGAGCAGCTTGTCGCTGAGGCGGCACGCGAGTACTACACGCTGGTTGACGCGACGGTTCAGGTAAGTGAATACAAGTCACATAAGATCTACGTCTTCGGGGAGGTAATGGTCCCCGGCCCGCAGCCTTGGACCGGGGCGGATACGCTGCTGGATGTCTTGGCCAAAGTCCAGCCGACCCTTCTGGCCTGGCCCGAACGCATCAAGGTGGTGCGCGCCAAGCAACCCGCTAGGGGTGGGTACCTCTTCGATCCGAAGGACGAACGCAAGAAGGGCGCTGGAGAGAATCGGGATGGGGCCGAGGAGCTCAGGGTCGATCTGATGGCGATGGTGAAGTCCGGGGACATGTCCCGCAACATTCTTCTCCGGCCCGACGACATCGTGTATGTTCCCCCGCACCCGTCTGCGGCGGCTGGTCTGGCGCTTATGCAACTCTTGTTCCCGACTCGTCCAGTCCTCGAAGCGGTACGCGTGCCCGTCGCCGTGGACGCCGGCGCCCGTCCCTTCGAGTGATGCGAGGGATGCTGTGGCTGAGATAGCCGAGCACAGGAGCGCAAGAGACTTGCTAACGGTGATTCTTCGTCACCGTTGGCTGTTCCTGTTTGCTGCGTCGCTGTTTGCGATTGTGGTGATGCTCGGGTCGCACCGCATACCGTTGAAGTACTCCGCCACCGCGATGTTCGAACATCGGAGTGACTCGGCGACAGAAGGCATCAGTCGTAACAAGAGCGAATCTTTCAGTTCGATCAAACCGACGCTTCGGCATGAACTGGCCGGCGCCAGGGCTGTTCAGCAAGTCGTCGAAGATCTCGGGCTGACGCGGGCGCTACCGCACGGGGCCGACGGGCAGCTGACGGATGCCGGTCGGATGCGCGCTCAGAAGCTTGTCCGCGACCTAATGAAAAGCATCAAAGTCAAATGGGAAGTCCGCTCCGACCAAGTGGACTTAGTTTCCGTGAACGTGACTCATCGCGATCCCTGGCTCGCAGAGCACATCCCTAATGCCCTGGTGAAGAACTACATTAACTGGGTCAGCGAGCAGATCGTCGAGCGACTGACGGCCAGCCGAGATTTCCTTGTAAAACAGGTCAACGACTCTCAAGCACGCGTCGGCGAGATTACCAGGAAGAAGATCGAATTCGAGACAAGACATGCCGGCATGTTGCCGGATAGCCCCGACGAGTTAGCGAGATGTGTCCAGGAGGTCAAGTCGGACATCGACAGCGTTCGGCGTCAGCAAATTATTGCAAGGCGAAAAGCGGCTCATGTTAGGGCGCTGATGGAGTCCGCTGTAGTGCCTACCGAATCGGCCCGAGAAAGCTGGCGTACGCTGTGCCTCACGCCAGCCGAGACACAGTCAATCGTGGGGTTGGCCGGTCCGGCGCCAGAGAGCTGCCCCGCGATAGCCTGCACGCCAATAAGCGTACGTCCCACGACGAAGTCCGCCGAGCCGGTGGAAGGTCGTGTGTGTACGTTGGCATGCGCGCCGGTGGCGATAGGGTCCTCGAGGGATGCAGGACGGCCACTGCGAGTAGTCAAGGGGCCTAATCCAGAACTGAGGCGGCTCCAAGATCAGTTGCACGAATTCAAGAATAAACTCGAGGTCGCGCTGACGCTCAAATGCATGACTGAGAAGCACCCGACAGTGCAAACCCTTCGAAGCAAGATCAGCCAGTTGAGACAACACCTCCAGCAGACGCCTGCTGAAACGGTCCTGCAAACACTGTACGACTCAGGCGCCATGAGGAGGGATGCGGCGCTACAACTCGCGGTCTCGGAATCGGACGTGCAGGTGATCAGCGAGGAGCTGGAGCGCTTGCAGCAAAGACTCAGGAGCTACCAGTCCCTGGTGGCAGATTCGGGCCCCGTCCGCCAAGAGCACCTTGAGATCATCAGGGCTCTGGAGGAGCAGCAAGCAGAAGCGAGGCGGTGGCAGCAGCGCCGGACAGACGTGCAGATGGCGCTGGCTGCGGAGCTTGCCAAGCGTCGCACGCACCTCGATGCAGTGGAGTCGGCCCAGAGAGCGCGCCGTCCGCTGTTCCCGCGCCTCTGGATGATTCTGGGCCTTGCCGTTATTGGAGGGCTGGCCTTTGGCGGCGGGACGGCGTTGTTTGCAGACGCCGTGGATCGTTCGGTTGTGACGATGGAGGACGCGGCTCAGTACTTTGGTGTGCCCGTTCACGGCGTAATCGGTGAGATCGCCACGGTGCACCAGAGGGCTGTGCAACGGTTCAAACGATGGATCGTAGCCCCAGCTATTTCTCTGATCGTGCTGAGCGTACTAGGGTTGTCAGGCCTCAGCGTTGTGCTGCGGCTGCAGTATCCGGAGAAACACAGAGAATGGAAGATTCTTGCGCCGGGAGGCGTCTATCAGAAGGCTGTTGAGCCGTTCAAGCGCCAGTCGGCAGGGCTGTGAGCGTCTAGAGATGTACCGAAGAGTCCGGATGTCTCGGTGGTCTCTGCGATTTGTCGCGCGCGACCGGAATGCCTTCTGCTGGAATATCTCTTGCTCTGAGTTAAGCAACGGGTCATATGGCGTTCGGCCCGGTGTGAGTGCGATGCCCGCCGGCGTTGAGGAGACCGTTGAGGATCGGATATGCTCGCGGCCTCCGCGGTTGATGGTGAAAGGGCGCAATCGCGGCGATGACGTGGCTTGCGCCAATTACGCGCGTTGTGTGCTACAGTCTGCTTCTGCTCGGACGCGCCGAGCCCCCTCGCCGGACGGCGGTAGGCGCCACGGTAGTTGGGGCTCGCGGCGCGCCATGAGGATTGCGAAGGTCCGGATCAGCCAGGACAGTCGAATGCGGCGCCGGTAGGCCGCGGGGAGCAACAAGTGGCAGACGTATTGGAAGCGGTGAGAGAACGCCAGGCTGACAAGGCCATTCGAGCCGAGCAAGCAAGTGGCGTCCTGCTCGACAAGCCCTCGCCGGCGGAGCAACCCGCCACTCCGAGGGCTGGAAGTTCTTCGTTCGCCAGAGAGGTGAAGGGCGGCGACGGCTACTCGCGGCTTCTTGTGGCCCACCACGATCGCGGGGGAGTGATTACGGAAGGGTATCGTGCCCTGCGTACGAGTCTGCTCGCGCAGTGCGTGGACAAGGGATTCTGTTACGTGATCACCTCGGCGCAACCCGGCGAGGGGAAGACGGTTACTTGCCTTAATCTGGCCTTGGTGCTGGCCGAAGGCGGGAATCGCCGAACGATTGTGATGGATTGCGATCTGCGTAAGAGCAGAGCGGCGGCCTTGCTCAATACCGGGCCAAGCCCGGGCGTCGCGGACCTGCTTCGTGAGACAGCGACACTCGCGCGGGCAGTGCACCCGACGGCTTATCCGAACTTGTTCTTCATCCCCGCTGGCCAAGCTGGCAAGGACGAAGTGGGCGAGCTCGTGGCTCGGGCGCAACTCACGGGCATCATTGATGAGGTGCGACGCCAGTATGACTACGTGCTGATCGACACACCGACGGTTACCGCCGTGTCAGACGCCGGCATGGTCGGACGATCTGCACGCGAAGCTCTCCTTGTCGTGCGCATGTACAGGACGCCCCGTGATTCGGTGGCTAAGGCGATCCGCTTGTTGAAGGCTGCCAACGTCGGGCTCGCCGGAACAGTGCTGACTCACTGGAAGCAGCACGTTCCTGACTACTTGCTGCCGTATTCGTGAGGCGACGATTGTGCGCGTGCTGATGTTGACGCATCGGTTCCCTTATCCGCCTGACAAGGGCGAGCGCATTCGCGCATACTGGTGGCTCAACGCGCTCGGGGCGGATCACGCCGTGGATCTGCTAACACTAGCAGACGGGCCTGTTCCGGATGCATACCGACGCGCCTTGGAGGAGGTCGTAGACCACGTGTGGATAGTGCCACGCCGCCAGTGTACGTTTTTCTGGCGGTCTGCGGCGGCGTTCGTGAGAGGAAGCAGTCTCACGGAGGCCTATTTTGGATCCTTCCGTTTTTCCCGTACATTCAGGCAGATCCAGTCACGGGTTGATTACGACGTTTGCCTGGCAGTTTGCAGCAGTATGGGGGCGTATGCGCTCAATGGTTCACAAACGCCGCGGACAGTCGTAGATATGATCGATGTGGACAGCGCGAAGTGGAAAATGTATGCCGGAAGATGCCGAGGCCCTTTTGCTTGGATATACGGTAGAGAAAGCGAGAAGATTGCGTCACTTGAGCGACGTTTGGTTGGGCGCGCTGCAACTACTGTTGTGATCAGCAGGCATGAGCGTGATGTGCTGCGTGCCGTTGAGTGCAAGGGGACGACGTTGGCCATACCGAATGGAGTGGATGTTGAATACTTCGCCCCGCTGCCGGAGGCTGGACCAGGGCATCGCTTGGTCTTTGTCGGTCAGATGGACTACTTTCCGAATATAGACGCGGTTGTGTGGTTCGCGGAACGTGTGTGGCCTGAGCTCGCACGCCGTTTCCCGAGCCTGCAATGGAGCATCGTAGGTCGTCGCCCGGCGAGGGCCGTCAGGCGACTTCGCAAGGTGCGCAATGTTACTGTCACGGGCGGCGTTGAGGACGTTCGGCCATATTTGGGTTCGGCGATTGCCATTGCACCGCTGCGCGTGGCTTGTGGCGTTCAGAACAAGGTGCTGGAGGCGATGGCTATGGGCAGGGCGGTTGTCGCGTCTCCAGCGGCGGCGTGCGGACTTGACGTACGCCCGCAAGAAGAGCTGCTTGTTGCCGATAATCCGAAGCAATGGGTTTCCGCCGTGGACCTGGTTTTGACTGATGCTGCTCTGGCGAGTGGCCTCGGCGTCCGTGCGCGTCAGGCAATGCTGGAACGTTTCACGTGGTCCCGGGCGGCGGTTCAGATGGTCGCGTGTCTGACTGATGCTAAGGTCAATGCTCATCATGCCGTTGGTGGGACGAGCGAAAGGGAGCTTGCCTACCAGAACCGGTAGTTGCTGCCTGGCCGGGAAAAGGGTTACCGGGGGACTATGGGAGACTGTACGAGGGCGAGCGCTGTGTTCCGGACACGACGTTTCGTGTGGTGGCTCGCGGCCCTTTTGTGCGCGTCGCTGGCGCTGCGGCTGGTCTTTGCCGTGTTTCGGCCGCCGCCGGCGCCTCCTGATGCTGGGCACTATGACGCCCTTGCCAGGAGCATGTTGGATGATGGCAGCTTTCCCAGCGCGTACCGAAGCCCCGGATATCCAGCCTTCGTGGCGGTGATCTATTGGCTGGTGGGTGAACGACCCGCGGCGGTGTTTGTTGTCCAGGCGGTGCTGTCGACGGGGGCGGTCTGGTTGGTGTACGCGCTGGGCGTTGATGTGCTCGGCTGCGACCGGCGCGCGGTCGCACTTGCGGCGGCGGCGCTGGTGGGATTGAACCCGGAGATCGCCGCCTACAGTGGCATGTGGCTACGCGAGGCGGTCGGCGTGCCGTTGGTTCTCTTGGGAGTATGGCTGTGCGTGCGAATGCTGACGCGAGCCTGGCGGTACGCCTTGTTGTTGGGGCCTTCACTGGCTGTATTGGCGTACGTCCGGATGGAAGGCTGTACGCTGGTGATGGTGATGCTCGCCGGGGCGATGTTGCGAAGAACGTGGCGACGGCGGACGATCGGCGGCGGGTTGCTTGCGGCCTGCATCACACTAGCCGGCGTGTCGCCGTGGGTCTTGCACTGCACCTTCAGACGGGGCTATGCGGGCATGCAAGCTGCGTTGGCCCCGAACCTGTTTGCCAGAGCGTGGTATCTCTCGCCGAGTGGCGCGCTGGAACCGGAGCTTCGTCGTCACATCGCGAACCGAGTGGCCCAAGCCGGCCTGACTGAGGCCCAGATTCGACGGTGCGTAATCCCTCCGATGCTCCTGAAGGAACTGCCCTTTGGCCAGATTCGGGCTGAGGCGGCCTTGTACCGCAGGCTAGGCAGTATTGCTACTGAGAACATCCGCAATCGCTGGCTGAGCTATCTGGCCGACTCTGTTTGGCATTTGAAGACCATGATGGGCGGATACTCGCTGGCGTGGTGGGCAGACTACTGGCAGGCCCCGCCATTCCCCGAAAACGTTCGACGAGGCCAATGGGGCGTCGTTGCCGTCAAGGTGGCCAACCGCGTGATCTGGCCGGCGCTGATGCTCTCGTTGACAGCGGCCTCCTTGGTTTCATTGTGGCAGCGGGGGGAGTTCGGCGCCTGGCCGATGACGCTGCTCTTATGCGGTGCTGCAGCGTGCATCGTCCTTGTCTGCCTGGTGACGATGGGCAGCCCCCGGCTACGTCTGCCCTATGATGGCATCGGTTACCTGGCGGCCTCACATGGTGCGGTCGTCCTGGTGCGCCACTACATCAGCCGGGCTCGACGGGGTGGACAGAGCGATCCTGCAACGATCAGAGAGATCGAATGCGGTTTGGGCCGGGCCTGAGCGGCGTCGTGTCTTGGAGAATCGCCGGCAGTCGGCGCTGATCGCCCGGCGGGGTCTGGTTCGCTTTCTGACCACAATGCTGCTCAAGGAGCGCTTAAGTCGAGAAAGAGCGAGTCCAGCTGACGTGACTGTGGTGCAAAGTCGGGCCCGTGTTCGGGGAGGACATCTGAGGTGCCGAGCAAAGGCCGTCTCGAACGTGAGAGAGCAGACTTTAATCAGAGGTATGCTGAGGCGGCGGACGCTCGCAGCCTGTGCATTCCAGAGAAGGTGATACAGCGCTACCGCGAGTGCAGAGACTGGCGGGTGTATGGGAAGGAGTGTGCGTTTGCCCTAGCCAAGCCGCTGCGAGGGCGCGACGTCCTCGAGATCGGGTGCGGCACAGGAACTGATTCGGTCCTATTGGCAGCGAACGGCGCGCGGGTCTTTGCGTACGAAGTTTCAGAGCAGGCGGTTCGTGTTGCGACTCGGCGGGTGACCGTTAACGGTGTTTCCGACCGCGTTCAGTTCCGCGTGGCGGGCGATCCTCTGGAGGCGTACCCGGATCGGCGGTTCGACCTGATCTTCGGAAACGCGGTTCTCCACCATCTGGATCTAGAAGGCCTCGGCGAGCATCTCACGTCGGTACTCAGGCCGGGTGGGGCATGCGTATTCCGAGAGCCGGTCGTCCTTTCGCCGTGGGTAGGACGCCTGAGACGCTGTATTCCCTGGTATCCGACGAACCCAACTAAGGATGAGCAGCCGCTGAGCGCCGAGGCCGTTCAGGCGCTGCTTGGTGCGTTCACGAAGGTGGAAGTTCATCCGTTCGAGTGCCTTTCTCGCTTGTGGTACCTGACCAAGAGCGATTGTCTGATCGACAGGCTGCATCTAGCGGACGCAAAGATGTTTGAGAGTACCCCTTGGTCACGATGTTTGGCATCCGTCGTGGTCATTCGCGCGTTCTGTGAACGCGCTGGCCTGGGAGCATTCGGCAAAGTGCGATGAACAAGGGCCGCGCATATGCCCGAAACCTGCTCGCCAACTGGGTTGGCTACTGTGCCAATCTGGCGATCGTGTTCTGTCTATCTCCATTCGTGGTGCACAGCCTGGGAAACGCCACGTACGGCGTGTGGTCGCTGATTGTCTCGCTGACGGGCTACTTGGGCCTTGCAGAAATGGGCGTGCGCGGAGGACTGGGGAGGTTCATCAATTACTACCTTGGACAGGAGGACGTCGCCAAGGTCAACGGCGTGCTCAACGCCGCTCTGGGGTTCTTCCTTTGTTGTGGCCTGGTATTGCTGGCGGCTGCCGCGGGGATGGCCGCGTCCTTCGGAGCGATGTTCAGCAAGGTTCCCATCGAACTTGTCGGGGCTGCCCGCACCGTCTTGCTCCTGACCGCCGTGAATTTGTGGATTTCCTTGTTCAGTGCCTCGTTGACGCAGGTGCTAACGGCGCTGGAGCGATTCGATCTCTCGAACGGGATTGCCGTTTGTGTCCTCGCTCTCCGAGCAGGTGCCACAGTAGCAGTTCTGCGGAGTGGCGCGGGGATCGTCGAGCTGGCCGCCGTCGAAGTTGCCTCAAGCGTAGCGGGACTTGTCGCAACGTATGCCGTTGCCAGATGCACCTTCCCAAAACTGCGTATATGTCCGAGGTTGGCGTCCTGGGCTCGCTTTCGCGAACTGTTCAGCTTCAGCATGTGGGCATTCCTCGGAAGAATAGGAATGCAGCTTCTCTACTGGACGGACGCAGTCCTGATCGCGGTCTTGTTGGGCGCCGAACAGGTGACGTTCTACGCGATTGCCAGCATGCTGGTAATACATGCACGCGCGATCGTGAACCAGTGCGCTCTGGTCTTATCTCCGCAAGTCATCAAGGACTGCGCAAGAAGAGACTGGCCTGCACTACAGCGTGTGTTCCAGCGTGGCAGCAGCCTGACCATGGGCGCCGGGATACCACTGTTCTTGGGGCTGGTCATCTTTGGCCAGGAATTCATCGTGCTATGGATGGGACCGGAGTATCGCGTGAGCTATCCGGTTCTCGTTATTCTGTCGTTCTCGCAGCTGCCCGCCGTCGCGGGTTCAGTGGCAAGCTCAGTATTCTCAGGGCTGAACAAGGTCAAACTGGGAGCCGGTCTTACGCTGGGTCAAGGCGTTGTCAACTTGGCTCTGACACTTGCCTTTGTGATAGTCTGGGACATGGGGATCGAAGGTGTTGCGTGGGGTACATTCGTGCCACGGGTCGTTTTCGCCGCCCTCGCTGTCGCCTTGGCGATTCGATGGATCGGTCTGCGGCCGCGGAACGTGCTGAGGACGGCGGCGTCGCAGTGGGCGGGCGTAGGGGTCGTTTTTGCGATGATGTGCTTCGGTGTCAGTGCACTTGATTGGGAAGCAGGCTGGTCGCGCTTTCTGTGCAAGATAACCTTGGTCATGGTGTTGTACGTGCCCGTGGCTTGGGTGATGTTTCTGACTAGGGCAGGGAGGCTTCGGTGGGCGAGCGTCCTCGTGCAGCGGCGTTGGGGCAGGTCCATGTTGAGCCGATAGGAATACGTACCGAGAATGAATCGCGCAGGACACAAAAGTGTAATGGCGGAAGTTGAGGGGAGGCGGCTGGCGGCTCTTTATAAGCAGTCGGAGCTGTGGGAACCGGCGCGTTTTGAGCGGGATCCTGGTCAACGGCTGCGCGCTCGCGCAATCGCATCTCTGCTGGATCCAGGCCTTCGGAACGTTCTGGACGTCGGATGTGGCAACGGCTTTGTCACAGAACGTCTTCGGGCGGAAAATCTGGTGGTGGGCCTCGATACTTCCGACGAAGCTTTGGCTTGGTTTGACGGGACCTGTGTCGTTGGAAAGAGCGAGAGTCTTCCGTTTGCGGACGAGGCATTTGATGGAGTCATTTGCACCGAGGTACTGGAGCATCTGGCCGAAAAGCCGTTCAGAAGCACGCTTGCGGAACTCGCTCGTGTTGCCAAGTACTATCTTGTGATAAGCGTGCCTTACAGAGAGGACTTGCGAGAGGGTATGACGCGGTGCGTGCGGTGCGGTCGGCGTTTCCATGTTGACCTGCACCAGCGATCGTTCCGGGGTCCTAGCGACATCCTCAAAGCTTTTCCGGACTTTATCCAGGAGGGACTGCTCTTACTGAGAAGCTGTGATGAGATACGCTCCCGGCTCTTCCGCTGGACGAGATGGTACATGCTCGGGCCGGAAGCCAGATCGCGTTTCGCTAGATGCCCGCACTGCGGCTCGGAACAGACAGCCGCACAGGAAGAGGGTCGGCGCGACAAGAGACTTCGGCGACGAGTTCTTGATGGACTTGGCTGGCGGATGGCAAGGAGGACGCGTGCTCGTTGGATGGTGGTGTTGTTGAGACGGAGAGGTCGCGTGGACTGAATGTTCTGCGATGCGTCGGGTGAGTTTGGGCGCGGTAACGGCGCATCACCGCGAAGGAGTAGAGAACACGCCGGTTGTCCGGGGTGAAGGAAAGAAAGCAGCCTGAGGGCCTGCAAGCTAGATGTTGACTAGAGGCGGCCGCACGCAGTGGTGGCGAAACTTGCGATTATGAGAAGTAGGATCGGCGCAGAACTACACTGGAGCCGGACGTGAAGAACGTACTCATGATAACGTTCTCGTGGCCGCCGCTGATGCGCGCGGGCGTGTGGCGCCCTCTCCGGCTTGCCAAGTACCTGCCGCGTAATGGGTGGATGCCCACCATTGTGACGAGCAAAGGTTCTGAAACGGGCGGTGTTGCCGATGTTGCCTCAACGGGGTGCGAGGGCTTTGAAGTCCATAGAGTAATGCCCCGTGGGGACGTCGATGTGGCCCGCGCGATCAGTCGCGTTGGCGGGCCGGTGCTGCGCCTCCTGCGAAAAGAGCGGGGGTGGTTGGAAGAGGCGATCAGCTGGCGTACACGCCGATTTGTCCACTTTCCGGACTGGGGTACTTGCTTGAACCGATGGATCTCGCCGCTTGTGGCGGAATCGATCAGGCTCGCCAAGACAGGGAGGTACTCAGCTATATATGTGACTTCGCCGCCCAACAGTATGGCCATCGTGGCCGGCATCGTCGCCACCGCGACTCGACTTCCGGTCGTGCTCGACTTCCGCGATCCATGGACGCAGAACTTCACTTACCGTTATTCAGGCATGCGACACGCGCTTGCTCGTGTGCTGGAGGCGTGGTGTATCCGAAGTGCACGGAAGGTTATCGTTGTTACCCCAAGACTATCTGCTGGTGTCACTGAGCTCTATCCGTTCGCCCGGAGAAAGATCGAATGCATCAGCAATGGGTACGATCCAGACGATATTCCTGGTGTTTCAGGCGATGGTCGCGGTGATAGATTCGTTGTGACACTTATGGGGACTAGCCACGAGGATCCCCGGTGCCTGTTTCTCGCCATCCAGAAAGGTGCGTGTTCGCATCCGGCTTTTGCTGAGAAATTCGTGTTCCGGTGGATCGGCGATAGCGGCGGCGCCGTTTATGTCGTGAAGGAGCTCGGCCTGGATAAGAATGTCGAGCTGCTGGGTTGTCTCCCGCACGGCCAGGCAGTCCAACAGGCGGCGCGCTCGGACGCCCTGTGGCTCGAAGTGCCCATCGGTCGAACGGCCGAATATGTCAGCTGCTTAAAGACGTTTGAGTACCTGGCGCTACGTCGGCCTGTGCTTGGGACAGTTCCTGCCACTTGCTGTGCGCGGTCGATCGTGGAGAGGGCCTGTACTTGTCGTCTGATTGCTTCTCGAGAGCCGGAAGATATTGCAGGGTTGCTCGTAGGAGCGTTTCGCGACTGGCAGCAAGGGCGGTTGGTATGCAACGCGGACGAGGACTACATAACCAAATTTCGGGCGGACAACCTTACGAGGCGGCTGGCAGCAGTTCTGCATGAGATGGCATTGAACGGGCCGGCACGGTAAACGGCCACGCTTCAGCGTGAGTTGACGAGCCGCGTCGAGGTTCCGTCGGGATACGCGATGAAGATTCAGTGGCAGTCCAGGCGGTTTTTTCCTGATCTCTACGGCGGCGTGGAGACACGCGGATATGAGCTGGTCAGGATGTGGCGCGCGATGGGCCATCAAGTATCGGTAATGGCCGAAAACTATCCCGATGGGCGCAGGGTCGAGGATGAGCCGCTGCCGGGCGTGAAGTGTATGCGGATTCGCACGGCAGGGAATGGCGTTCTTTGGCGAATCGCGCCGTGGGCCCGGGTGGTGCGCTGGGCGTGGCACCAGCGCGAAGGGGCGCGAGGTGCCGAGGTGGTAGTCGCGGCCTATCCAGAGTGCGCGATTGCCAGCAAGCTGGCCATGCCGAACAGAAGTGTTCTTTACAACTGCGTCAGTGTAAGCAACGCGAAGGCATTCTTACCGTGGGCGGAACGCGTCTCTGGGCAGCAATTGCTTATCGAGCGCCTGGGAGTCGTCCTAGCGGATCGAGTTGTCGTCGCAACGGAGAACCTCAGGCGGCAGGTGGCTGGGTTGACCGGAGATGCCGTGAAAAAGGTGAGCATTATTCCGCACGGTGTCGAGTTTGCTCGGTTCGCAGAAGCCAGACCTTGTTCACGGATAGCCGAGCTGAAGCATCGTGGGCTGTTC
>CAYGAN010000004.1:62410-67598 GCA_964347585.1 uncultured Planctomycetales bacterium | reverse complement strand
AGAAGGGAGTGGATTTGGCCATTGAGGCGCTGGCCAAGATGAAGCATCGTCCGAGGACACGGCTGCTGCTCGTCGGCGATGGGCCTGAGGAGTACAGGCTCCGCGGACAGGCGGCGCAGGCCGGAGTGACATCGAATGTTATCTTCGTAGGCAGGGCGGATAGACCGGAGACATACCTTGCTGGTGCAGACGTGCTGATTCTGCCGTCACGGTATGAATCATTCGGAATCGTGCTCTTGGAGGCGATGGCGGCCGGTATGCCCTGCGTCGGCTGGCGGCGGGACGTTCGTCGCGCGTTGGTGGCCTCTTCGGAAATCATCCTCGACGGCCAAACGGGCTACTGTGCTGATCCCTATGATACGGATCACCTGGCGAGCTGTCTGGACAGTATGGCGGCAGATGAGTCTCTCCGCCGGCGAATGGGTCGAGCGGCGCAGAAGCATTGCCGGAGCAATTATTCCTGGGAACGGACGGCTGAATCATATCTCAAGCTTGCTCGCGACGTTATTGGCGCCGCCGAAAAGCGTCGCCGTGGAGCAGGCGAGCGCCATGGTCGGGTGGGCAGGTCCGGCTCGGTGAAAGGCGCCGAGCCGAAAAGAGCAGTAGGTTGAGCAGGAGAACAGGTGCGCACGTGCGTGTTCTTGCGCGGTGTGGAACAGTAGGACTGCGGGAATGAGGGCGGCTGATCGTACGAGCCTGCGCGGTCGGAGAGAGCGGGTTGCGTGTCGCCATCGAAGGCGGGAGCTGTGAGTAGCTTCGGACTGTTACACTTTATCTGCGAGCAGCACTGCATGCCTTGGAAGCTTCGGCTTCTGGCACGGGCAGTCATCCCGTGGCGCGTGCGAAGGCTCTTGCTTCAAGGGCGCACCAACTTCAACACGCCCGAGGCAATGGATGCGCGATATTCTGAGCAGGGCGATGACTTCTCCTCCATGGAGAATCTCTACGCGCATATTCTACCCATGCTGCCGCGCTGCGGCCGTCTTCTCGACGCCGGTTGTGGAATTGGCGTGCTTCTTCGCTATATACGGGCTCGGCTGCCCGGATTGGACTTGCACGGAGTTGACTTCTCCGCGGTTGCCGTTGAGCGCACCAATGGATATGGATTCTGTGCCCGCCGAGCAACTTTGCCGGACCTTCCGTACCCTGACGCCTCCTTTGACTGCGTCGTCTGTACGGAGGTACTGGAGCACCTGGATGATCCTGTGGCGACCATGCGAGCTTTTCACCGCGTGCTTTGTCCAGGAGGACGCCTCATTGTGTCTGTTCCGAAGAGCATGGGCCCCGATCATTGCAGGGAACACGTACAGGATTTTAGCCAGCGATCGCTGCGTAGATGCGTGATTCAGGGCGGGTTCGTTGTGACATCGATCAGTTTGGTCGATCGGGAACCACTGCATAAGCCCGGCGCGTCTTATCTGGCCCTGGCGATGAGGTCGTACCATGCGCGTTGCCGTTGATGCGCGGCACATTTACAGACGCAACCGTCGCGGGACCGGGAAGAACTTGATCGACCTGTACCGGCGAATCGCGGCGATGCAGGCTACGTGGCAGTTCGTGCTGTTTCATCAGCTCGATGGGTCTGACGATCCATTCTGCGGGCTGCAACGCGTCGCCAATGTGCAGATCGATATAAGGGGCGACAGGTTGAATCTTTGGGAGCAGGTGCGACTGCCGCTGGCCGCGAAGGCAGCTCGTGCAGATGTCCTGCACTGTCCGGCAAACACGTCTCCCCGGTGGCCACTTGTGCCGACAGTGGTGACCATCCACGACCTGATCCCGCTCCAACTGGGCCTTGCGACGTCGGCGTCGCGGAAGTGGGGCAGGAACGTAGCGGCTGCCGCAAGAAGAGCCTGCCGCGTTATAGCTCCCAGCGAGTACACCAAGCGACAGATCGTGGCGGCGTTCGGCGTCCAGGGTGACAAGATAACAGTGAATCACTGGGCGGCTGACGAAGCTTGTCGGGAAGTCATCGACTCAGCGGAGCTGAACCGCGTGCGAGCCAAGTACGGTCTGTCCCGAGATCGTCCCTATGTGCTTGGTTTCGGCTCGTCGGACCCACGCAAGAACAGCGAACGTGTTGTCACCGCGTGGGCAGCGATTCCGCGTCGGCTGCGGCGTGACTATGCGCTACTGATCGTCGGCGTCGAGGGCTGCACGCTCGGAACGTTACGCGCACGAGTCAATAGCTTGGAGTTGGCAGGAACGTGCCATGTGTGTGGATTCGCGCCTGAGGAAGACCTGCCGGCGCTCATGAGTGGCGCGACTGTCCTTTGCTACCCATCGCTGAGCGAGGGCTTCGGTCTGCCAGTGTTGGATGCCTTCGCGTGTAATACGGCAGTGCTGACGAGTAATACGACGAGCCTTCCAGAGGTGGCTGGCGATGCAGCCGTACTTGTTGATCCGGAAGATTGCCAGTCGATCGCCGAGGCCCTGGCCGAGCTGCTCAGGAATGAGAGGCAGCGCCAGGAGCTAGTCGCTCGCGGTCGGGCTCGTCTAAAGAAGTTCACCTGGCAGGCATGCGCAGAGCGAACGTCCCGCGTGTTCGAGGAGGTCGTTGGGAAATCTTCGTGATCTGGATAAGGGATGTCGGTTTGCCTTGGCTGTTCGTCGCGACGCGGTCGAAGTCGAAGCGGACCGGCGCGTGTCTATGGTTGGGGCCTTGTGGTGCGAACACTCTGCGCGGGCCACTGACCAAGCTGTTGGCGCTGTCGTGGACGGTGGCGCCGTGAGCGATCGATCTTCTGTCGGCGAGCGTGGTTCCACCGGAGAAAGGCATTTGGGCCACAACCGATGAAATGGCTGTTCGTCACAACTGAGTTCCCTTGGCCACTTGCTCATGGAACGTGGCTGCGCGTGTACCATCTGACGAGGACGCTCCGGCAGCAGGGCGACGATGTGTCCATTCTTGCCATTGATGGTGACCCAAGAGGCGATGAGGAATTCGCCAGGAACGGCGTCGTCGTCCGCAAGGTGTCAAACGCGGCGCCACGTAGGATGGGCAGATCGCGGCGCGGCCCTGGGCCCTATGGGTACGACCCCTTATTGGCTCGATGTCTTGCGGAAGCTGCGCAGGGCCGTGACACCGTGGTATTGGTTCGTCCTGATGCCCTTCAGTACGCTCACGAGGCCCGCTCGGCTGGCCGCGTCGTGTGCGACATGGTCGATGACCCGGTTCTGGAAGAAGGACGGAAGTTGTGCAAACACGTCGATCCGCCGAGCTGGGTACGACGGGTGGGGTTCCTACTGAGTGAATACCGACATGAGCGGAGATTCCTCAGGGCTGTGGATCTGACGACTTTCGTCAGCGAAGAGGATGCCCGCGCGTTCTCCAGGCGCAACCCGGATGTACGGGTGGCGTTCGTTCCTAACGGGGTGGATGCTTCATATTTTGCCAGGCCGGATGCCGAAAACAGCCTAGACGCTTCGCAGCCAACGATCACGTTTCTTGGGAACATGGCCCACGTGCCTAACCACGATGCGGCGATGTTCCTGGCTCACGAGATCGCCCCTTTGGTTCGGCGGAGCATTCCGCACGCACGGCTGGTGATCGGTGGCTGTAACTCTTCGGAGAAGTTACGAAGTTGTGTAGGAGCCAACGTCGAAGTCATCGGTGCCGTGGAGGATGTTCGGCCGGTGCTCTGGCAAGCGACGGTTGTGATGCTGCCTATGCGGCTTGGCACCGGTGTCAAGAACAAACTTCTTGAAGCGTGGGCAGCGGGAGCTGCCGTCGTTGCTACGCCTCTAGTGTGTCAGGGTGTACCGGCCCGAAGTGGGCAGAACCTTCTGTTGGCCAGATCGGCGAAGGAATTGGCCCATGCCGCTTTCCGGTTAATTGGGGATGAAACGCTGCGGCGTCGAGTTGCTGCGAACGGCCAGGAAGTTGCTCGGCGACGTCTGACGTGGTCTAGAGCCGCCGAACGCCTCCGCAACCAAGTCGTGGATGCGGGCAATGGAAGACGTCGGAGGCGAAGGAGGGCGTGAGCCTGCCGTCACGGAGCGCGCGGCTAACTGGCGCTCCGCCGCCTCGTGCGGATGAAGGCGTGAGGAGGATCCGCAATGAAACAGACGCTCTTCTTAATTGCGGCAATGCTGTACTGCACGTTTCGTTCCATTTCGGATCCGTTCTGGGCAGTGCTCATGTATTACGGATTAGCTGTGCTCCGGCCGCAGATGGTGTGGGAGTGGGCGTTGCCGGAGGGAGTTCGCTGGTCGCTGATGGCGGCGATCGTTGCAATCGTGGCCACGGCGATGCACGCTGGGACGCTTCGCTCAAGCGCCGTGCACAGGACCTTCTTGCCGGGGGTGGTTTTGTTCGCGATGTGCCTGGCAGGCAGTTGGGCCGGAGCGATGGATTTCGAAATCGCGAGCGGCGTTGGATGGGAGTACGCCAAGATATTCATTCTGTTAATGGTCGCGAGCTTTGTGGTCACTGCAAGACACCACGTGCGGTATCTCGCCTGGATGATTTTCTTGTGCCTGACATACCTCGTGTATGAAATGAACGCGCTATACGTGTTCGACGGGCGCTTGGACATCTATCATCGAGGGTGTGGCGGCTACGACAACAACGGCGGCGCGTTGATGTTGGCGCTGGCTATTCCGTTCTGCTACTACTTCTTTCTGGCAGAGCGGAGGTGGTGGCGGTGGGGGTACCTCCTATGCGCGATTCCGTCGTTTCACGCGGTCATGCTGAGTTATTCCCGCGGTGCAATGCTCAGCGCTGTTATCGTTGGGCTTGGAATGGTCGTGACTACTGCCAGGCGGCGGGTCATTCGAACTACCTGTGTCGCCGTCGTCGTGTCTTGCATCCTGTTGGCATTGGCCGGACCGCAGATCCGCGCGCGTTTCTTGTCGATTAGCAAAGAGGAACGCGATGTGTCCGCGCAGAGCAGGATCGATAGCTGGCGAGCGGGCTGGGAGATCGCGAAGGACTATCCCGCGTTCGGAGTCGGGTTGCGCAACTCCAGTCTTGTGATTGCCGGGTATGACCCTGATCTGAAGCGTCGGACCATACACAACGTGTACCTTCAGATTGCTGCGGACGCCGGGATCCCGGCGGCGCTGATCTTTACGAGTCTGGTGGGGGCGGTGCTATGGTGGCTGCATGGTGCTGCACAGAAGTCGCGGTCGGGGATCGATGATTGGGAACTGCGGTGGCACCACTACATATGCCGGGCGTCGTTCT
>CAYGAN010000004.1:59039-62400 GCA_964347585.1 uncultured Planctomycetales bacterium | reverse complement strand
TACATTTGCCATAGGGGCCATGTTCCTGTCGTTCGAGGCCTTTGAACTGTGCTATCTGTTGATGCTGATTGGGGCAGTCGCGCCGTCTCTCGCGACTCGGACGGCCGAGGCGGGAGCGGAAACCTCCGCAACGCCGAGCGATCTGCCGGAGCTTGCAGGGATGCCCGCCCGAGGCGCGTCACTATGACTCTGCGGAGCGTTGCCAGGGGGCTTGCCGGAATCGTTCGAGCTTCGCGCGTGCGGAAGGTCAGGCACATTCTGCCTATTATCGGCACGGCCATGCGGGGCGTGAGATTCGCGTGTCGGGCAGCGCGCCACCTTTGCCGGAATCGACGATACTTAACGCTGTTTAAGCTAGCCAACATGGCGGTTGTTTACGTCGAGGTGTGGCTGAGGCGCGAACGAATGGTCGGCTTGCCCTACGAGATCAAGATCGAGCCGACGAACCTGTGCAACGGCACGTGCCGCCTTTGTCCGACCGGGATGGGACTGCGAGGTCGGGCCAAGGGAACGATGTCGTTCGCGCGGTTCCGAGGCATTATTGATCAGATCAAGGATCATGCCTGTGTCGTGGATCTGTCGAACTGGGGTGATCCCTTGCTGGCGCCCGAAATCCACGAAATGATTCGCTACGCCCACGACGCGCGGATATGGACGTACATATCTAGCAACTTGCATGCCTTTCGCGCGGGTGACGGCCAGGCTGTAAGGATGGTCGAAAGCGGCCTGGACATGCTCAGTTGCTCGCTGCATGCCGCAACCCAGACCGCTTACGAGACGTACCAGCCGGGCAAACGGTTGGATCTGGTGATTAGCAATATCCGGACGATTCTGGAGGCCAGGCGGAGTCTCCGGGCGCGCACGCCAAGAGTGCAGCTGTTCTTCGTCGTCACTCGGCACAACGAGCACGAAATGGGGGACTTTCGGGCCCTCGCGGGCGATCTGGGGTGTGAAGCCGTCTTCAGTCCGGCCTCGTTGAACCTGCGGTTTGTGGGCCGTGGTAGAAACCTGGAAGACCTGGGTTGGTCCTCTGAACGGAAGTGCGAATCGGCGTCGGAGATATGCAGCGAGTGGCTTCCCCGTGATGATGGCGAGTGGCTCGCCCCTTGCTACCGGGCTGGCGCGGATCGCGGTGAGAAGGGCAGAGGTTCGAGGAAACAAAAGGTTTATCCTTGCGATTGGCCATGGCGCGGAGCCGTAATCAACTGGGATGGTTCTGTTTCGGTGTGTTGCGGGGTTTTTGACCCGCGCTGGGAGATGGGCAATGTGGTCGCCGAGCCGCTCCGTCGTATCTGGAACAACGATGCGTATCGGGCTGCCCGGCGAAGCTTCAGACGTGTGGTCGCGGGCCCTGCGGGGAAGCCATGTAAGGGCTGCCCAGGTACCTTGGTTTGAGCAGGGGCGGCCGCGCCCGTCGAGGACTCCGGACGGATCCTTGTCCGCGCTGATTATCTGCGCGCGTGGCTAGGTTCCTGAGAGGTGGACCCGGTCTGCGCGGCGCTGTCGAAGGCGGTCAAAAGGACCGTTCATGCGTCGCCTTGTTCTGCGGCGCTCCCATATCTGCCGCTTGCTTTCTGCCTTCCAGCGGCTTCCAATCTTCTGCGATGTCTTCAAATCTTCCCTGGGAGCCAGCAAGGATGGCTGTCCTGGGCGGCGAAGGGGACCCGCTCAGGGAGGCGGGAATGGGTGGAGGGAATCGTCCGATGGCACCGATAACATTAAGGATACGACGCGAGCGAGGGGCGGAGGATCTGCCTCGACCACGATATCAAAGCGCACTGGCAGCGGGGATGGACCTTTACGCTGCAGTGCCGCAGCCTGTCCGGATGATGCCGGCCGAACGGTGTCTGATCCCTACCGGTATTCGTGTGGCGATACCTGCCGGCTACGAGGGCGAGGTCCGGCCTCGCAGCGGGCTTGCGCTCCACCACGGGATCGGCATGGTCAACACGCCCGGCACGATCGACGCGGACTACCGTGGCGAAGTGCGTGTACTGTTGATCAATCATGGGCACGACCCGTTCACGATCACCCGCGGCATGCGGATCGCGCAGCTCGTGATCGCACCCGTGGCCCGCGCAGAGATCGTTGAGGTCGATGAGCTGGCTGAGACTGACCGGGGCGATGGCGGCTTCGGGCACACCGGCGGGCACTGACAGGCCACACTGGGCAAGCAAGACGATGGCGCGTGAGCAACACAAACAAGGTCTTCGCGCGTGCATGATCTTTCTGATTATCATTGGCTGCCTGTTCTTGTGGGCGTCGATACTGACGTTTGATCCGGCGGATTGGCCGAGCCCCAAGGTCGCCCCGCACCCGGATCCGTCGGTCAATGCCTGTGGGCGGGCTGGCGCGTGGACCGCATATAACCTGTTTTTCTATTTCGGCGAGGGAACCTACCCGCTGGCCGTGTGCCTGACCGGGGCAGCTGTGCTACTGATGGTGCGGGGGCGGGTGAACCGGATCTGGCAACGCGTGTTCGGGGCGGCCGTTCTGATCGCCGTGACGGCAACGTCGGTCCATCTGGTCGGTGGCTCTGCTTCGGCGGTCCTGCCGGAAGGTCACGGGGGCATCGTCGGGATATCGTTGGGCCACTGGCTGCGCAGCAATCTGAACACGACCGGTACGATCCTGATGTTGGGCTATTGCCTCGTGGTGGGCCTGGTGTTCACGTCTGAGGGGCTTGTCTTGCGTCTGCCGTCGGCAGCGCGACAGGTGGGCCAGGTCTCGGGTCGTGCGATTGCGCTGATGCGGTCTGGGGGAGTCGCTGAAGCCGAGGCGGCCGGGACGACCGCGCACGCGGGTGATGCAGAATCCGAATGGCCTCCCGGCGAACCGAGGATCAATGCGCGTCGCATAGGCGCAGCCTCCACGTCATTTGAGCCGCAGCATTCGAGCCGGGCGCGGTCGGACACGAAGGAGCATCCATCTGACGAACCTGCGGAGACCCTTACGGATCAGACGGGTGAAGGCTTGCCGCAAGAGCCATCCGAGCTCGAGGATCTGGCAATAGACTCCCGCGCGCAAGGGAGTGGCGCTCGCCAGCCGTCGAAACTAACCGGCCCGACTTCGGCCGAGGATGCGCAAGGGTCCGCTGAGGAGCAAACGGAGGAGCCCCAGGAGAGTGAGCCGCCAAGAACGGTCCGCTACCCCGCCGAGCTTGGGGAGTGGAAACTGCCACCCTTGTCGTTGCTGGAGGACCCAGAGTACGTCTTTGGTGTTCAGCAGGAAGGGGCCGTCCGCGAAAAGGCCAAGATCCTCGAGCGCACACTCGGTGAGTTCCGTATCGAAGCTCGCGTGGTCGAGATCGACACCGGGCCGGTGATCACGTTCTACGAACTCCGAACAGCCCCGGGCGTAA
>CAYGAN010000004.1:57021-59029 GCA_964347585.1 uncultured Planctomycetales bacterium | reverse complement strand
TCGCTCTCGAATGATGTCGCGCGGGCGCTGAAAGCTCCGGCGGTTCGTGTCGTCGCACCGATTCCCGGCAAGAGCACGATCGGCATCGAGGTACCTAACGTCGAGAAGGAGTGGGTGCGGCTGAAGGAGTTGATGACTGTCTCGGCCGACCACTGGCCAAAGATGGCATTGCCGTTGTTCATCGGCAAGGACGCGAGCGGCAATCCGCTGTTGACTGATCTGGCAGCGATGCCGCATCTTCTGCTCGCAGGCACCACCGGTTCGGGCAAGAGCGTCTGCATCAACTCCCTGATCATGTCGCTCTTGATGACGCAGCGCCCCGATCGGGTCAAGCTGATCTTGGCGGATCCGAAGATGGTCGAGCTGAGCAACTTCAAAGACCTGCCTCACTTGATGTGTCCGATCGTGACGGATGTGCGTCGGGCGGAACTGATCCTCGACTGGGCCGCTACGAAGATGGACGAGCGGTACGAGCTGCTGGCCGAGGCGGGCGTGCGCAATATTGCCGCCTACAATCGGCTTACGAGAGAGGAGATCCTCGAGCGGTTCCGTCCGGACAGTGAAGCCGAAGAGGCGAGAATCCCGTTCCAGTTGCCCTACATCGTGATCATCATTGACGAACTGGCCGACCTGATGATGACGGCGGCCAAGGAGGTCGAGCATCATCTCTCGCCCAGAAGAGCCGGGCAGTTGGCGTGCACATCATTGTCGCGACGCAGCGGCCGGAGGTCAGAATCGTCACCGGCCTGATCAAGGCAAATCTGCCGTGTCGTATCGCCTTCCGCGTGGCTTCGCGAATGGACTCGCGAATCGTCTTGGACCAGAACGGGGCGGAAAGGCTGATGGGTCAGGGGGACATGCTGTACCTGCCGCCGGGATCAGCCAAGCTTGCTCGCGCACAGGGCACGTTCGTCGATGACGGTGAACTGCGCCGGGCGATCGATTATCTGCTGGAGCAGGGCCGGCCCGACTTCCACCCCGAGCTGGTGCGACTCCGTGCGAACAACGGGCCCGTTGAGGGCGAGCGTGATGACGTCTTCGATGAGGCCGTTCGCATCGTGCTCGAAACGCGGCGGGGCAGTGTCAGTTTGCTTCAGCGCAAGTTGATGATCGGTTATTCGCGGGCGTCACGGCTGATCGATCAGATGGCCGAGGAAGGCGTTGTTGGAGACTACAAGGGCAGCCAGGCGCGTGAGGTCTTAATGACGCTTGAAGATTGGCAGGCACGTCGCGAGCCGCGTGACGCCCAGCCCGCTGCCGCCCGGAGCCGCGACGAGACGAGTTCGCCGGAGCCGGTCTGAGCCGTCCGCTCGCCGTCGTTAGCTTCGTTCCGATTGCACTTCGCACTTCCAGCCGGGGGTATTGCGCCGAGATCGCCGTTGCCTTGACCGCTGCGAGTGGATACCGTGCGCGGGGCAATGCCGGTATCGAGCAACTTGGCTCGGGCGGCGGACGGGATCTCTCATGTCACCATCCAAGCGACAAGGGAGGACGCACGATGCATGTCGGTTGCGCGCGAAGGCCGGGTTGGATTCTTGCTATCCTTGCGACTGGAGCGATTGCCATGAGCGTGCCGGGGAACGTACGAGCTGGCTCCGCGAAGTCCGCCGAGGAGCCTCTTTCGTTGATCCGCTTCGGTGGTAAGACGTCGTTCCCAATTGGGATCTACAGCTTCCCGAAGCGAACGAGAAAAACGGACCTTTACGCCGAGCTGGCGGACGGCGGATTCAACTTCTACCTCCGGCCGCCAAGCGTGGATAAGGCTGAGCTTGATCGCGCAGAGAGCCACGGCATCCGCATTATGATCACCATGCGGGCAGGATTGAACTTGAGCGGAACGCCCGCCCAAATCGAGCAGCGCAAAGCCGCCATCGCCAAACGGATCGGCCCGGGATCGGTGATCTTCTGCTCGATGCCGTGCGCGGCGTTGTGCTCGAGCTGCCGCTCGCGGCGCCGCGCCATCTCCGCCATCGCCTCCTGCATCGAGTCGGTCTCCTTGTCGGCGTAG
>CAYGAN010000004.1:49683-57011 GCA_964347585.1 uncultured Planctomycetales bacterium | reverse complement strand
CGCGCGGCCGTGAGCGCGGCGGATGCGGACTCCGTCCAGCGCTTCGGCTAGACCTCAGCGCACTCGGCCGCGTGTCCTTCGTGGCCCTCGAGGGACCGGACGAACCGTTGTGGGTGGTCAAAGGCGCTCAGCGAAAAGACGGTACCCCGCAGGAGTTCTGCACGTGGGCGCGCACGAAGCAGCAGCAGGAGGAGATCCACGCGCTCCTGCGCGGTCTGAAGCAGGGCTACGCGTATGTCCGCCAGCTGTGCGGCGACCGGTACTCCATCTGGCTGAACTTCGCCCCGCGAGGACACGAGCAGGAGCTGCGATGGTTCACAGGCCAGCCGACGATCGGCGGGTATAAACAGGATGGCACCCCGGCGGCTGACGTGTTCGGGACCGACATCTACCCCGTGCCCGACGGCCTGGGGAACAACGGCTGGGTTAACGGTCTGCATGTCGCGTCGCCGGCAGCGGTCGGTCTGTTCACGGACCGTCTGCGACGTGCGGTCAATCCGCACCCATTCTACATGGTCCTTCAAGGTTGCGGCATCCTCGAATGGGACCCGAAGCAGCCCGAGAAAGCGTTTCGACGACCAACGCTCGCCGAGACCCAGTACATGGCCTTTGAGGCCATCCTACATGGCGCCCGCGGCATCCTATACTGGGGTACTCACTACATCGAAGAAGACGCGATGTTCTGGTGGGACGTCTGTCAGGTGGCGCGGCAGGTCCGAGCGTTCTCGCCAGTGTTGCTCGAAGGCAAGCCGTGGCCCGATGCGCTGACCGGGAGCAATATGCTCAAAGTCTTGGGCATGACGTGGAAGGGTGAGCACTACCTGCTGGCAGCCAACCCGAGCGGCTGGGCTGTCGCGCAGGTCGCCGTGCCCGGATGGAAGGGCGATCATGCCTACTCGCTGCTCGACGGCCGCTTGGCGAGCGTCGAGCACGGCGTGTTGAAAGACCACGTTCAACCCCTCACGGCAAAGCTTTACACGGATGGAACCGCATTGTTCAGAGCTTTCGGAAGGCCGACGATGATTCACTCAAAACCGACCGAACCCAAGCAGCTGGCCCGGGTGCTGTTCTCGCTGCCGACGAAACTCGAGCCGTTCAAGGGCAAATCACCGGCCCGGATTGCCGAGATCCTGAAACGCGCCGGGGTCGATGCTGTTGTCCAGCTACCGCACGATAACGAACTGATCCGGGCCCTCCACGCCGCGGGAATCAAAGCCTATGGCGAAATCGGCTGTTTTGCGGGAAAGGGTCCGTGGAAGGAGCATCCTGAGACACGTCCCATCACTGCCGGCGGCGAGCCCTACGATACCGAAGGTGGCTACGGCGGGATATGCCTCTGTCAGGCCTGGTACGTCGAGGACAAACTCAAGCGGGTCGATGAGCTGATGTCGAATTACGAGTTCGACGGGCTGTGGCTGGACTTCATCCGCTGGCCCGGCCGCTGGGAGGAAAAGGACCCCAAGCTGACTCCCGTCTGCTTCTGCCAGACGTGTCTGTCGGAGTTCTCTCGCGACCGCGGCGTGCACGTGCCCAAGGAGCTTGAGACCACCGCGGACAAGGCCTCGTGGATCCTCGAGAACCACTCAGCTGCGTGGTACGACTGGCGGTGCGATCGCGTGGCCGACGTCGTTCGGCGCATCCGCCGGATCGTCAAGCAGCGTCGCGGCCCGGACGCGATCCTCGGAATCTTCGGCGTGCCGATGAGGCTGGCTGATTTCGACGGAGCCATTATCAAGACGTATGGCCAGGACTGGGCTAAGCTCGCACCGTACGTCGATGTGTTCAGCCCCATGGTCTATCACATCTACTGCCACCGGCCCCTGGAATGGATCGCGCAGGTTACCGAGGAGGTCGCGCGGACCTCCGGCCGAACCGTCTGGCCGATCGTCCAGTCGTGCAGCACCCCTTCTGAGATGACCACGGAGGAGTTCGTCAAAGCCATTCGCGAGGGTGCCAGGCCGCCGGCCCGAGGGATCATGATCTACAGTACCAGCCATACGCTCAAAGAGAGCAAATGGGATGCCATGGCGCAGGTGTATCAGGAGCTCGGAGCTGGCTCGCCGTAGGCCGCGTTTGCGATCATGCCGCAGGCGTTCCGCCGGTCCGGTCCCGCGCCAGCGTGACGCGCAGGGACGAGATCACCGCTGGATGATCGATGGATTCCGGGCAGGCGGCCACACACGTGCGGCAGCCGGCGCACAGGTCCGCGTGATCTGGACCGAGCGATTCGTAGAGCTCGCGAGCGGCATTGGGGTCCCGGTAGTTATGCAGATAGCTGTGGGAGCGGAGCATGTCGGCCACCCGGATCCCTTTCGGGCACGCTTGCGAGCACGCGCCGCAGTGACGACAGGCCCCGCGGGCCTCGGCCAGCACGCGCCGTTCGAGTCGGGCCAACTCAGCCTTCGATAGCTTCAGCGTCGGGACCTTGATGTTCTCTTCGAGGATCGTAATGGTCGGTGCGTGGGTGTTAAACGCGTGCACGCCGACCCGGAACAGCATGTACGCGTACGCGCGCTGATAAGGGCTTAGCTTCTGGCCGGCGAACATGTCGCCGTACTTTTCGTCGAAGGCTTGTGGCCGCCCGCGAATCGGTCCGACGTTCTTCATGCTGACGATGCCCATGTCCGCCTTGTGCATCGCATCGAGTGTCGGCTTCAATTCGTCTGCACTGTTCGGGTTAATCGCTAGCATCACCACGTCGTATCGCCCTGTCTTGGCGGCGAGCCGGCAGATCGTCGCTACGCCCGTATGCGTCGCAAGCCCAAAGGAGCGGACCTTCCCGGCCTTCTTGGCCTTCTCGAATGCCTCGTACAGCGCGTCCATCGTTACGACCCAGTCGTGCTGGACGCCCTGGACCATGTAGCAGTCGATGCAGTCCGTTCCGAGCGCCTTGAGCGAATCGTCCAGCTGCTCGGTGTACATGCGAGCAGCCTTGGCATCCTCGCTCCGCTTGACTTTCATCCCGGGCCAGCCGAGGTCGCCGGCCTTGCTGCAAATCCATAGCTTGTCGCGATGTTTCTTTGCGATCGGGGCGAGTGTTTGCTCGCTCTTGGCGTAGGGCCGCCCGGTGTCCAGGTCGTTCATCCCCCGCTCGATCGCCATCTCCAGAAGGCGGGTCGAGCCGCCTTGGCTGTAAACCCCGCCCGCTCCGAAGATCATTCGGCTGACCATGAAGTTGGTGCGGCCGAGACGGGCGTAGGTCATTGTCGGCTGCTTGTTCCTCCAGATGAGCTTGTCCTCGGCGGCCGGCTGAGTTGCAGGGGCCTCAGCCTCGCCGGCGGCGGCCGAAAGAGCCCGACCGACGACAGAGCCGGCGGCGGCGGTGCGCGCTGCCGTCCCGAGAAACTCACGCCTGCGTATTGAGTCGGACATGATCGTTTCCTCCTGACTGGCCGGAGTTGAGGGGCCTGATTATAACCTGCCAGCGCCGGCTCAGGCACAAGCCTTTTATCGGGCCAGGCGGTTTGGCGAAACGCGCGCCAGGTCGGTCATCTTCACGTCGCCCGTGGCCTGCAGCCAGTCGATGATCCGCCCGCGAAGCCCGACCAGCGTGTCGCGGTGACCCCGGTCCGGGGCAAGATTGGTCGTTTCGTCGGGGTCGGCGTGCATATCGTACAGCTCGTCCTGATCCGCTACGTGCCAGTTGTACTTCCAGCGCTCGGTCCGAACTGAGAAGATCGGTCCGAACTGTCCGTAAGCCTCAAACATTTCCATGAAAACCGCGTCGCGTCGGTTATGAGCGGCCTGGCCGAAGAGCTGCATCATCGACTCGCCCTGCATGCAAGCCGGTACGGACATGCCCAGCAGCTCGACGACGGTGGGAACGATATCGAGCGTGCTGGTCAATTCGCGGAGAACTTTGCCCGCTGGGAGCCGCCCGGGGAACCGAAAGATGCACGGCACCCGCGTCGTGTCGTCGTACATGAACAAACCCTTGGCCATGAGGCCGTGATGGCCCATCTGATCCCCGTGATCCGACAGGAAGACCACCAGCGTTTGCCCACTCAACCCGAGTCCGTCCAGTGCCTCGAGAACGCGGCCCACGTTCACGTCGATCAGATGCACCAGGCCCCAGTACCCCGCGATCACCGCCCGAACCTTGTCAGGATTCCCCTCCGCGAATCGGAGGAACCACTCGCGCGGCGTGCCTCGCTGCTGGCAGAGGGGTTTATTGTGGAACGTCTCGTTCACGGTGGGCGGCAAGGCCACGTCGGCAGGATCGTACATGCCGTCGAACGGACCGATGTACGGATCGTGCGGCGCGCGCATCGAGCATATTGCTACGAATGGCTCAGCGCGATGCCCACGCATGAATTGGATGGTGCGGTCGGCGACCTGCGTGTCGTGGGCCAGCTCGAATGGAACCACGCCCCGCCGCTGCACGCCCTTGACTTCGGGATCGAACTTGAACTGTCCGGTGTGCTCGAGCCAATCCTCGTAGCTGTTTCGCAGGTGGGTCCACCAGGTGTCGGTGAAGCCGTGTTGCGGAATGTGCTCGCGCCCCACGTGCCATTTCCCTATGTAGCCGCATGCGTAGCCGGCCGACTTGGCCACGTCCCCGAGGGTCACGAGCTGGTCCGGAAATGTCACGTCCCGCCCGTCGTCATTGACCGTCACCCCCGTGCAGTGGGCGTATTGGCTTGACCAGATGCTTGCCCGGCTGGGCACGCACAAAGGGATGGTGACGTAATGCCGATCGAAACGGATGCCTTCCGCGGCCAGGCGGTCGATGTTGGGCGTCCTGCCATGAGGCGGGTCGGCCCAGCAGCCGATTGTCTCGCGGTGCTGCTGATCGGTCATCAGCACGAGCAGGTTGGCAGGCCTAGCGCCGCCTTCGCCGCAAGCCGTGTCCTCCAAGCCCATGCTCCCACCTCTGTTCGTGCCCAGCTGCCACCGGTCGTTGCGCATCTCTTCGAGCCGGGCCCTGCTGACCCTGTGGCAGATACTATAATACAAGTGGCCGAATCGGGTACGCGTTTTCAGTTGCAGGATCGCCGGGTTGTGGGGTTTAATGGTGTTATGAGCGGTAACGACCTGCGTCCAATCCTGGAAGACTGGCCGTACGAGCCCGGGCAGATCACCGTTCGCAAGATTGTGGCCGACGACGGCAGCGTCAAGATTCAAATGCGCGTGGACCTAGGTCTGCTTCAGATGGAGCCGGTTGGCCGGCCCGACGGCAGACGCCCGAAGGACTGCGAGTCACTGCTACATTACCACCGCGCGAGGCTGGAGGACTACAAGAAGCGTAACGGCACGGACCTGGGCTTTGAACTCACCGAGGAGGAGTGTAGCGACCTGCGTGACGAAGCCATTCTCTACTACCAGAGATATCTGGCGCTGTTCGTCCTGGAAGATTTCGCAGCCGTTGAGCGCGACACCGCCCGGAACATTGAGGTGCTCGACCTATGTCGGCGGTACGCCGCCGAGCAGAGCGACCGCGTCGTCCTGGAGCAGTACCGACCGTACATCACGATGATGAACGCCCGGGCCAAGGCACACCAGGCCCTTGAGGCGGGGCGCATTCGTAGCGGCCTGGCGGCTATAGAGGCCGGTTTGAGGACGATCGCCGAGTTCTTTGAAAGCCTGGCCCAGCCCGAGGCCTTTGAGAAGTGCGGTGAAGCCGCCGTCCTCCGCGAGATGCGCCGTCAGATCGTCAGCAAGCTCTCCGTCGATCCTATCCAGAAGCTGCAAGCTCAGCTCGATTCAGCCGTCAAAGAGGAACGCTACGAAGACGCCGCCCGCCTCCGCGACAAGATCGCGGCCCTGCAACAGCGAAATGCCGAGGGTCAATGACCCCCGCCGGCCCGCCGTGCCCTGCCAGCCGGCTGTTCTCTGCCCTGCTGCCTCCTTTACTCTTTCTGCCAGGGCCGGGCCGTACTACTTACCTAAGCTGGCAAGCCGCTCAAGCCTGCGAGTGCCTGCTACGTGCCGGCTTGTTCCTTTCGTCGCGTCATCTCCTTGACGATAGCTGGCAGGACCTCACTGGCGCTGTCGAGCAGCGAGATGTCAGCCAGCTCGGTCAGGGGGGTCGCTTCGAGGTTGACCTCGATGAGTGTTGCTTCGTTCTGTTTGGCCCACGCGCCGAACGATGCGGCAGGCTGAACGAGCGCGCTCGTGCCGCTGACAAGCATCACGTCGCATCGCGTGACGGCTTCGTAGGCAGCGGTCATCGCGTGGTCGGGCAGCGACTCGCCGAACCAGACCACGCCGGGCCGCAGCCGCCCGCCACATGATGAGCAATGCGGATCATCGTCAAGAGCTTGGCCCGTTGTGTCGAACTCCCGCGAACATGCAGTGCAACGGACGGTCCAGATGTTGCCATGGATTTCGATGACCTTCTTGCTGCCTGCTTGATGGTGCAGGCCATCGACGTTCTGCGTGATGAGCGTGAAGTTGCGGCACCGGGCCTCGAGCTCGGACAAGGCCGTGTGGGCCGGGTTCGGAACGCACTTGCCAAGCAGACCCCGTCGCCAATTGTAGAACCGCCAGACCGTCAATGGGTCTGCAGCGAACGCTTCGGGCGTGGCGAGCTGCTCCGGGCGGTGCCCTTCCCACAGGCCTCCGGTGCCGCGAAACGTCGGCACGCCGCTGGCCGCCGAAACGCCCGCGCCGGTCAAGACGGTGACCGCATCGGCGGCGCTGAACACCTCTGCAGCTTGACCGAGCAGGGATTGGTCTGGTGACGGCATGGGCCAATTGTACCCGGGCGGTTTTGGAGCACCACTGGTCCGGCTACAATGGCTGCGGCTCAGGTATCTGGTATTGGGGATAAGGATGAAACCGTTGAAAATGACAGGAAGGCTGTCCGGTGTTGGTCTTGTCGGCGCATGGTTCTGCCTGGCGGGGTGCCAGTGGGTTGTTGACGATGCCGATCGGGAGGTCTATCGGCTCATCGAGCAGCGGCAACAGGCCTCGTTGGGAGCCGTGGCCGACGCGACGATTGATCGCGAGCGGGTACTCAAGAAGTTCGGCTCAGAGATCTATAGCTTTGCCCCTCGGCCGACGGACCCGCACGTGCCGGCCGAGTTCCTGACCCCGGCGACGACGCAGCCGGCTAGCGTGCCCGCCCCATCCACCCGGCCGACCCGAGCGACGCTGCCGCACCCCTTGCCGGAGTCTGTGCTGGCAACAACGCCCGCAGCTACCGCCCCGGCCGCGCTCCCGCCGAGTCTGCCCACCACTCGCCCGGCTGGTCAAGAGACGGTCTTTAATCTGTCCGACAGCCTGCGGTACGCGACGCGGCATGCCCGCGAGTACCAGTTCCAGAAGGAGGATCTCTATTTGGCTGCCTTGGCGCTGACGTTGGAGCGGCACCTGTGGTCGCCACA
>CAYGAN010000004.1:20390-49673 GCA_964347585.1 uncultured Planctomycetales bacterium | reverse complement strand
TTCATTGCCGAAGTTCGCTCGCGCTATGCCAACTACGGCCAGATTCGCAACTTTGACCGGGCTATGGATGCGGTGGCCGAGCTGGCCGTTGAGCAGCGTCTCCCGTACGGCGGGACGGTGGCCGCTCGGATCATCGGAACACTGATGCGCGACCTGGGTCGCGGGATCACCTCCGGCGAAAGCGGTCAAGCCCTCTTGGAAGCGAATATCCCGTTGCTCCGCGGGGCGGGGAAAGTCGCGTACGAGTCGCGGTATCAGGCCGAGCGGAGTCTCATATACGCTGCTCGGGCGTTTGAGCAGTTTCGTCGCGCCTTTCTTGTGGAAATCGCCAGCACCTACTTCGAGCTGCTGAGGCTCAAACAGGAGATAAAGAACTCCGAGGCCAGTCGCGACAGGTTCTTCGAGGAATGGCAACGGACCCAGGCCCTTGTCGATGCCGAGCGCATTCTCCCCTTCGACGCCGCGCGAGCCAAGACCCAGTGGCTGGTCGCTAGCAACAACGTTATCGACACGCAGGTCGCGTATGATTTCGCGATCGATCAGTTCAAGATCCGTCTCGGCATGCCTACCGAGACCCCTCTGGAGGTGACCGATGTGACCGAGGACGAGCTGAAACTCTTCAGGCCGGCGGCAGACGAGCAGACGGCGATCCGCACGGCGCTCGGGTATCGACTGGACCTATTGACCTCGGCGGATTTGGTTGACGACGCCAAGCGTGGGGTCCGGGTGGCGCGGAACGGTCTTCTGCCGGACCTGAATCTCAACGGCTCGGTCGCGATGGACACCGTGCCTACGGAACTGGGACTGTTTGACTATGACTATGAGCGCGTGACCTGGCGCGGGATGGTAGAGCTGCAGATGGACGATCGCAAGGCTGAGCGCACCGGCTATCGCGCCTCACTGATCGGCCTACGCCAGGCGGAGCGGGATTACAGTGAACTGGCTGACCGGATCCGCCTGGAGGTCCGCCACGCGGTCCGCAGAATGATCCAGGAAGAATCCAGCATGATAATCCAGAGCCAGAACGTCCGCGACAACGAGGTGCGCCTAACGGCAGCGCGGCTGCGGTACGAAGAGGGCCTGATCGACAACCGCGACGTCGTGGACGCCATCAACGACCTGCAGGACGCCAAGGACCGACTTGCTCAAGCCCAAGCGCGCCGTCGCCAGGCGGTCTTGGCGTTCCTGCGCGATACGGGTACACTTCGGGTGGGCGATGATGGTGGACTGCTCGACGGATCAGCCGAAATCCGGTAAAATTGATGAACACTCACCGGTCGGGAACGTCCTGATAAGATAGTGGGTGAGTGTCCCGCTGCTCTGTGAGCAGATGGAGTATCCCGTGGCCGCTACGGAAGCTGAATCACCGCCGAGGACCGCTGCCGAGCCGGCGCCGACGGCACCTGCAGCTCTGAAACTGCGGCCCTTGGGGCGGATGCCCCGGGTCAAGCCCGCCCCAAGATTGAGCCGCTGGTGGCTGCTGACGCCTGTGGTCATCATCGCGCTGGCGATCGGGTCGTTCGCGCTGGTGCGGCATCTGCGGTCGGCACCGCCGGCAGAGGCCGTCACGCTGTATGCCGTTCAGAAAATGAGTTTCCCGGTCATCTTGAAGGAAAAGGGAGAGCTCAAGGCGGCCGAGTCGACCATCATCAACTGCGAGGTGGAAGGCCAGTCCACGATCATCTCGGTGATTGACGAGGGCACGGCCGTCAAGAAGGGCGATCTGCTCGTCGAGTTGGCCAGTGACAAGATCGATGAAAGGCTCCAATCCGAGAAAATCGAAGAGGCTACAGCCGTGGCTGCCTTCGAGTCCGCCGAGAAGGAGTTGGCCATCCAGCGGGACCAGAACGAGAGCGACATCCGCAAGGCCGAGCTGGCCTTCGAGTTGGCCCAGCTCGATCTCGAGAAGTACAAGTTGGGCGATTGGGTCCAGCAGCGGCGGGAAGCAGAATTGGCTGTGGACGAGGCCGACCAGGTCCTGCGCCGCGCCGAGGAGAAATTCGAAACGTCAAAGAAGCTTCATGCCCAGAAGTTCTACACCAAGACAGAGCTCGATGCCGACGAGTTCGAATACTACAAAGCAAAGGTCTCGCTGGAGAAGGCGAAGCTGGCCAACAAGATCCTAGTGGAGTACACGCACAAGAAGGATCTCCAGAAAGCCGAGTCGGACGTAGAGGAGGCTGAAAAGGAACTGGCCCGGACCGAGAAGGCCGCTGCTGCCAAGGAGGCGAAGGCCCAGGCCGACAAGGAAGCCAAGCAGGCCCGCCTGAAACTGATTCAGGACAGGCTTGCCAAGCTGCGCGAGCAGAAGGAAAAGACCAAAATCTACGCGCCCGGGCCGGGATTGGTCATCTATCACAAGGCCCACCGCTGGGACGACCGGCGCATCGCGAAGGGCTCGACCGTTCACGAGCGCCAGACGCTCATCGAGCTGCCCGACCCGAGCAAGATGCTCGTTGTTGTGCGGGTCCACGAGAGCAAGACCAACCAGCTCAAGATTGGCCTTAAGGCCAGAGTCGAGATCGAGGGGCTCCCCGACCGGGAATTCACCGGCGAGGTCACCAAGATCGCTGCCGTGGCCGATTCGAACAGCTGGTGGCTGAATCCCGACTTGAAGGCTTACGCCACTGAGATCGCGCTGGACCAGACCGATCCGAGGCTCAAGCCCGGCATCACCGCCAAAGCGGAGATCCTTGTGGCCGAACTCAATGACGTCCTTGCCGTGCCCGTCCAGGCGGTGTTCAGCAAGGCTGGTAAGAGCTACGTCTTTGCTGAGCGCGGCGACGACCAGCCCGAACCAGT
This sequence comes from uncultured Planctomycetales bacterium, assembly GCA_964347585.1. Classification (GTDB taxonomy): domain Bacteria; phylum Planctomycetota; class Phycisphaerae; order UBA1845; family CAYGAN01; genus CAYGAN01. The sequence continues at coordinate 46,871 of CAYGAN010000004.1, read as the reverse complement.
CGAGGTGCAGCTCGGCCTGGCGAGCGCGGAGTACGTGGAGATCCACCAGGGACTCCAGCCGGGCCAGCGGGTGTTCTTGGCCGTCTCCGACGACATGAAGCTTATGCTCCCCGAGACGACCAACGGCGGGTATGGCGAGCACGCAGGCTTTGCTGGCCCGCGCCCGTAACCGTTCAGGCCCCCCGGTGTGTCCCCGGCGCAGCATGGCGTCAAACCAAGCGTGCCGCAGGACTCTGACCTGCAGGGGACGATCCGACCGGATGTAGGGAATCAGCTCGTCAGGCCCGCCGCAGCCGCCAAGCTCGACATGATCGCGAACGTTGAAGGACTCACAAAAGTCTATCACATGGGCGGAGCACTGGTTGAGGTGCAGGCCTTACGTGGGATCAACTTGGCCTTTGAACAGGGCGAATACATCGCCATCACTGGCCCGAGTGGCTCGGGAAAGAGCACGCTCATGAACATTCTGGGCTGCCTGGACCGTCTGACCACCGGACGTTACGTTCTTGGCGGACAGGATGTATCCGAGCTGGGTGATAACGCCCTCTCAGAGATCCGCAGTCGGCGCGTGGGCTTTGTCTTTCAGAACTTCAATCTCATCCCGCAGCTGACGGTCATCGAGAACATCGAGGTGCCGCTGTTCTACCAGGGCATGCACGCGCGCGATCGGCGAGCCCGGGCGATCGAACTGGCCGAAGCGCTGGGTCTTGGTGATCGTCTCAGCCACCGTCCCATGGAGCTGTCCGGTGGCCAACAGCAGCGGGTGGCGATCGGCCGGGCCATGATCAACGACCCGCTGATCATTTTGGCGGACGAGCCGACGGGCAATCTCGACACGAAGACCGGGGAAATGATCCTGGGGGTCTTCGACCAGCTTCACGAGGCCGGCAAGACCCTGGTCATGGTCACGCACGAGTCCGTGGTGGCCGAGCGATGCAGCCGGGTCATCGCTCTTCGCGATGGCCTCGTGGTGGCGGATGACCGGAATGCAAGGCGCTGACACCGCCTGCTGTGCGAACCGCGCGGCTAGGTACGTGTTCAGCACCGTGAGCCATCCGATAGAAACCGATCGCCGAGAAGCCTTGCAGAACCGCGGTCATCCAGATGATGTGCCAGCCCAGCACGTAGAGGTACAGGGCCGCCCCGAGGAAGGGCATGGTCAGCCCGCGGACGCCTGTCAGCGTTTGGTGAGTTCCCAGATAGAGTGCGTCGTTCTTGGGCGTGGAAAAGGCCATGTGGCCAAGCCGCCAGGCGAACTGGCCGGCGCTGGCCGCGACCCCCGAGGCGGCCAGGGCCAGACACACGACCAACAGAGAGTGCTGCCAGATGCCCAGTGCCAACAGCGCCCGGCTTGCCGCCCAGACGACCATCTGGCCGGTCCGGAACCGGGAAATTGAGCAGTGGTCGAACACCCGCGCCCAGGCGGGCATGGCGATGATCGTCGCCACTTGCGGCACGACGATGAGGGTTCCAGCCGCTTCCACGTAGGAAGTCTTGAACACCTCGGCCAGGATCAGTACCAGGGGCACTTGGATCATCATGGTGGCTGAGCCGCCAAGGAAGTTCCACGACATGTACCTGGTGAATCTGGGATCGTCGCGCAGGACCCGATAGGCCTCCAGCACCCCGATCTGCAGCCGTGCTCGCCAGACGCTCAACCAACCGGGCGAGTCGTAATCCAGATCACCAGAGCCGAGTGGCTCATCGGGTGCCTGGAGCTGCTGCTTGGTTTGTCGCGGCCGTTCCCGAATGATGACGCCTCGGTAGAACCACAGCGCCACGAGCGCCGCCACACCGCCCAGTGGCAGGAGAAGTCGGTAGGCGTCTGCGCTGGCGGCCCCCGGCAGCCAGGACAGGTCGATCGTGCGGCACCATTCGCCTAGCCGGATCCGGATCCCGCCGTCGTAGTAGGCGCCCATCCAGGCGGACCAGACCACAGCGACGAGCATCTGCCAGATCGCGAAACGCGCTAGAACGCGAGCTCGGTGCGAGTCGGGATAGTTGACCTTCCAGATCGTGGTTCGGACGGTGTTGACCGCGTGCAGGGCGATCCAGCCCAAGACCACCTGGCCGGTGAAGAGCAAAGCCGCAAGCGACATACCGGCCGGCAGCTTGCCCTGCAGTGTCCCCGCTGCCCAGGGCGTGAATAAGAAGCTTCCCAGCACGCCGGCCACGGCCAACATGGCCGTCCTGAGAACCCTCCGGGGCGAGCGGCGGACGGCCAGAACCGCCCACCAGACGCAGAGCAGGTTGGCCAGGGCAACGGACGCAGCAATCACGCTGACGAGGAATACCGAGGCGTCCAGGCTTACGCGCGCCACGTAGCCGCAAAACCCACCGTTCAGACTGCTCCAGACCACCCCCCACAGGGCCATGTGGGGAAGTTCCCTGCGGAAAATGCCCCGAGCGGACACCGGCACCGCGCGGTAGCCAAACAACCAGGCTATGCCTTCACGCACTCCGCGGATCATTGACACTGCCTGCCTCTGGGCGCAAAAAAAGATGCCTCCGGCCAACTGAATCCTCAGAGACCGAAGGACGGCAGAACGACGCTCTTAGGAAAAAGAAAAGCCAATCCCGGCAGCGGCTGCCGCTATTTGGTGTGCCATTTCGTCAGCCTGCTCGGACGATCGAGCATCATAAGGGTGTCCACGTCCTCGGCCATCATCTTGGGGTCCGCGTCGGTGGAAAACCGTTGGCTGCGGGCATGCTCTTTCTCGTCCATAGTCATCGTTGCGCAGCCCGCCTGGAACGTCGTGAGCAGCAAGCTGAAGCACACGAACAACCTGACCGCCGCCGTTCTCATTTGCTGATCCTCACAAAATAGCTCGGACGAGACGCGCTCGCCCGCCACCTTGGAAGGAGACTACCAATACGAGGAACGGCATTCTAGCGGAAGTCAGCGGGCCCCGTCAACGTCAAATGGAATGGCGACTGGCTGGCGTTCATCCCCCAGCCGCTGGCTCGTTCCGGTCCGAAGGGCGAGCCGGACAGCACCGCGCTCGTGGGCCCAGTCTGCCCGCTCGGGACGACTCCCCGTCGGGGCTCCTGTGCCTACCCGCAGGAACCGCCCCCTCCAGCACGAGCGTCCGCGCAAACAGGCTCCTGCTTTGGCGTGAAGGCTCCCGCGATCAACGGGTGCTCACGACTTCACGAGGTTCAACCCGATTGATGCTCCGCGCTGGCGCTGACCAAGCCGCGCCCTGGATGGTTTGGCAAGGACTCTTTGTCCAGTGATGCTGCCACATCAGCCAGCTTCTTGCCGGGCTGGAAGATGACGACCGTCTTCGGAGGCACACGCAGCGGCTCGTTTGTCCGCGGGTTGCGGGCCACGCGCGCCGCGCGCCGCTTAACCTCAAACACTCCGAAATTGCGAAGCTCGATCCGCCTGTTCTCGATCAGCGAACGGACAATGGCGTCGAAAACATGCTGAACGACCTTCTTGCTAATCGCCTGATCGATTCCGTAGCGCGAAGATATTTCCTTAGCGATCTGCTTTTTCGTCATGACTCCTGACCTCTTGGAGGGACAAACTTCATCCGGCCCTTGTGCGTCTCTCCTCACGCGACCAATCATTGGCACGTCACGTCCGGTAGTCAAGCCGTAGCGCCTTGGCCCGCAACGGCGGCTCAGACCCCTCGTCTCGTCCGCAGGTCGTTCAGGCACGAGATCCAATCGACGTAAGCATATGGTACGCAGTTGCTTGTGTGTAGAGCGCGCAGCTCGTCCAGGGGGCGGTCGTTCGCATCGGGCTGCTTTGACTCGCAGGAGAAAATCCGGCACGCCGCTGGGCGCCACGGGCGAACGGTACATCGGGTAGCTTGCTGGTACGGGCAACAGTCTGTCTGCGGGCCCCTCAAGCCATGGCGGCCCACGCCGGCCAGGAAGTAGGCTACCTCAACCGTCGTGACGAACAAGCGGTGCCCGAACTCCCCGAAGTGGCAGCAGCGTCCGCACTTATGGCACATCGTTGCGTCGGCGGCCACGACGGCATCCAAGCGCCTGTAAAGGCTGGCAACCTGCTCGATGATCTCAGGGTTGTCGGCGGCCTGCCAAACGGCATCCTCGGGCAGTGACGGGAGCGGCATCGCCTCATCAACTCTTCATGTCTCGCAGGTTCTCAATCGCGCTAGCACTGAACTGGCGGCCCTGGTCGATCCCTGTGCATGTGCGGGCCACCTCGGCCCAATGCTCGGGTGATCTCAGATTCGAATCCCAGAACGGCCAGGTCCGGCACTGCAACGGCCGGACTGGATAGATCCTGCACGTCGCCCGGCCGTCACCTCGGGTCAGGAAAACACAGTCCCCGTTGGGCTCTTCGGTCAGGCTAAGCTTGAGCGCCACGCGCCGGATGTACCGGCCGTTGAGTTCCTGACGTTGTTGACCCAGAAACCGCGCAATCCGTCGGGCCTCTTCCGAGGTTACCCACACGTAGCCCGGCTCGCCGGAGCAGCAGTGCCCGCACTGGGTGCATTCAAACCGAAGTCCCGCAGCGTACCATTTGTTTCCCATCCCTGCCATTCTGCGTGTTGTCCTGACATAGGGTGCCGAGTCCGCCGCATCGGAGCTACGCAACGTAGCACTATAGACTCGAGTCTTCGTCGGATCAATGAGCGACAGCGCCGCAACGCGTGCCTCCGAGCGTGGGGTGGGTCGGGGCTTTGCGGCTCGAAAAGTCGGACCGTAGAATAGCGTTTGCCAAGGTCAGGCATGCCGCACGGCTTTGGCCATCGGCACAGGGCGTATCCGTGGCGGGCAGATCGGACATCCCGGCGGGCCTGCGGGTCAGAGTCGTTCAGAAGCTCCGCGTGCAAGATACGGTCTGGTGCGCCGAGGTCCAGGGGGTGGTTGTGGCCTACCGGCATGAATCTACCGGAAGCTGGTATGCGCACGGCAAGGATGGCAAGTACTGGCTGAATCGCCTGCGGCTGCGTAAGGACGACGGCGAGCTTACTGCGCTGGTCCTTGACGATTCGAGTGTGGTGAGCCGGCTCGTCTCCGGCGGTTCGGCACCAGCGGATGGGGCGGTATCAGGCTGATGAGCCTATCGTACGTGCGTAAGCTCGTGCTAGGGGTCATTGCCGTCGGCGCTGTCGGCTGGTGGCTGGGGGCGGACACTTACCGTCACCGTCGCGCAAGAGCCGGACCCATCCGCGTTGCGTTCTGGGGCAGCTATCAGGAATACGAGATGTGGCAGGAGATCCTTCGGGATTTCCGGCGTGAGCATCCGGACGTCGGCACGCAAGTCGAATATGTGGTCGGCCAGCGGTATGAGTCGAAGATTCAGCAACTCCTGGTCGCCGACGCGGCGCCGGATGTCCTTCTGTTTCAGGATGAGCCCTTTCCCAAGTTTGCCCGCACCGGCAAGTTCGCAGAGCTGGATGAGTTCATGCGTGCTCCAGGGTACGAGATCGACCTTCATCGCGATTACTACCCAACCGCTTGGCAGTCCTTCGTTTTCCAGGGGCGCACGTACGCGATCCCGATCTGGGGCGGCGCGAATCTGATCTTCACCAATAACAAATGTTTTCGGCGGGCTCGAGAGTACCACTTCCAACATGGCCGCGTGGCGAAGCCCGATTTCCCGCACGGCGACTGGACGATGGATGATTTCCTGCAGACCTGCCGCGACCTGACGCTTGATCTTGACGGTGATGGCCGGATCGACCAGTTCGCATTCTTTTTCCCTTTCGTCACGTATTGGCTCCCGTGGATCTGGAACTATGGCGGCCAAGTTCTCGACGAGACCCATACCCGCTGGGCACTGTTCGGCCCGGAAGCCGAACGGGTCATGCAGCTTTGGTCGGATATGCGCAACAGGCATCACTTCTGCCCGCAGAGCGGCGAGATCGGGCAGATGGACCAGGGGGTCGGATTCCTTACCGAGCGCGTGGCCATGTTCACGAGTGGTCCTTGGGCCATGCCGTTTCTCAACGCAGCCGGCGTCGATTACGACGTGGCGGAGATACCTCGCGGGCCGGGTGGACGCTACACGCGCGTCACGTGGGATGGGCTGGTGATGTTTGACGCGCCCGGCGATTCGGCCGAGCAGGCAGCCTGGAAGATGCGCGCTTGGAAGCTGATTCACTTTGCGACCGGGCCGGAGGCAGCACGCATCGTCTGCAAGTATCAACGGAGCATCCCGGCCCTGCGCGTAGCAGGTCCGCATTTCATTCGTGCCAATCCGCACGTCAACGTTCGACGCTTTGTTGATGCCGTCGATTCCTACGCCCGCCTGCAGCCGATCAGTTTGCACTGGGAGCAGATGACGCGATTGATGTACCGCCAACTTGATCCGCTTCAGCATGGCAAGCTCGATGCGAAGACCGCGCTGGCGAGGCTGATGGAGGATGAAGAACTCATGAGACTTTTCCCACCTTTGCCCGCGGATGATCAGGGTCGCCCGATCCTTCAACGTCGGTTAAGTCGGCGGGGCTCGTCCCCCGCATCCAAGAGAGGCGGGCAAGGTGGGTCGCGAGCCGGCTCGCACGTTCCAAGGTAACCAAGCGAGATGAAGAAGGCGTGGCGCCAGAATCGCACCGGCTGGTTGTTCGCTTCGCCGTGGCTGCTGGGCTTTTGCGCTCTGACGTTGTTTCCGCTTGTAGCCTCGGTCCTTCTTTCATTCTGCCGGTGGGATGGCCTGAGCTTCCAGGCCAGGCGTGAATCGACCGTGATTGACGATTTCGAGACGGCCTCGGCCGAGGTGCGGTGGTCGCTCTTGCCGGCTGGGGAGTCTCTGCTGGAGGTGACGGTCCAAGACGGGCAGCTACGGGTCCGCAAACGCGGGGCCGGGGTCCGCTACGACGGCGAGCTCGTGGGGGTAAGCCGTGGTCTTATGACTGCCGAGCGACACCCGGACGGTACAGCCGTCTGGGTGCGTCGGCGTGGTATCGAGTCAGGCGCCGAGCTCTCGGTTCGCCTTCGCACCGAAGCGCTCGATAGCAAGCGCCTATGGTTGTCTGGCTTGCCGTTAGCAGCAGGGCCGGGCCAATGGCAAGAGCTGTGCTTGCCGCTGGCTAGATTCCGACTTGGCTCGGACGACTCCGTTGAGCTGCGCAGCCAGGATATTGCTGCCATCGAATTCTTCGCACCGAGGGACCGTTTCCCAAGCGGTCTGGTCATCGACGAGATTCGACTGGAGCGGGCCATCGGAGGGGTTCGATGGGTCGGTACGAACAACTATCGCGACTTCGTCCTCCGAGACCGATTCTTCGGCCGATCGCTGTTCAACACCGCTTACTACAGCCTGATTTCCGTTCCGCTCGGCCTGGCGATCTCGCTTGGCCTGGCGATGCTGCTCAACCAACCGATCCGAGGGATCTCGGTCTTCCGGACGATCTACTACCTCCCGCACGTGGTGGCGGGCGTGGCGACGATGATGATGTGGCTGTGGGTATTCGATCCGGAGTTCGGCCTGTTGAACGCACTGCTGCGCGATATCTGCGCTTGGTTTGGCAGCGCCGGCCGAACCGGGCTTGGCGTCGAACTGCCGCGATGGTTGTACGAGGCGGGCAACGTGCTGGGCATCGACTACCGGCACCCCGTGGGCTTCTACGCGCTGCAGCGTCATTTCCCCGGCGCCAAAGACGCCATGATTGTCATGAGCGTATGGGGTGCCGGCGGCGGGATGTTGATCTTCCTGGCCGCACTGCAGAACGTCCCCCAACACCTCTACGAAGCCGCCCGCATCGACGGGGCCGGGAGATGGCGACAGTTCATTAGCGTGACCATACCGCACATATCGCCCGCCATCTTCTTTAACCTCGTCATCGGCATCATCGCTTCGTTTCAGGTGTTTACCCCGTCGTACCTGATGACCAACCGTGGTGGGCCGGATACCAGCACCCTGTACTACGTGCTCTATCTGTATCTCAAGGCGTTCGAGGACTTCCAGATGGGCTATGCGTCGGCGATGGCCTGGGTGTTGTTCGTGCTCATCCTGGCTCTGACGCTGCTCGTCCTCCGTTCCGGTAGGTACTGGGTGTATTATGGAGGCGACTGACGTGGCCAAGCCAGCCAGTGGGCGACCGAACGGCCAATCGCGATGGCGCGCAGCGGCGAGTCGGCAGCGACGGATCCAGCGGACCGCCACCTTGTTTGTGCTCATGGCTCTGGCCATCGTCTTCATGTTCCCGTTTTTATGGGCCGTGACCGCTTCGCTCAAGCCTCTTGGGAAGGTGTACGAATACCCGCCGCGCTTGACGGTTAGCGACCCGCAGTGGTCCAACTATGCGGAGGCTCTTTCGAAGCTGCCCTTCTTTCGATTCATCACGAACACGTTCGTGATCGCTCTGGCGAATGTTGCCGGCCAGGTACTCACCGCGTCGATGGTGGGCTACGCGTTCGCTCGACTGCGATGGCGGGGCCGGGGCGTGTTCTTCATCGTTCTGCTGGCCACAATGATGCTCCCGGGCCAAGTCCTGCTCATCCCGCACTTCCTGATCTATCAGTCTCTCGGCTGGGTCAATACCTACAAGCCTTTGATCGTGCCGGGTTGGCTGGGCGGCGGGGCGTTCTTCATCTTCCTGTTCCGACAATTCTTCAAGGCTATCCCCCGCGAGCTGGAGGAAGCCGCCCTGATCGATGGGGCCAGCCGGTGGCAGCTGTATTGGCAGATCATGCTGCCACTGGCCAAGCCGGCCGTGGCGACCGTGGCGGTACTGAGCTTCATCGGCCATTGGCAGGAGTTCATGAGTCCCCTGATTTACCTGTCGGACTTTCAGAAGTACCCGATCTCGCTCGGCCTGCGTATGTATCAGGCGATGGAGGGCGGATCAATGGTGCACTATCTGATGGCCGCCAGTCTCGTGGCCGTGGTGCCGGTGCTGATCTTGTTCTTCCTCGCCCAGCGATACTTCGTGCGCGGTTTGCTGCTGACGGGCCTCAAGGCCTAGTTATCCCGCCCCGGCCGACAGTGACCTTGCTTGCCATGGGTCGATGCGGGCGGCGGGTCCGTGGCCTCGTGTAACTGCAGCGCGGGCTGGGCAACGCCTTGCCTGGCGAATGTGCTTGTCATGTCCCTAGTCTTGCCGGGCGGTCAAGCGAATGTTAATGTTGGTCTCTAGGCCATGGCGATGATCGGCACCGGATCGGTCGGGCGGTTGGAGCGAACATGTTAAGCCGCTTTTCGACGGAGATCTTCCGATTGGGGCTGAGAAGCCTCCGGCTGCACAAGCTGCGTTCTCTCTTGACCGCTTTGGGCATCATTTTCGGCGTGGGGGCCGTGATTTGTATGCTTTCCATCAGTGAAGGTGCTTCGGCTGACGAGCTGAGGCTGATTCGCATGCTGGGCACGCAGAACATAATCGTCAGGTCGATCAAACCCCAGCCCGGCAGCAGGGTCAGCGAGGAGAGGACACGGATGCTGGCGTACGGGATCACCGAGGCTGACTACGATGTCATTTGCGAGACGATCCCACACGTTCTTCGAGCCGTTCCGTTGCGGGAGGTGGCGTTCGAAGTGAGCAAGGGCCCCCGTCGTTGTGCTGCGATAGTCGCTGGGGCCGACTGGCGATTCTTCGCCACGATCAATGTGCCCCGTGCCGCGGGACGATTTCTGACCGCCGAACATGACCGCGCGCGTCTCAAAGTCTGTGTGATCGGTGATGATATCCGCAAGGAGCTCTTTGCCTACGAGGATCCCATCGGCCAGGTTATCACCGCACATAACGTTGGCAGCGGCCCAGTCCCGTATGAGGTGGTGGGTGTGCTCGCCCGCGTCAGTGCCGCGGGCAGGCCGGCTCGCGGGATAGGCGGGCGCGACCTCAACCGCGACGTCTTCATTCCGCTCTCCACCGCTGACGCGCGCTACGGCGCCATCACCATTCTGGTCACCAGCGGCGCGCGAGAGCTGAGTCGGGTCGAGTACAGCGACATTTACGTGCAGGTCGATGAGATGGACCACGTGCTCGCCGTTTCCGAGATGATCGCTCGCGTCATGGAGAAGAGCCACGAAGAACAGGACTATAAGATCTATGTACCCCTGGCGAGGCTGCAGTTGGCCGAAAGGGAGAAGGTCAATCGGCAGATCACGCTCGGCTGCATTGCCGGTGTTTCGTTGCTGGTCGGGGGCATTGGCATCATGAACATCATGTTAGCCTCGGTCACAGAACGGACCAGGGAGATCGGCATCCGTAGGGCGCTTGGTGCCAAGCAGCGACACGTCATCGCGCAATTCCTCGTTGAGACGGTCGTGCTTTCGACCACGGGGGGGCTGTTGGGCATCGCCCTCGGGCGGCTTGGGGCGTGGGGGATCAACCAGTCCGTCGGGTGGCCGACGATTGTGCATTTCTGGACGGTGTGGGTCAGCTTCGGTCTGTCGGTACTGATCGGCGTGTTCTTCGGGATGTACCCGGCCATCGCTGCAGCGAAGCTGGACCCCATCGAGGCGCTGCGTCACGAGTAAGATCAGCTCTACGGAGGGCGTTGGTTCACTTAGGCTTTAGTTCTTCCTAGCCGCGCGGGCCGATGGCAGATGATTTTGGATTCCAGGTTGCCTGTCACCAAATCTGTGGTATATTTGTTGTGGTACAAGGCTCTCCGCAACGACTCTCCCGAATTGAGTGGCCGCCCCAAAGCCGGGGCAGGACCGCTAAAACAAGAGTTCTTTGACGACTAGTTGCGACCGCTGACGGTATGTCCGTCACTTTGTCTGCACTCCCGGTTTCGGGAGACGTAGTACGGGTGGGTCCTTGTCGGCCGCCGATTCGGCTGGCAACTGGCCCTCGGAGGCCAAAGGAGGTGACACCATGGCTGCTACGGCTGCTAGCTCAGGCCGAGCAAGCAATGCGCGGCACCTTACGCCCGCAGTGCTCCGTCCGGCGGCTTCGGTGCTGGAACGTTTTGGCGAGCGGGAGCGGCTGCTCTTGCTCAAGCTGATCAGCGAGCAGGCTGAGTACATTTATCACCCGATGTTCGTTAAGCGGTCCGCCGAGAAGATGTTGTTCGGTGCCGAGCCCGCCCTCGCCGGAGTTACCGATATTCGCATCCCGCCGATGGCCAGCATTTTCGAGGTGGATGGGCATCGTGAGGCTGGGTTACCCACGTTGACCGCTGAGCAGGAGCAGTTGGTATTCCAGCGGTTCAACTACGCCCGCTATCGGGTGTTCAAATTTCTGCGGGCTCATCGTGGGAAACGGTTGTCGCTGAGGGCGGCTCGGCAGTTGCTGGCGTGGGCCCAGCAGGTGCTGGCTGTGCGCGCTGAGATCGTTCGCCTTAACGTTCCACTGGTGCTCGCAATGGCCAAGCGGACCCGCTTGAGTGGCGTGGATTTCAGCGAGCTGATTAGCGAGGGGAACATGGCCTTGCTACGCAGCGTCGATAAGTTCGACTGCGGCCGGGGCTTCAAGTTCAGCACCTACGCGTGCCGGGCGATTCTCAAGAGCTTTTCGCGTGTGGCGATGCGCGCGAGCAGGTATCGCGGCCGGTTCCCAACGGAATTCGATCCAGCCCTCGAACGCAGCGACGAACTCGAGCGCAGGCGCGAGTCGGTCGAAGTGGACTGCGTTGACGAACTCCGCGACATCCTCGGGCGGAACCTCGCAAACCTGACCGACGTCGAAGAGACGGTGATCCGCGAGCGGTTCGCACTCGACGACCTGCAAACGGATCGCAGCGTGCCCAAGACGCTCGAACAGGTGGGGGCTATCATTGGTGTGACCAAGGAGCGCGTCAGGCAAATCCAGAACAGGGCGCTCGATAAGATCCGGACGGCACTGGAGGAGGGCATCCTGGCCGCCTGAGTGAGTCAGCGCCTCGGTTCAGCAGTGAGCGAAGCGGAACGGCCGCGAGTGGCCGTTCCGCTTTTCGATTCCTCCAACCGAAAAGCCGCGATGCGACGCGGTTCGCACGGATCATAGGCGCGCCTTGGCTGTGTGAGTCCTGTCCCGACAAGTGGCGCGAGCATAGACACCGCCCCTCCCGGTTCCTGCCCGCCCTTGACCGCACAAAAGACATGGTGCTATAGTCTGTTCCGCTGGGTGATAACACGCGTGAACGTCAGTCATGAAGCAAGAGGATGTTCCTTCCCCAACGGTTCGACGTCTCAGCCTCTATCTGCGCGAGCTAGAGACTTTTCTCACGAGCGGCCAGGTCACCGTTTCTAGCAAACAGCTCGGCGGTGTGTTGGGCCTGAGCGATGCGCAGGTGCGCAAGGACTTGGCACACTTCGGGCAGTTCGGCCAGCCCGGGGTTGGATACCACGTGGAGGCTCTCATCAGACGCATCCGACAGATTCTCGGGACTGACCGGACGTGGAATGTTCTGCTGGTAGGGTCGGGCAATCTCGGCAGAGCGTTGGCGGCCTATCGTGGATTCGCCAGGAAAGGGTTTCGAATAGTGGCTGTCTTCGACAACGACCCGGCCAAAATCGGAAAGCTTGTTTCGCCTGAAGACGGCCTGACGGTCAGGCCGACGCACGAGATGCCCGCGGTTGCCGAACGCCTCGGAATCCAACTGGGTGTCTTGTGTGTGCCTGCCCAGATGGCGCAGCAGGTCGCCGAGGACATGGTCAACGCCGGTGTCAAAGGGATCGTCAACTTTGCCCCGGTGACCCTGAACGTCCCGCCGGGTGTTGCGGTGGCTGGTGTTGATTTGGCTGTTCAGTTGGAGCAGTTGTCGTTTCGCTTGAGTAGTGACAGGCCGACCTGGTAGTCCGCTCAGGATGGCCGGGTGACCGAACCTAGACCCATGTTCCCCGCCCACGCCGTGTCGCGCCGGCCCTTGCTGTGATCCTTCCGTCGCTGGCGTCCGGGCGTCGTGGCCGGATTGATGCTTTTGTCCGCCGTTCGGATCACTAGAATTCGCGATTGCGATCGACGTGTTGGGCGTGTGTAAGACGTGGCGGTTCGCACGGGCGTATTTGGACTTGGCCGAGCCTTTGCGCTCGGGTTGGCAGGGCTGATGGTTGCCGCGGCGGTTGGCTCTGGGGGCTCAGGCTGCGCCGGGCCGGCGCGGTTGAGCACGGCCATCTGGTCCAGACATGAAAGCGATTATCTGGCTGCTTTGGCGGGTGCCGCTGGCAACCCGCGTCTGGCCTTCTATCGTTGGAAGGCGGGGGAAACGGCCGAGCCCATCGACGAGATTGTTCGTCGCGATCAGCGGTTGAGCGACACGTCTAGCCCGTTCGATGCGAACTACCACCGCGGGGCGGTCAGTCGTGGCGCAGTGATCTACAAGGTCCACTGTATGCAATGTCACGGGACGGATGTGCGTGGCAATGGTCCCGACGCGCTGCCAGGCCACCGGCCTGGTGATTTCCGCGCTCCGAAAATGCGCTGGGCGGTGACGATCCATCGCGGGGCACCGGCAACCTGGTTCAAGAAGATTCATGATGGTTTCGGGCCATACGTAGAGTACCCGGCCGGGACAAGCCGGGCGATGCCGGCGTTCGGCCAGACGCTGGCGCGCGAGCAGATCTGGCTGGCGATCGCTTACCTGCAAAGCCTCGATCTATTCGTGTTGCCCGAGACCTCGCGGTAGGCGCAGGGTCGGGGCGCGCCGCGAGCAACACTTGCGTCGAGCGATGTTCTTCAAGGATGACTGGGATCAGGCCAGGCGCCGGCTCACGGCCTGGTGGCATGGCGAGGTGATCGGGCGCGTGGCGATGGCGGTCCTGGCACCGCGCGAGCGGCCGCTCGACGCACGCGCGGCCATGCCGCCGCCTGACGAGATCGCCCAGCGATGGCTCGAAGCGGAGTATCGACTCAACTTGTTCGAGGGGATCGCAGCGGCTACCTACTACGGTGGGGAAGCGTTTCCGTATTTTGACACGCACATTGGACCGGGCAGCATGGCGATCTATCTCGGAAGCGAGCCGGTCTTCAACGAGTCAACGGTGTGGTACAGGCCCTGTTGGTCTGACCCGCCGGAGCCTGCGCGATTGCGGTACGATCCCACTAATCGTTGGTGGCAGGCGCAGCGGGAGTTGGTGCGCGCCGGCGTCGAGCGAGGGCGTGGTCGGTTCCTGACGGCTATGCCTGACCTGATCGAGAACCTTGATACGATGGCCGCTCTGCGAGGGACCGAGCACCTTCTATGTGATCTTTACGATCGTCCGCAGTGGGTGCATGACTGCCAGCGGCAGATTCTGGATCTGTACTTCCAATACTTTGAGCGGCTGTACGAACTGATCCGGGACTCGCAAGGCGGCCACTGCTTTTCGGCCTTTCAGATCTGGGCGCCCGGACGAATGGCGAAGCTCCAGTGTGACTTCAGCGCCATGATTGGCCCGAAGGCGTTCGAGCGTTTCGCGCTACCCTATTTGGCCGAGCAATGTCGCCGTCTTGACTTTGCGGTCTATCATCTTGACGGTCCGGCCGCGGTGCGACATCTCGATCTGCTTCTGGAGATCCCAGACCTGCATGCGATTCAATGGACGCCCGGCGCGGGACAGCCCTCGACCGGTTCCTCCGCCTGGCTCGGTCTCTATCGTCGGGTCCGCGGTGCCGGCAAGGGATTGCTGCTGCTGGGCGTGTCAGCAAAGGACGCCGAGACGATCGTGCGTGAACTGGGCCCCCGTGGTCTGCTGATCGGTATTGGCGTCGGATCACAGACGGAGGCGAATGATCTGCTTCGGCGTGCGCAGCGCTGGACTTGAAGCGGAGCGCCCGATGCCCGCGTCGATCGGAGAGCTCGGCGCGGTAGCAGATATGGATCGCTGCAAGTCGGTGACATGGAAGGCACCCGGTGCGCACGTAACCAGTCAGTTAGCAAGGGCACCAGCCGCTACGGCGCGACTTGGCCCTGGCGTTTCTGTTCAGCGGCGCGCTCTTCCAGTGCCTCAAGCTGACCACGCAGGACTTCGGCCTGCGGCGAGCGGGGGTAGTCGGCGACGACCCGCCTGGCCAGGTGAAGCGCCTCGTCGAAGCGGTGCCTTCTGATAAGATCCTTGATCTGGGTTTCGAGATGGTGGCGCTCCTCGATTTCGGCGTTAGCCTCAAGCGTTTCCAATTGCGCCCTGACGGCTTCGGCTTCAGTGCTGTCGGGATATCGTTCGGTCAGCGCTCGGGCGATGCTTAAGGCTTGCCGCCACTCGCGACGTGAACTGTGGCGCTGGATCTCGGCGCGCATTCGGTTTCGCTGTTCTTCCTCGAAGAGACGCTGCTCTCGCTCGACGCGTTGCGCCAACTCCTCGGCTTCCGACAGATCCGGATGCTTGTTGAGCAGCTCCTGTGCAGTCAGCCTTGCCCGTTCCCAGGCGCCGGTGCTCATGAGGTCCTCGGTCTCCTTGATCGTTGCGGCGATCTCCTCGGCCTCGGCCCGAACGCGCGACTCCTCAATGCTCGCTTCCAGTGATTCCGTTTGCTCGTCTCGCCCGAACTTCTTGATCAACTCGCTCAGCACCATCGTGGCGCGATGAAACTCCTTACGCTGCAGGAGCGACTGCAATTCAGCCAACAGATCCTGTCGCTTCTGTTCGGCCACCCGCTTGAGCTTGGCGTGTCTCTGTTCGTCGGAGAGCAGTGAGTTCTCGCGAATGTCATCAAGCAGGGACATGATCTTTTCGAATCGGCGATCGTCCAAGAAGCTGGCGTGGGGTACCGGTCGAGACGACGTTGGTTGCGGGGCTGAAGCGGTCGCGTCGGTCGTTTTCGAGGCGGGTAAGGCGGCTTCATTGCCCGGCCCGGGCTCCCGTTGGCCCGCTTCGAGCCGCCGTATCGCGGTGTTCAGCGAATGTATGTATCGTAGCGAAAGCGCCAAGCCCAACAGTGCCGCGCTGGTTCCTAACCCCACGATGAAGCCGGCCAGCAGAAGCCACAGCTCATGGGCAATGCTTCCCCCTCCGTGCTGTGCGTAATAGACGAGCCGAACGGCCAGTCCCACGACGGTCAGTGCCGCGCACGTTGGGGCCAGAGCCTGCAACAGGGGGATCACGAACAGTGGGGCGATCCGGCGAGTGCGGGTAGGCTTCTGCTGGTCTTCCGCCACGGCCCTGCCCTTCTTCACGCAGAGGTGTCGGCGATTACTCCGTCGGTCTGTCCCCCGTCTGACCGACGACACAAGCTATGGTAACCGAGACCCGGATGCGATCAAGCCTCTGCCGACCTCGGATCGCACGCAGGATCCCGCCCGTCGTTCAAATGGGTTCAATAGCTCGTAACCCGTAGCGTGCGAAGCAACTCATGCAGCCAGGATCGGCTCCACGGGTCGGGGACGGCGTACGCGACGGAGATCGCCGAAACGCCCAGAACCAGCACCGCCAGAACAGTTGTCGGGAGATACCTCCAGCACCGGTCCATGATCGGCGGGAGCATGATCATCCACAGGGGGATCATCCAGAAAAACCATCGCAGGCCCTGGCATACGCCGCCGTAGTTGCGGTGGCTTGCCGCCAGGTAGAACAGAGTCACAGTCCCGAGCAATGCGGGCACAAGGTAGCTGAACGCCCGAAACGTGAGGAGCTTGCCACGTATGTGCTGCGCGACACTGAGCAGACTGAGCAGGAAGATGGGCGTTAACGAGAAAAAACCGTGATGTCCGACAAGCATGTGGAGTAGATAGACCCATCGCGGCTCCGGACGGCGCGTCAGAGCGTCAATGCCGTGCGGCTCGTTCCAGTAGCTTCCTTCGTAGTGGTACAGCTCGCTATTGGTGTACGCATAGTAGGGCAGCAGGCCTCCCGTCGCGAAGTAGTTCGTGACCAGAAACGCGAGGATTGGCACGGCCGCGGCAGGGAGGAACCACCTTAGCGCACGCGGCCGGTCGAGCCACACTAGATACCCAAAGACAGCCGCCGTGAATACGAAGGCAGGCAGATCATTGCAGGCAGCGAAAGCGGCGAACAAACCGGCGGCCGCGAAAAGATATCCGGCGCGCACGCCCTCGTACCAGATGCGAAGAACACAGTACATGGCAAAGAAGCAACTGAAGGCTGCAACCGTGTGATTGTTGAGTGTTACGCAGTAGGCTGTCAGGTATGTGCCGCCGGCCGCTGCAGCCAAGCAATACATCTGGGTCATACGCTCGAATCGGAAACGAATCAGTAATCGCCGATACAGCTCCAAATAAGCAACCAGCGGGACCAGGTTCGCCAGGACAAGGATGATCCTGCCCACACGCTCAGGATGGTCTGACAGCGCGAAGCGACCGGCGGCTTTGACCACGTAGGCCACGCCGGCCAGCATCGTCGGCAGCAGGGCTGGTTTGCTGGAATAGAAATGGCCGTCGCGTTTGACCTTGTCGATGGTTAGGAACGGTGCGTCGTCAATGATGTAACTGCCGCGCTCGGTCAAGCTCCAGATCGTATCCCAACGGGAGTTGTCATTCGCGCCAAGGAAGACTTTTCCGCGAAGGATGAGCCCCAGAACGAGCCCGGCCGTCAACGTGACGGCAGTCAGTGCCGCCAGCGTGGATATCTGGGGACGATCGATAGAATTGCTGGGCCGATTGTCCATCGCACGGCGCTCCGGCGACCCGAACAGTGGATACATTGGCGAGGACCTTATCAGGCCAGCGCCGCTGATTCAACGCCCACGGGTGTCTAAGGGACTGCGGGCAGAGTCAATCCGAGCGCGTCGCACGTGCCGCTAGATCGGCGTGCTCTTCGGGGGGCCGTTGTCGGGGGCCTCACCGGAGCGGGTGATTTTGCGAAGCCCGCCGACACGCTCGGCGATGCTGAAATTGGCCTCGTCTCGCGCGCTCACCGCGATCAGCAACTCGGCCAGGAAGCCGATCGATACCATCTGGGCGCCGAGAAGCACACCCAAGAGTGAGTAAGTCAGCAGCGGTCGGTGCCCGATCGGGCCGAATAGCTTGAGTACGGCGAGGTACCCGACGCCCGCCATGCCAGCCACGAATGCCAGCAGCCCGAGGGACCCTAGCACGTGCAGTGGCCGCTGGCCGTATCCGGTAAGGAACTTGACCGTGAGCAAGTCGAGGAGGCCTTTGATGAATCGCTTGGGGCCGTACTTGGTGCGGCCGTGAACGCGCGGACGATGCCGGACTTCGATCTCCGTTACGCGAAACCCGCGCGCGTGGGCCAGCACCGGTACGAACCGGTGCAACTCGCCGTAGAGCCGGATTTCACGGAGCACTTCGGCCCGGTAGCACTTGAACCCGCAATTGTGGTCGTGCAGTCTGAGCCCGGTCGTCCAGCTGACCATGAAGTTGAAGATGCGGCTGGGGACGACCTTGTGCCACGGATCGTGCCGCTTTCGCTTCCAACCGTTGACCGCGTCGAACCCTTCGTTCAATTTGGCCAAGAAACTGGGTATCTCTTTGGGATCGTCCTGAAGGTCGGCATCGAGCGTGAAGATCAGATCCCCCTGTGCGGCTCGGAATCCGGCCACGAGGGCCGCCGCCTTGCCAAAGCTACGCCGAAGGCGAATGCCGCAGACCTGGGGGTTCTGCTCGGCGAAGCGGCGGATGTGCTCCCACGTCTCGTCCGTGCTCCCGTCATCGACAAAGATTATCTCGGTGTCCAGCTCGTTCGTCGAGATCACGTCAAGCAGCTCGGTGAAAAGCTGATCGAGGTTGGCCTCCTCGTCGCGGGCGGGGATGACGATGCTGATCATTTCGATCTCCGTGTTGGGCCGATCCAGTATAACATGGCGGCCGCCCCCAGCTCCGTAGCGACCCAGATCAACCGGATGAGCACGGCTGCGATCGCCGCCATCCCCTCTCCGATCATGGGAGCCAGACATACCATCAGGACCCACTCCCGCACGCCGATTCCACCCGGCATGATGACGATCACGAACCCGGCGACCGTTGCCAGCGCCATGGCCGCGGTCAGTAGCGGCCAAGTGGAAAGCGGCGCGCCCTCCGGGCTGATGCTCCGGATCGCACAGGCCAAACTGGCCCCCCACAGAAACCACCCCGGAAGCAGAATCGCAAGCCCGAAAGCGAGGGTACGATAGCGGCACGGCTCGACCGGCGCCGATTCGGACCGCTTGAACGGCAACGTCACGAACCTGGCGAGCCGGTGGAAAATGAGCGGCTGAACCACAGTTCCCAGGGCGAGGCTGAGTACTGCGCCTGTGGCCAGCATGCGCCAGTCGCGCGGGTCCAATACCACCAAGATCAGCGTTGCCAGCGCCGCCCCGGCTGCCATCATCGTCGCCGTTTCGTACAACGCTGACAAGGCGGCCGGCATCGGACTCACGCCGTGCCCGCGAAGCAGGCCGCTTCGGATCACGATGACCCATGCTTTTCCAGGCACGTATTTGCCCAAGTGACCGACGCAATACGCGCGGACAGCGGCGAAACGGCTCGTCCGGCCGCTCATGTCCAGGATGACCCAACGCCAGAAGAGCCCGAATAGAATGAGGCCGGCCGCGTAGAAAGACGTGCTTAGCACCACCCACGTGGGTCGGAAGGTCACGTTGATCTCTTCGAGCTTGCCCCACAGGCCGTGGATATGTCGGCCGACGCCGATCAAGATCGCCGCGGCGAGCACGATCTTCACGAGCCCCGGCAGCCATCGCCACCAGGCCGGTCGGGATTTGGCCAGGCTGGTGCCGTTCGCATCGACTGAAGTTGGCTCGCGCATCCGCTCGGGTCCAACCTAATCTGCCTTACGAATCAGCGGGCTCCGTAGTTGGCTGCGTGGTCGGCGGGTGGTGCGTAAGTTGCTCGATCGTCTCAGCGATCTTGGCGCGATGCTCGTAGATGGGTCTTGAGTCCTTCGTGAATGTTGTCATGTCCTTCGTGATTCCTTCGGGCACAATGAGGAGCGACTCGGCCTTGCGCCGCATCTCGGGTGAGATTCTGTCGCCGGCTTCGGCCAGTAGTTGCCTGAGCATGTAAAGGTATTCGTAGTCTTCGATGCCCTCGCGGAGCATTTCCCATCGGACGCTGCTGACCGGGCCGTCGAGGATGGTGTCTGCCTTGCCCTCGGCGGCGGGCTCCGGAGGGTAGATAAAGCGCCCGTCGCCGTTGCCCCAGTGTCGCTTCGTGCCTGCCGGAGTGCCGTAGCCGCTGACGTACGACATCGGGTCTTCGTACGGATTCTGTAGCGTCTCGGGAAAGGCGGCGCTGCTGGTCCAGTAGTTTGAATGCCAGATGAGGATGCCGTCGATGTCGCGTTGCCAAGTCTGCCAGAGCCACACGCGAAGCTCCGTGGCCGGATGATCTATGAACAGTGTGCAGTACGGGGCCTTCGGGCCTGTGCAGACGTACCACCAGAACTTCTCACCGGCCTTGCGATGTTGCTCGGCGCGCTCGTAGTTGTAGTTCGGCGTGATCGGGCACCAGATGTCAACGGAGCCGTACAGTGGCTCTTCCGGCTGTTCCGTTAGCATTCTTTGCAGCCCCGGCGCGTACTGCTTGAGTCGTTGCATGCCGTTGGCGACGAACTCATAGTCGGGTGGCTCCGGCTCGTCGTACCAATAGACGTAGGCCTCGTCCAACCATCCCTTCTCGCGCAGGTGCGAGGCGATCTGCTCGACCTGGCTGGAGAACATCGCTGCATACTCGGGCGAAGGGTCGGTGAATCCTTCGAGTTTCGGTGGTTGGCGGTTGTGTGATCGCCCGCCGCCCATGCCCTGGATCTGTAGTCGGAAGCTGTTGAAATGGAACTCGTCGATCGCACGAGCCATGGCCCGGTCGAACGCTGCCCACTCGATCTGCGCCCGAGGCGGCTTTTCCTTGGGATGAAACGTAACTGGGAACGGATCGAGCGGCGTCGGATCGTAGGGTGAGATACGATGAGCTGAGAAGCTCTGCAGGTATTTGTTGATGACCGTCCGGCGATCCGCCTCGCTCTTGAGCTGATGATATCGAGAGACGTTGCCTGCTGAGAATCCGAATGCGCTGGTTACGTGCGATCGCTCGGGGAGCATGAAATCCCACACGTGGAGTTTGAGCGGCACCTGTGCCGACCAGCCCTCAGCTTCGAGTTGCACATTTGCCAGATAATCGCCGGCAGTTGCGTCGGTGGGCACGTGCACGAGGATCCATAGGGGCTGGTTGTCGCCGGCGGCTACGTCCACGCCACGACCCAGCGGCGGCAGCGGATCCGGCCACCAGCCCTTGGTGCCCGTTGGATCCGTAGGCGTGTGCACCCTGACATATCGGGCGCGGAGAATCTCAGCTTGTGAGGACGGGATCCGTGCGTCGTTCGGCCCGAGCAGATCGCTGATCGATGCGGTCAGCTTGCGAAGCGCCTCCTTCGGTCGGACGATTAACTGGGCCGCCTCGTAGTCGTGACGAGCCGCGCTGAGCTGGATAGCCGGTCCGTGCTCACTGGGCAGTGGCCGTTGTCGTGGAACCTTTCGCGTCGCATTGGTCCACCAGAGCGCTACGTTGTCCGAACTTGCCGGCAACAGGTGGCCGTAGTTGACATCGTACAACTCAGGAACGTGGAATGTGAACCCGCCCTGGTAGAGCACGGCCGCCCCGAGATGGATGCGGACATGCGTGCGGAGGGAGCCGGTACCAGAGACCGGAGCCGCCAGCTTCAGTTTCGCGATCTGTTTGCCGCTTAGCTTACGTCTGCTCACAGGCCCGCGGCGAAACTGTCTTTGGTCGTCCACGTCGTCGTCGGGGGCGGTCTCGGCGTATGCGCTGATCGAAAGGGGATGATCGACGTTGCTGGTCAGCGTCAACTCAATCGGGTTCTCGTCTCCCGGCAGAAGCGTGCCGATCCGGTCGATCGAGACGCTCAAACGCGGATCGGTTGCGTGAAGCTCAACGTACTGCGTGCTGCCCTCTCCTGACGGTGGGTTACCCGCCAGTTCAGCCGTGTAGCGATACGCCGTTACCTGGAAACATCCTGGATCGGAGTCCGTCCCCAGCTTCGCAGCCGCGGCACCTTTCAGTCGAACGTATATCATCTCGGCTGGCAGTAGCTCCGGTGGGATGGCGAATCGGTCGGTGGCGACCCGGTTGATCTGCCCGAGGCTTACCCACCCCCGGTCGTCGCGGCTGGCTTGAACGAGGCAGACCCCTCCGGTGTGGTAGCTCACGCCGACATCCACCGTCCCTTTCTTCTGCCGGAATGCGCCGACGCGATGGCGATATACCACCTCGCTGCCACGGGCGAATACCCATCGGGGTGCGTTGAAGTTGGCGCTGAAACGCAGAAGCGGGCGACTGGCATTGCCGGCGCCGAGCAGCGCGGTGAAGGTGTATGTTGCGCCATCGATTCTCTCGCCCTGGCCGAGCGTTGCGCCATCGACGCGCTCATGGATGGGACTGACCGGAACTAGCTGGATATCATCAAACAGCAACGTGCCTTTGACGTGCCACTGGCCGAATCGCAGAAACTTCGTAGCTACGTCTTCTGGACTGACGAACACAAAGCTGTGTTGCTTCCATACGCCCGCCGGGGGCCTGAAGTCGTGATTGGCGAAGATCGGCCCGGCGATGGCGAGCCCGCCGACGGCCTCCCGCGATCGCTGGACCGAGAATCGCACCCGGTAAAACTGACCGGCCGCGAAGCCGTAATCGACCGTGCGCCAGTAGTTCGTCTCGGTTCCCGTGCCGGTTACTGAGACCGCCCGCTTTCCCTTGGCGGCTGAGTCTGCAGTCCAGCGACCCACGCCGCCGGACAGACGCCATCCGGTCGGCCCGCGGTCGCCGTGCTCGAACGACGGATTGATCAGCGGGTCGATTGGCGACGCATCCCCGACGGCGGCCGACATTGCCCAGATGAGCGTTGTCGCGATCATGGCAGTTCGCCCCTTTGGATATCCTCGATTCCTCTCGTCCGGTAGCTCGACATGATAAGGATCAAGTTACCCGAAGACGAGTACGTCCGGTCCGGGATGCGCCCCTTTGGCGCCGGGTTCCGTCGCGCGTACTCGTAGGCAACCGAGTCTCTGGCGGCGCTCACGCTGGCTCGGGGCTGCTGCTATATCTCGTAACAGCACGCATTCTCATGGGCCGGCTCCCGGCGGATCAGCGGGCTGCTTGAGCCGATCAGGAGCTGCGCTCGTTCAATCGCCCGGCGCACTGATCCGAAGATGTCCTCGTCCGTAAGGAGCAGGTTGTCCTTGCCAATGGCTTCGTCGAGCCCCGTTCTGGCAAGAACATCGCGCAGTTCCTGCCGCAAGCCGCAAATCAACAGTTCGCCACCGGACGACCGGAAGCTTTGGGCAAACTGTATGAGTCGCTCCGCTACCGTGGCGTCGAGATGGTGGGCGCGCTTCGTGCGTAGAATGATCACGCTCGCTCCGCGCGAGGCAATCTGGCGTAGCTCCGCTTCGAGTTCATCGGCCACACCGAAGTAAACGGCTCCTTCGAGTTGAAGCAGCACGACCGGCGTGGAGCCGGTCCGCTCATCGACATCGGTCTCGCGGAACCGCCCTCCGCCCGTGCTGACCATCTCTGACATCCGCAGGGTGCTGGTTTGCTTGACGACCATGATGATCGACAAGGCCACCCCGACGTAGAGAGCGTAGTGCAGCCTGATCCAAAGCGTGGCCACCAACGTGATAATCAGGACGACCCCGTCTGTCCGCGTACCTGTCAAGATCCGTCGGATCGCACGCATGTCGATCGCTCCGCACGCTGCGTAGATGATGATGCCTGCCAAGGCAGCATGCGGCACCCACGTACCCAGGTTTGCAAAGGCCAGCACAATGAGAGCGACAAACAAGCCGCTGGAGGCCGCAGCGATGGGCGTCCGACCGCCGACCTGGTAATTGAGCGCCGTGCGCCCCAGTGATGCGCTGGGAGGAATCGAAGAGGCAAAGCTTCCTATGATCCTGGCCAGTCCCTGGGCGATGAGTTCGCGGTTCAGCCGCACCCGCTGTCCGGTCCTGGCCGCTGCCGACTTTGCGATCGTCAGCGACTGAACCATCCCGAGCAGGGCGAGTGCCACAGCGCCGTTGAAGTATGTATGCACCGCCTCGCTCGTCATGGACGGTCGGGACAAAGGCGGGGGCGATCGAGGAATCGGACCGACCGATCTCAAGTCATCTGCGCTCCAATTGCACATCCACACGACGGCCCCCGCGGCCGCGATCGCCAGGATGGCTGCCGGTATGCGGCGATCAAGCTTGCCTGAGACGAGTACTAGGATGAACACGCCCGCGGCGATGAGGATAGACCGCCAATTCGCGTCGGCCGCGTTCGCCAGCACCGGCGCCAGATTCTTGACGATCACCGGCGCCCACGCCGGCAGTTGCACGCGCGCCGGTTCGGTGCCCAGTGTCGATTTGACCTGATCGGCGATGATCAGCAGGGCCGAGCCGGCGATAAAGCCTACGATGACAGCTTGGGAGACATACCGAACCAGATTTCCAATCCGTACCAGCCCCGCCAGGATCATCAATGCGCCGGATAGAATAGCCAGCAGGAACACGACGGGCATGACCGTCGCGGGGTCGTGGTCGGTGCCTAGCAAGGGCTGGATGATCGAAAAGAGCAGGATTGCCGTCGGGAACGTCGGCCCTGTGACCAGGTGGCGGCTGCTTCCGAGCAGGGCCGCGACGACCGTTGGCAGCATCGCTGCGTACAGTCCGTATTCAACCGGCACGCCCGCAACCATCGCGTAGGCCATGCCTTGCGGGATGGCTACGACCGCGACGGTGGCCCCAGCGATTAGGTCACAGCGCAATGTCGTCCAACTATACCCTTGCACGGAATCGACGATCGCCAGGATGCGGGGCAAACTCACGTTGCCAGAACATAGACCCTCGGATGGGTCCTTGCAACTGCCATGTCGCCGGCTGCCGCCTGCCCGCCGAGGTGATAGAATATACAGTGCAACTCATGCTCGCCTGCCGTCAGAGGGTCTGTGCGTCCCGACCGGTCCCGCGGGGGCGCAGGAGGCGCCAATGAATCTCGGAGCTGTGGCACGAACTGCGAGCCTGACCGGTGTGGCCATGTTGGTCTTCGTTGCCCGCCTAACGGGCGAAGCCAACGAGGCCGCGAAGACGATTCTCGTTCGAGGACAAGTGCTCAACTACATCGGCGCGGGCATCGCCGATGCCACGGTGACCGCCGAGCGGGCTCGCGCCGGCGGAGGGCGGTCGAGAATCCTGGCCCAGGACGCTACCAACGAGATCGGCGACTTCCGGTTGGAGCTCCCTGCCGGCACCACGGGTGCGATTGTCCTGCGGATAAGCAAAGGCGGCTGGGCCCCGGCCGAACGCGAAGTGCAAATCGGCCCTGAAGAGCCCAGCCCGTTCGTGGCCCTGGTTCTGCAGGGCGCGCTGAGCGTGACGGGGCGAGTGGAGGCCGCACCTGACCGCACACCGATTCCTGACGCCCGCGTGCGCTTAGCTCTCGGTTACCAGGAGCTTGCTGCCACAACCGACAAGAACGGCCGGTTCGAGGTCAACGGCGTGCCGGAGGGTGCGGCGGTGATTTCCGTCGAGGCGGATGGCTTCGGCCGTGAGGTCCAGCGCATCGAAGTAAGGCCCGACTTCAAGCCGCTCGTGTTTACACTCCGGTCGGAGCGCATCGTGAAGATTCGCGTTGTTGACAGCGCACAGCGGCCAATCTCTGAGGTCACGATTGATGTGATCCCTGGCGAAGCGGGCCATTTGCGATCCGCCGTAACGGACGACAAAGGCGTCGTTACGTTCCGGAGTCTCCCGCATGATATGCGCGTCCTGTCCCTCCGTCTCACTCACGAGGATTACGTCCAAGACAGAGGATTCCCGCGCCGGATCAACGTCCCTGAGGGTCGCGCCGAAGTGGACCAGACGTTCGTCCTTCAACGAGCAGCGGTGGTGCTGGGACGAATCACCGATGCCGAGACCGGCAAAGCGGTTTTCAGCGCACGCGTGATCGTCGGGACGCGGATCGAGGACGCTGTGCTGACGACATGGAGCGCCGAGGACGGCGAGTACGAACTGAAACCCGTCCAACCCGGCGCTGCCGTCCTGACGGTACACCACGAATCGTACGCACCGACCTTGCGGGAAGCGGAACTCAGGCCGGGCCGATCGAACCGGGTCGATTTGGTGATGGGACCCGGCCGGCCGATCCGAGGCACCATTGTTGACAAAGACGGGGTGGGCCTCGAAAGCGTTATGGTGATAGGCCGAGAATGGCGCGGCTATCAGACAGTCGGGCTGCGGACCCTCACTGATGACAAGGGCCGCTTCGAGTTCCGACACGCCCCGGGCGGCGATATTGAGTTCCAGATCCTCAAACGCGGGTACGAGCCGCTTGAAGGCCAGATTATGCGCGCGGGCAAGATGGACTATCGCTTCGCCCTGGCCAGGGCCGTTGGGCCCAAGAAGCTCAGCCCATCGCGGATCATCGTACCGGGCCGCCCGGCCCCGCTGGTGACCCTAACGACACTGGCAGGCAAGACGATCGAGTCGGCCGACTTGAATGGCAAGTACGTGTTTCTCGACTTCTGGGCTACCTGGTGCGGTCCGTGTCGCAAACAACTGCCTGATCTCAAGCGGGCGTACGAGCTGCTGAAGGACCGCGGGGACTTCGTGATAATCGGTATTAGCCTGGACCGTGAGGAGAAGGCCCTTCGCGATTTCCTCAGAAAGCAGAAGATCGAGTGGCATCAGGTGTTCGGCGAAGGCAGGGCCCGTCGAGCGGCTGAAGCCTACGGAATATTTGCCATCC